>JAFWOE010000022.1 GCA_017509985.1 Lachnospiraceae bacterium
AGGTCGTGTCCGTATCGGACATAATCAGGAACAACGCAGTTTTCCTCTCACCGATCATATCAATCGAAAGCTCATCATATTCTGTAAGGTCGCGGAGCTCTTTGATATCGAAAGGTGCAAGACGGGCACCGCAGCTGACAAGGATACTTTTCAGTGTTTTTCCGGCAGCAAGTTTAAACTTTGTATATTGCCTCACCGCAAAGTGTTCCGGATCCCAGCTTTTCAGCCTGTTAAACAGAATATCCACCGGGCTCTGGAAATCTTCATCCTCATCCTTTGCCTGGGAGGCATTTATCAGGTCCAGCAGCATGGAGAAGTTCTGCTCCCGCTCCGGGGCTTCGTACCAGATGTACCCGATCAGCGCACAGTATAACAGGCGTTCCGCCTTGACCCAGAAATCCTCGCCGGATTTCTCCCCTTCTCCCTTCGTGTTCGCCATGATGACGTTCACGAATTTCAGGATGTCTTTTTCGCTGTGGATATAGGAGAAGGGGTTGTAGTGCATGCTCTTGGAAAAGTTGACCGTGTTCAGCACTTTGACCTTGTAACCGGCAGCCAAAAGCAGGGTCCCGACGTTTTCGATGATCGTGCCTTTCGGGTCGGTAATAACGTAGGAAGAATGAAGCTGCATTATATTTGGTGTAACGTAAAAACGGGTCTTTCCGGAACCGGACCCTCCGATGATCAGGACGTTCTTATTCCTGGCATATTTCGGGTCTTTAGGCCGGCTGTCCATGGTCAGCCCTTCCGTTTTCGTAAGGATCACGTTCTTCGCGGGATCCGGATCCATGAAAGACGCAATATCCCGTCTGTTCCCCCATCTGGCCGAACCGTACTCCTCTCCCTTCCGGAACTTTTTCTGGTTCTGATGGTTGATCCGGACTGCCAGAAATAGCATGCCCGTTCCAAGAACGGCAATCATGACCTCCGTGGTCTTTAACATTGCCAACGGATGCCGGATCGCCATCCTGATCCCCTCCCGGATCGTCAGGATTTTCTCGCCGATCCCTGTTCCTGGGCTGGCACGGTATCCGGCAACAACCAAAAGCAGGCAACAAAAAAACAGTCCGTAGACTGCGCTGTAAAGAAGGATCCTCTTCTTTGTCATCTGGTGACCTCCGGGACTTTCACCTTCGTTTTCATCCTTGGCGGCTGCACCCGGATCTTCTGCCTGCCCTTGGTAAGCGTCTGGTTCCTTTCATGCTTCTTCATTTTGCTTTCCTTTGTGATCGTATCCAAGGATTCTTTTATCGACTGTTTTTCATCGATTCCGAGCTTTGTCCGGGTGAACTCCTGGAATGCTGCAGTGATCACATCCACGTCCTTGCCTTTGAAGAACACCAGATACCGGGGCGGGGATGTCCCTTTTTCTTTGGTCACCGAGAAATCAATGCCATATTTATCCGCCACTTTCTGAAACGGCCGAAGGTTTTCCTTTGTTACTTCTAGGTTGGAAAGGGTTGCATTGGATCCCATCAAGGATTTCAGTGACTGTTTCCCCTTCGGCTCCACAGCTGCCTTCACCTGCTTCTGCTGTTTCAACATCACGGATTTCATTTCTTCCTGCCGCATCTGCATTAATACAGCCCGGATTGCATCCTGCAGTGTCCGGGCCGACATAGAAGCTGTCCGAATCGACAGCGCTATGGTTCTGTTTGTTAAGTCTTCCTGCAAATAATCACCTCCCATATAAGAAAGCAGCCTTCATTTTGAGCGCTACTCTCTACAGTTGCAGTCTGTATAATTAAAGGTCATAAATCCTCTAATATTAGATCTGCCAATACTCCAAAATCGCCTCTCTTTGGATAAATCTCATTATATGGTGTTGTATCCAGATTGATTGTCATTTCATAAAGCACTGCTACAATCGGGTCTTCTTCCTTATCCCAATCTGTATTTGAGCGATAACAATCATATCTTGCATCAAAAATGCATTGCCGAGATTCCCTTTCATAAATCATAAAATGATTTGGATGGTGAAACATTACCCATTTATCATTTGCTTGCGGAGAATATGTATGCTCCAAGTAATAGAGTCTTTCCTTTCGAATCGGTATTTGTGCCGGACGAGTATAACAATTATCTGGCATAGCAAAAAACTGATTTTCATCGTATATGCTATTTCTTGAGTCCTCCGCCAACAGTCCATCTATTACGTTGTCCTGCTCTGACTTACCAATAACACGCATCTGTTGATTATCCGGATTGTATTCCGCAACAATAACATCTCCTAATAAGTGTTGATAAGTCCTATGGTAATACTCCGCCAAAGTCTCATGTCGCTTCTGATGATAGGAATAGAGCATCACTATGTACTTCTTGTAACTATCAGGAAGAAAAGATAAATAAAATACAGCCTCATTGACAAATCCCATTTTAGCGCTTGGGACATTACCTGTTTCCGTCCAAGTATACCTCTTACATTCAATTGCGACACCCTTGGAAAGGTTAACAATATCGAACTTGTGATCCTTTGGAGGCTCTCCTATTGGAATCTTCTTTTCCAACTCAAAACCAAGGCCATATCTCTTGTTGAAATACTCCTGCACCTGCCTTTGGAAATCAGCTCCTTTTTTAGGATTTTCCGAATTACTCATTGTTCATCACCTGAATCAGATTCTTCTCATAATTCATGAGCACTGCGAACTGGTTATCCAGCTGTTTGATGATTTCTTTCTCCTCCATATCATAAGGAACCACAAATCGCTCTGCGCCGTACGGGATGCGCCAGTACCAATTCTCATATTGCCGTTTGGAAGGATAATGCACATTTATTCTTTCGCAGATTTCCTTCAGATCCGCCGGGATATTCTTTCCGCTTAGTGCCAACTGCATACCGACAATGTTGCCTTTCGGGCCGGTTTTTACACGGGTTCTTTTATTATTGACTACCTCATAGTAGTAATGGTTCTTTGTGCTCCATCCGCTCTTTGCTTCCGGTGCGTCTGGTAAAAGCGCCGTCATTGCATCTGTTCTGAACCTGCAGTAGGTGTTTGAGCATTGGTCCAAATCAATATGGATCTCTCCAGCTGCTTCTTTTGCCTTGGCCCACTTCAGGATCACTGTTGAAACATCATGTGTTCTTTCATCATCAGCTTCCTCAGGTGTAGCCGCCACGATTTCTTCTGTGATTTCCTCTGGTATCTCACGTCCATCCTTCACGAAGCCGATATGCAGCAGCTCATCCATCTGGTCTATGCTTTCGAACTCAAAGCCCCAGCGTGATTCCATAAACCGGAGCAACTTGATTCCTCGGTCATAGATATGTTGCGCATCCCATGTCTGCTCCTTGGAGATCTCTACCTCACAGTGACTTCCGTTTGCATAACCTCTGGCTTTTTTATCATCAAAGCTGTCATTCTGCAGGCTAGAATTAATGCTCTGGGAAAGTGGTAGCATATTGCCGAGTGAAGAAGACAACAGTTTGATCTCCACGTCGCTAAACTGACGGAAGTTATTACGCCAATACAGTTTTGTCGGTGTCTGCGGGAGGATATGCTCTACCGTAATACGGTCCTTGACTACTTTGGTGAGGAGGGCCCAGGAGAGTTTTTCCAGTTTGTATTTCGTGGCAAGTGTATACTCATACTCGTATAGGAAGTACCTTAAGTCACGCCAGCTATAGAAGCCGTCGGCAGATATGAATCTACGGTTCATTCTGGTAAGGAATACGCGGACAGCGTCTTTTGCGTTCCCGTCAGTCGTAGTATTCAAATCATCGGTCACTTCTGATAGTGACATATTGCCGGTATAGACTTCTCTCGTTTTTCTGTAATAATCACTGCTCTTATAACTGGACTGGTACATTGCCATCCGGAAGTTAATGAAAATGAACCTCTCTGTAGCCTTGAAGAAAGCAATTCGATCTTCCTTCGAGTATCCGAGCCTCGGGATCAAAGAAACAGCAACTATCGGACGGAAGTAACCGATACCGATACGGTTCAGCTTATCTAGCCAAACCTGCTCTTCGTCACTAATCGATGAGCACTTTTCCGGATAGAAAGTGTAATACCAATACTCCGCCGCTTCATTCAGGCTATTGACATAGTCCATAATTTCCTTCGGTTGGAGGAACTCCCCTGAAATCGGTTCAGGCAGATCCAGATTCAGCTCATCGTCGTCATCTGCCTCTGGATCCGGAATAGTATCTGCGGCATCCTCTTCTTCCGAAAGCGGCTGCAGGACATTTTCGAAGATTGACTTATGGGAGAACTTCCGCAGCAGGAACTTGATATAATCGTCGCCTTTCTTTCTGGAATATGCGAAATACATGATCCAGTGTGCCCTGAGGAACTCGTCATCGGAAAGCAGGTCATTTTCATTTCTGCCGAGCTGATAATAGACTTCCATCCACGCCTTGTTGATCAATTCCCGGAGTGCGACCTCATTCGTTTCGTCAAGTATCTCTTTCGGATAAAGCGTTGTCAGGTAGATAAGACGGTTCTTTAATAGTTCCAGATTTGTCAGTCTTTTACCACGATTATTCATGGTCTCAAACGCCACGAACACATCATAATCGTCTTCAATCTCATGGATATTGAACATAAGTTGCAGGGTGAGTTTGCGATACAGCTCCGCGATCCCATCGATCCCTTTGATTTCATAAAATGCCTGCAGCTCCCTGGTAAAAAAATCCTTTGCATATTTCAGATTCTTCGTATAATAGGTTTCTTTGATCGTTCCTCCAAATGGCTGTCCCAAAATGCGGTACTTCAGGTATTCCGCGCTAGGATTATCATTCTCATAACCGAACATATAGGTGACAATCAGTCCATCCGGCGGACGTTTGCGGCATACATACTTTGCCCGAATATCCTTTATATTTTCAAACCCGAGATAAATGAACTCGTCAGATTTACCCTCGTTCTCCGGAAGGTGGCAGACGAACTCGATGATCTCATTTAGCATAATAACAAACGTGGTAAGGCGCTGCTGGCCATCCACGATATGATATGCTTTAAAGCCGCTCTGAAGAAGCCACCTATCATCATTACCAAGTTTCTGACTTTCAGCTCTACTGAGCACTTTCAAAGAAAGCAACCCAGTGTAGTGATACCTTTCTACCTGAAGATTGACTATATCCTCCCAAAAATCGCGAAGTTGAAGATCCTGCCATGCATATCCTCTTTGATAATCTGGTATTCTAAAAATCTTATTTTGAAAAATCTGCGATAGATTCTGCAACTCATTCATAACACAACTTCTTCCTCCGCTACTATCTTGGCTTTTATATGCCTATTCTGTTACTAAAATATATCATAAGGACTCGCCCCCTGTATAGCGACAATCTCTGACTTGCCCTATCCTCCCTTTAATCACTTTTCCTTTATTTTTCCTGTCATAGTTCACCTGGCACACATAATAACTGTCGATTGTCGCCGGAGCATTATAGAGCATAGCAAGCATATACTTTCGGATGTTGGCAACCTTCGTCGTGTTCTCCTGCATGGAATCAAGCACATACTGTAAATGACTCATATTCAGCTTCAGTAGTTTTGACTTCACTACTTCAGTTGGGATCTCGTTGCTGCCGATCAGGATAGTGGGTGACCGGCAGTTTAAAGTATCCAGTATCAGGTCAATGAAACCATCGATCTGAGCCTGGCTATAAGGATAGATCTGCAGGAGGATATCGTAATCGATGTTCTTCCTGATCAGCTTAAGATATGCTTCTCTTTTTTCTGCCTCATCCATCTCATCATCAGAAGCGGTTCCGGGTCCGGATGATTTCCCCTTCAGCTCCTCTCCCTGGGGTGCTTCCACCTGATTTGATAGATAAGTATTTAATGAATCAGTATTTAATTCTTCCGTACTTGATTCTTTAGTATTTAATTGCACGGGATTTTCCTGATACGGTTTTCCCGTATCCGGTTTCTCCGTATCCGGATTTCCCGTATCTGGTTTTTCCGTATCCGGGTTTTGCCGTTTCGGCTTCTCCAGGATCGTGTATTCCCAGTGAACGAAGTGTCCTTTCTCATTACGGCTCTGTCTCCTTTCAATATATCCGCCGGTTTCCAGTTCCCTTACTGCAGCGCTGATGCTCTCGGTCCCGTCCCTGCAGATCGATGCAAGACCTCTTAGGGTGTAGTCCCAGTCCTCCGGAAGGGAAAGCATCAGGCTTAAAAGGCCTTTTGCTTTTAATGACAGCTGTTTGTCCCGCAGGTGATGGTTGGCCATGATGGTGTAGTCTTTATTCTTAGGCACACGGAATACTGCCATTGCCACCTCCTCTCCGGCCGCAGGGGATCTGCCCTTACGGCCTTTCTATGATCTCCATTTTCTTCAGGTCCTTCATGCTGCCGTATAAAAGCCGGCCATCACGCATGACCACTTCTATAACGTCTCCCGCGCAGTGGCGGATGATATCGATGCGTTCCATGTTGATGTAGTACCTGCCGATCTTGATAAACCTTGTCATGTTCTTCTCCTTTCACGGAAAACGGCTGCAGACCAAAAGGTCCACAGCCGTTATTCCTGAATAATACTTCCTTTACTTTGTCAGTTTTATGGTTCCCACTCCATGCCGCTTTCAGGCGGGGCTACCCGGCCAGGTGCGTTTCTTCTTCAGCACCACGACTGCCGCGGCTCCCGCAGCAACAGACCCTGCCATCAAGAGGAACCAGGGAACCATGTTATTCCCGTCGCCAGTATGGATCGTGTGCGGTTTCTTCGGCGTTTCCGGTTTGACCGGGACAGTAACTGTCTGGCCTTCATCGTCAAGGTCCTCATGTTCCGCGAGCAAGTTGCCTTTCAGGTCATACAGTTTCTCAAAGACGACCAGGGTCTTTCCCTGGAGTTTTTCCGTATTCAGCACGAAATCTACCGAGATGTCGCCGTTAGGATCCCCGCCCGGTTGAAACTTCACCTCTGAAGTAACGCCGATACCTTTTCCGGTCTCCTTATCCATGACTTCACCCTTTAAGATGTATTCTTTTCCGGGAGTCAGGTTCTTATAGAAGACGATATCCGTCAGGACAGCTTCGGTCCCGATTGCCATCTCCTTTGAGCTGCTGTCATGTTCAACGGCAGTCGTACGAATCTCGATGAATCTTACCGATTGGTCCTTATCATTGATATCCGCATGGATCGCAAGCTGAATGTCGTTATAAGAAACCTCTTCAAAAGCAACCAGTGTTTTTCCTGCGAGCTTCATGGGATCGACCGAGAACTTCAGGACAACATAGCCATCCGCCTTCTTCGGCGTGAAATACGCTTCCGCCGTGACCGGTTCCTTATCCACCAGGAATTCTTTTCCGGTCTCTTTGTCCATCAGCTTTCCGGTCACCTTATACTGTTTGCCCGGGATCAGGTTGCTGAAATAGACATTATCCTGGATCGTGACTTTCTTACCCAAAGAGCCGTCATGGTCTTCCGTTTTGGTATCAAAGGCAGTTGTATGGATCTCCGGGATATGGACCGACTGTCCCTCATCGGTGATCTCCTCGTGGACAGCGACCAGTTTATCCTCCCGGTAGAGCTTTTCAAACACGACAACGGTCGTGCCTTCCATGACGGAAGCATTGAAGGTGAACTTCACTTCCACGGTCCCTTCCCCGGTATCGCCGGTAACAAAGGTCGTGCTTCCGGTCACTTTCTGGCCATTGACCGTAACCGGCTGCCCGTTCTTCTGGTCCATCAGGGTACCGGATACCGTATACTTCGTATTGGCTTTCAGGCCTTTGTAGGCAACGGTATCGATAATAGTCACTCTCTTTGCGGCCGGGGCGATATGGTCCATCGTATCATCCGCGATAGCAGTCGTGCCGATCTCCGGGATGTAATCCGTCTGGTCCTCATCTTCAATATCCGCATGGATCGCAACCTCAATATCGTTATAGTAGCAGCGCTCGAAAGCAACGATGGTCTCGCCCTGCAGCACGGAAGCATTGAATGTGAACTCGATATTCACTGTCCCATCCGCTTTTTTCGGGGTGAAAGCCTGCTCCGCCGTGATCTGCGCTCCATTTATGGTGACAGGCTCTCCTGTGGCCTTATTCACCAGCACGCCTTTCATAACATACTCTTTTCCGGGGCACAGGTTTTTGTAGGTAACGGTATCGATTACGACAGCTTTTTCATCCGCTTTCGTGTGATCGATCTGGGTCAGGGCATCCTTGATGGAGGTTTTGATCTCCGGGATATATACGGTCTGACCTTTGTCGTTCACATCCGCATGGACAGCGACTTTTACTTCTTCGAAATACATCGTTTCAAAGACAACCGTTGTCGTTCCCGCAAGGGCGGAAGCATCGAACGTGAAGGTCATTTCCACAGTCCCATTCTCTTTCTCCGGGGTGAATTCCGTCTCAGCGGTGATCTCTTTCCCGTCGATCTTAATGGGGCTGCCGTTAGCCTGGTCGACCAGCACGCCTTCCAGCTTATACTTTTTCCCCGGTACGAGGTTCATATAGGCCACGGTATCGGTGACGGTCACTTCCTGTTTCGCTTCGGTGACATGATCCTTCGTGTCATCCGCAACAGCAGTTGTATGGATCTTCGGATAATGGACGCTCTGGTCTTCATCTTCCAGGTCCGCATGCGCCGCCACGGTCACGTCGTTATGGAGCAGGTCCTCGAATACGACCAGGGTCCGGCCCGCCAGATTATCCCGGCCAGTCTCAAAGGTCAGTTCCACCGTCATTTCCGTATCCGTTGCTTCGAACGGTTCGGTCTTTGATGTGATATCTTCCCCTTTGTCGTTCTTTATGGCCTTCCCGGTCTTTTTGTCCATCAGTTTTCCGGTAACCGTATAGGTCTTTCCGACCACGAGGTTCGAAAGCGTTACCGTATCCACGATGACGGACTGTTCCATGGCACCGACATGCTCTTTTGTCTTTTCATCGACCGCGGAGGTCTTCACATCCGGGTAAAAGATCGTCTGGTCCTGGTCATCCAGGTCATTATGTTCAATAATGACAGCCTGCGAATTATCATCGGAATCCGCGTCATAGGTGTCGTAATCGTACAGGACTTCCGTAACGACCAGTGTCTTCCCGGCCATTTCTTCCGCGTTAAAGTGGAACTCCGGAATGACCACGAATCCGTTCCTCGGGCCGAGTGTCCCGTAAGACTTCTCCACCGGTTCCTTTGCCTTCCAGGAAATCCGGAGGGTCTTTGTGACAACACAGGGATTCCCGTCTGTACCGGTTACGACTTCGCCGGTATCCGCGAACCGAAGCGTTCCTTCCAGCAGGTACATCTGATCATCCGCCAGATTCTCATAAAGGACGGTATCCGTAATAGCTGCGTCTTTTACTGCAGCACCGACCTCGTCCTTCGTAGCGCTGTCCTGTGCCTGGGTCCCCATCCAGGGAACGAACAGAATCTGGCGTTCTTCTGACAGGTCGCTGTTGTGGGTGACCAGTTTGATATCGCCGTCATCCGTTACCAGGTACAGGGTATCCACAGCGGATACGCTCCCGCCGGACAGTCCTTTGGTATTTACCGTCACCTGGTTGCTGACAGTTCCGTAGGAAGTATCGGTCGCGTCCACCTTTGCCGGCTTGAAGGTCACCGCATGGTGTCCGAGGTTTCTCGTCTTTCCGTCCCGATCCGTATACAGGATTTCCGTATCCAGCTTATAGCTGTTATAGATCTTCAGATGGTCATATTTCACTGTATCTGTGACCGTTGTCTTTTCCCCGAGGGAAACGACTTTTGTGCTGGAAGGATCATCCAACAGGTCGGATTCCAGGCGGACGGGCAGGTTCACAAATACGTTATCCAGATCAAAGGTCTCGCCGTTCTTAAATACTTCCAGCAGGCCGTCCGGGGTAATTTCTTCCGCAAACAGGTACTGTTTCAGGAGGTCCTGTCCCTTGTTCGCTTCCACCTGGATCTCTTCGATCAGGTAGTTGGCATAAATCAGGGATCCTTTTCCGTTATCCCTGGCCTCCTGTTCTCCGAACCATACGCCTGCTTCAGGATTCAGTTTTGACTCATCTGTGACAACGCCGTTCTTGACAAGAGCGTCCATGCTGTTGACCTTATCGCCGGTCTTCGAAAGCTTCTTCGTGTTCAGCTTCCCGTTCGCGTCGGTCACCGCTACATGGCTTTCCACAACGTTCCCGTTTTCATCCAGTCTGGAAATCATGAAAGGTATCCCCGCGAACTTCCTGCCGTCAATATCGATTTTATACAGGGAAAGGTCTGCCCGTTTGATCTGTTCCGCGACCTTTGCGGCTGTCCCGTCAAGGCCGGCATTCACGCTGGTCCAGCCGGATTTTTCGATTTCTCCGGAATCTGCCTGAAGATGCATGGACTCATCTGTGGTATCCACGATGACGCCATCTTCCCGGATCACAAAATCCACCCTCCAGTTTTTATTCAGGAGATAACCGTCCGACTCAGTGGTCTCTTTCGCGTAATAGGTCCCGTAAGGCAGCGTATCCGCAGCCGTACCGCACTTCCCGTTCTTATCGGTGGTCAAAGTCTTCACAGCAGCGCCGGGATCATAGAGCTTCCCATCGACCATAACAGCATTTTCGCTGTTGTTATAGATCGTGATCTCAGCCCCGGCCAGTGTGCCCCATCCCTGGGCTTTATCCGACTGGTTCTCCTTATCGATCTTCGCGAACTTCACGCCTCCGCGGATCACATCTTCCTTAAGCGGTGTATCCGTCAGGTCAACGATCACACCATCATCTTCTTCCATGCTGCCGATCGTAAAGGATTTCTTCCACTTCGAATTCAGTTTATATCCGGCAGAGGGATCCGTTTCCTGTGCGTAATACTTACCGGAAGGAAGGGCTCGTTTTGCCGTCGCGGTATTTCCGTCAGTCTTTGTCCGGATGGCAAGGACGGCATCTCCTTTTTTATAGGTGGTCTTGCCGTCGATGATCGTTTCATCCGCATAGATCGTGATCTCCGCGCCTTCCAGCGTCGCGTCGCCCTGGGCAGCCGCTTCATCCCTTTCCGCGTCGATCTTACTGAACTTCGCGCCGCCGCGGATGGGCGTGTTCTTCAGCGGGGAAGCGGTCTTATCCACGATCACACCATCCTCGGTAACAAAGAACGATACCTTCCAGGTAGTATTCTTTTTGAACGGTCCCGCAACAGAGATCTCTTTCGTGGTATAGCTGCCGGCCGGAAGGGTGTCCTTCTTCGTAGAGGCAATGCCTTTGTTATTGACCGTTACTGTCGCAACAAGCGCGCCGTCCTTATAGGTCTTATTCGCTTCATGGTCATAAACGACCCCGTCGGCATAGATCCCGATCTCGGTCCCTTCACAACGCTCATCCGGTTCGTCTGTTTCTTCATTGACCTTTGCCAACTTTACACCGCCGCGGATCTGCGTCTCACGGGAGATGATCCCAAAACCGTCCGAAGCATCGGATACCTGGTTCTTGCTCTTTACGGAAACGGAAGATTTGTCATCGATGAGGTTCACAAGGATTACTCCATCTGTAGCATCGGATCCGTTCCCGTCCGCCAGTTCCATGGTGGAACCTTTGATCATGAACCCGGCCGGAGCCTTTATCTCTTCGATCGTGATCGTGCCAAGCGGAATATGGTAGGATCCGGAAGATGTCTTCCCGTACTTCGCGGTACCGGATACAATGTGGGTATCATCCAGCTGGGCAATATATTTGTTTTTGGATGTTTTGATCGTTTTGATCACCCAGGTGGCGCTGGCTTTGGAAGGAAGCGTACTCTTTGTATACGGGATCCCGTTATTGTCCCCCGCATAGAATTTCACTTCATACTGCGCCTCGCTCATGTCTTCCGCGCTGGTGATCGTCCCCTGAGGGATCTTCTCGATCAGTACACCTACCGGGTCATTTAAAGGCGCGTCCGCAAAGGAAACTTCCTTTTCATCCCCGGCTGAGAGGGTCACGGATTTCACGGAAGTATTCTTCTTATACCCTTTCGGTGCTGTGATCTCCGCAAGGTAATAAGTACCGGCGTCCAGTGTCCCGGAATACGGCGTTATGCCGGAAGCATTGGTCGTGAGCGTCGTGATCTCATTCCCGGTCTTCTTTCCGGAAGACGCCGCGGTGTCTGCCTGGGACTGCGAATTGTAAAGTCCGAAAACGGCTCCCTGCAGTGAATAACAGTTGTTCCCATCCGTCATATTTGTATTCGAGGACGTTTTCTTCACGCGCACTTTCCCGCTCGGAGCAGAGAAATGGCCATATGCCAGGTCCTGATAGGTTTCCCCTGAAGCCAGGTAAAGGGAGGCAACATGAAGGTCACCGGTCACATCCGGCAGGTTCCTGACCTGGTTGATGTAATTCATGACCAGCGCCTGTCCGGTAGCGTTCAGGCTGCTGCTCCCGGTCACGGTCCAGTCCGGACCACCATGGGTGTTGCCCATCAGGGAGAGCCATACATAGGACAGGGCAAAGTGCGTGATCGCTTCCTGTTCGTGGGCGGATCCTGTCAGGATATTCCCTCCGCCGCCATAGCCGTAATACATGATCTTGGCCATGAGCATCAGGTTCTCGTCGCTTCCCGGACCGATGTTATAGTCATTGAAGTTCGCAGTCACACCGTTCGGGGCGATGGACCAGGGAAGGATACAGTAGATCAGGTTCCCGGAAGTATCCGTCAGATGGGGAGCTGCCGCGTCATAAAAGGTGTACATTTCCTGTTCAACGATCGTGGCCGCGCTCTGGACCTTAAAGACGCTGCTTTCGGACTGCTGTCCTGTCATGGTGTCCACTTCCTCGATCCCGAGGGAGATCCATTTATCCAAAGGCTCTTCTTCCGGAACGTAATCAGCCGGGAAGATCTTCTGATAATCAGCTTTTGCGCTGTAAGTTCTGGAATAGATACCAGTAAACAATGCGGCTGCCTGGGAAGTGGTCTCTGCCACAGCGTTGAAATCCACGCAATCGCCGTAGTTGCTTGTCCCGAGCATCTCGCCCTTCTCATTGCAGGTGCCGATCGTCAGGACCCCGTCGATCCCACCGGGGATATAATAAGCTGCGTTGTTCCCATAGTTGCCTGCAGCCGCGATAACAGTGATCCCGTTTGCCATCGCTTCATTCACAGCGGAAACGATTGCCGCGCTGTCTGCTTTCTTCGGAGCACAGATCGACAAGTGGATGATGGAAACATGCGCTTCGATGGCGTATTTGATTGCCGCATACACTGCCGAAATATCACCCGATCCATCCGCTCCAAGTGCTTTGATGGAAAGGATGCTTGCTCCCGGGTTCTCGGAAAGGATAATCCCCGCCATCTGGGTCCCGTGCCCGTTCGCGTCTGAGGTGTCATCCCCGATCATGGACACGGACATCGCAGCTCCGGAATTCACGCCAGTATCAATAAGGGCGATATCAAAACCGGATATCGCAGGGGTATTTGCCAGTTCGTCGATCGGGTTGTCCCCTTCGGTCATTTCAGCAGAGCCGACTGCACCGCCGTTTCCATTCGCCACATGGACAACTGAGTCAACTTCCACGAAGGCAGTCCTGCCATAATAGTAGGCATAGGCGTTCTTCGCGATCTCCGGCGATTCATACTGCATCAGGTGGATGCCGTCATAAGAAGACAGCTCATTCTCCGGATCGATGATCGAATCGGCGACCAGCAGTCTTGCGGAGGAAAAATCGATCCCGGCAAGGGCGCTTTTCGGAATGAACATCTCTTTCGGCAGTTCGGAAAAGGCCTTCTTTGTTTCCTTTTCTTCTTTTGCTTCTTTCTCTGCTTCTTCCCCGGTTTTGTCTTTATCCTCTGCTTCAGTTTTATCTTCCACTTTGGACTTCTCCGGTTCCTCCTTCGCTTCTTTCACTTCTTCGGAAGAATCCTCTTTGGTCCCGTCTTCAGGCTGGTCGTTTTTGTCAGAAGGCGCCCCGTCGTCTGAAGATTCGATTCCATCTGTTTCAGCATCTCCGGGCTTTTCGTCCTCTTTCTGATCAGGCGTTTTTTCATCCCCCGTTTTGGGTTCCTCCGAAACTTCCTGCTCAGCCTGGTGCTTCCCTTCCGGCTCCGGATCCTCGCTTTCCGGCTTTAATTTTTCATCTGCCGGTGTTGAATCTTCCTTTTCTGGTCCGGGATCTTCCTGCCGGCCCTCCTCAACGGCCTGTTCCTCTTTTGTTTCATCTGAAGAGCTTCCCAGGCTGTTTTCAGATTCTTTAGCAGGCTGTTCCGATACAGACTTCTTTTCAGGCTCTTCATCCGGAACCGCAACAGGCTCATCAGTGATCTCACTGCCATGCTCCGTTGTAATTTCCACAGTGCTTTCAATTTCTGTCTCTTTTCCTTCTTCCGGATCATCCGCTGCAAAAGCCCCCGAGACCATCCCCATGCACAGGGTCGCACTCAGGAACAGCGGGAGGATCCGTTTTGTTATGGATTTGCATTTATTCATGTAGTTGCTGCTCTCCTTTCATCGCATGCCTTTTTCGAAGGCATAGCAAAACCCCGGCAGGCTAACCTGTCGGGGCAGTGAATCGTTTATAGGTTTTGTAATTGTCCTTACCGGACAGTTCCGCAGACAGAACACCGGTAACCGGTGACGACCTCTTCATCCCATGCTGGGGAAATGACCTCCTCCGAATGATGAACGTTCTCCGCCTTATGGTGGATCGTATCCACCTGGACATCTTCGTCATGCCATCCGGCCATGCCGTCATGATCATCCCAGATATGATCCCCTCTGTCTGTCCCGTTTTGTTCCAGCACATCCAGATCGATCCCGCAGACATTGCAGAAGGAGTGATTCTCATACACCGGCTCGTCCCAGGCTTCGCTTACCGTTTCGTCCCAGGCCGGTTTGACCTCCGCATCATGATGAACGGTCTCCGTAACGGGAACCCAGTCATGATCCAACATGGCAATCGGTTCATCATAAGTCAGCCCGCAGCTGCAGGCATAGGTCCGTTTCCCGACCGAAGTACAGGTCGGGGCTGTTTCACCCGCAATAAAATATGTGTGATGATGCTCTTCCTTTTCCGGTTCCGGGGTCTGGGCCGGTGTTTCAGGTTCCTGGACCGGTTCCGGCTCTTCCGGTTTTTCCGGAGCTGCCATATCCTGGGAGTCCTGTGTTTCCTTATCTTCCGGTTTTTGGTCCTCCTCCTTTTCAGGTTTTTCAACCTTTTTCACCGAAGCTGTCTGCTCCGTCTTCTCCTCTGAATCCTTTACGGTATCCGGATCAGTCTTTTTCGTCGGACTTTTGGAAGGCTCAGTTTTTTTCTGATCTTCTTTAGCCGGTACTTTGGCCGGTCTGTCCTTCAAAACAGAAGTATCCGTTTCAGAGGAAACGGCCTTAGTCTCCTTTGCCTTGACCGGCTCACTCTGCTCCTCGGTCACTTCAGACTTCAGAACAGACTCTTCCATCTTCTGACTGCACCCGGATAAACTAAGCCCGATCACCAGGCAGCTGACACCGATTACCCCGAAACCGATCCATCGTTTCTTTAAGTTTGTCTTGTTCATGTATGCACGCTTTCCGATGAAACCATCTTCATTAATCAAAACAACAGTTGACTCGTTTATTTTTGTCTGACAATAATTATATTATAATTTATGTCTGACATAAATTCAATTATAATATTTGTCTGACAATAATTCACATCTCCGACCCTGTTCCTGCCCGTGGATCTCACCGGCGTGTAATGAACCTTGGCCCGCTCGTGTCATCGCGCGGCTTCCCCGGAACATATATCACCTTCGGGATGCTATATTCAGTTATCAAAGAACATGAAAGGGAAATATTCCCTTCCACCTTTAATAAGGGGACGGTTTTTTTCGATTCACCGACATCAGATTTGGTTTTTTTGATTTTTAAAAGGAGATCTACAAAGATTTGCTATTAGAGTTGTGTATCAAAAAAGAAAAAAACCTTTCTTTTTTGTCCGACATAAATTATACTGTTTCAAAGAAATCTTAAAGGAGCACAATCATGGCTAATGTTGGTCGCCCGAAAATTGAACAGCCTAAGAAAAGCAGAACAACCATACGCTTTACTGAAGAACAAATGGCTCGACTTGAGACATATGCAAATAAAGTGGGAATGTCAAAATCTGAGATTATAGTTCAAGCTCTTGAACAATTATTATCCGAAAAAAACAAATAAGCCGAGACATTGTGAAAAATGCCTCGGCTTATTCTATGAGTCATTATGATAACCTGTGTTTTCACACACTCATATCTGGAATCACCAGCCTAGCGGTTATCATATTGTCTATAAATTCAATTATATCATCTCTGTTGTTATCATCATGCCAATATGTGGAAATTGTTGTAGTACTCCCCCTCCCCGAAAAATTATGCCCACAATTCGCCGCAACATGAAATTGATTAATACCACCATTCAAGCATAAGCTAATAAAGGTATGCCGTAGATCATGAAGCCGGATAGTTGGTATTGGATCCAATTGTGCTTTTTTTCTTATCTTGTTCATTCTTTTCTGAAATTCTGAAAAGTATCTGCTTACTTTTCCAGGATGAGGAAGATAATTGTTTACCAGGTTCGTCTTTGTCATATAAACATAGTCATCTGGAGTCACTTTTCTTTGAAGGTATTCTTCTTGCTGCTCTTTAACATAATCAAGCAATGTGACCAAGCAATTGGGGAGCGCTGCATATCTCTGTCGTTTTTCCTCACGAGATTTCCCTTCATCTTTCCCACCCTTTGGCACCTTAATAATACTTCCGGTGGAAATCTGACAGCGTTGATATTCAACATCTATTCTTCTGTTATCGTAATCAATATTTCCCCAACGTATTCCACATACCTCTCCTCTTCTTAATCCCGTTAATACTGGCAAGCCGATCATAGCAAATATGGAATAGTCTTTTTCGTTATTGATTGCAAATTGCAGCATATAGTTTACTTGTTCCGCTGTAAGTATTGTGGCCTGATATTTTTCTATTTCTCCATAATCAGCATCAAGAACTACATTTTCACGAACTCCATACTTACTTTGGTTTTTTTTCATAAACTTCCAGAGATCTGCTAAATGGGTTTTTATTTTTTGAATCGAGTTCTCTCCCAATTCATGAGGAAACCCTGGCTGTTTTTCTTTACACCACTTAAAGAATTTCTCTATATCCAAAGTATCAATTTCTCTAACATCTCGATTGCCAAAGAAAGCTTTCATTCTTTTTGCCTGTGCACTTTTCTGCATTGCATAAGAATCCGACCAATCATTTCGGTAATATTTAGTGTACTCATCCAAAACAGCAGAAAAAGGCACCTTTCTTGTCGTGCCTGTCACTGTTTTGTGTTTTTTCTCCTTGTTATTCTTTCCCTGAAGCGCTTTCGCCTCCTTAAGTGTTGAAACAGTCCGTGTGGTCTTTACTTGCTTCAGTTGCATTTCCCCTGTCTTCGGGTTTGGCCTCCATTGCCGGCCTAAATCAAGGGTTACAACATACTTCCCATTACTGATTCTTTGCTTAATTCCAGGGAAACCGGTGTCTTTTACATCATTTTTCTTTGCCATAACAAGCTACCTCCTTGATAGAATGTCTGGTCTTTTCAGTCATTCATTATAGACCCTCCCAGACAAAAAATAAAGTTTTGGTAGTTTTTTTGGTAGTTTTTAGCCACTTTCGAGGATTTATCTCCTGCGGAAAGTGGCTAAAACAAGGCACTACTGAAGTTTTTGAGGGGATTTTAAATCTTAAAGCGGTATCCTACGCCCCAGATCGTTTCGATATACTGAGGCTTGGACGTATCATACTCTATTTTTTCACGGATCTTCTTGATGTGTACCGTTACCGTGGCAATGTCCTGTCCGACAGACTCCATATCCCAGATCTTCTGGAAAAGCTCGTCTTTGGAAAAAACATGATTCGGATTTGAGGCAAGAAATGTAAGCAGGTCGAATTCCTTGGTCGTCAGTGTTTTTTCTTCGTCATTTACCCAGACCCTTCTTGCAGTCTTGTCGATCTTCAGTCCCCGGATCTCGATGACGTCATTCACCGGGAGGCCTTCGCCGACCAGGCGGTCGTAACGGGCAAGATGCGCCTTGACGCGCGCGACAAGCTCGCTCGGGGAGAACGGTTTGGTTATATAATCGTCCGCGCCCATACCGAGACCGCGGATCTTATCGATATCATCTTTCTTGGCCGACACCATGATCATGGGTTTGTTCTTTTCCGCACGGATCTGCCGGCAGATCTCAAACCCGTCCACTACCGGAAGCATAAGATCCAGGATGAAAAGGTCAAAATCCTCATGAAGTGCCCGGGTGAGTCCTGTATCCCCGCGGTTTTCAACCTCGACCTCAAAACCGGAAAGCTCCAGATAATCCTTTTCCAGTTCCGCGATCACTTCTTCGTCTTCGATGATCAGTATCCTACTCATTTGAAATTACCTCATGATATTTTCTGATTATGAAATGAATGGTCGTTCCTTCGCCTTCCCTGCTGGTCGCCCAGACTTTCCCGCCGTGATCCTCCAGAATCTTTTTTACGATGGAAAGGCCGATCCCGCTGCCGCCCCTCGCGGAATTCCGGGAAGCGTCGGTGCGGTAAAAACGGTCAAAGATCAGCGGGAGGTCGCCTGCTGCGATTCCTTTTCCGTTGTCACTGAAATCCGCCTGGATAAAGTCATCCTTATCCATCAGTTTCACATCAATGTGTTTCTCCGGCTTATCCATATATTTAATGGAATTGCCGGTAATATTGCGGACCACCCGCTTCAGCTGCTCCGCATCCCCGATGATCTGGACATTTTTATCGCGGAGTTCATTCTGATATGTCAATTCGATCCCCCGGTTTTCCGCGTCCAGCTGAAGTTCGTCCATACAGTCGTCAAAGAACTCGGTAACATTCAGCCGGGTAAAAGTATACGGAATGCGGTTCGTATCGATCCTGGAATAAAATGTCAGCTCATTGATGAGCGTATCCATCTCATTCGCCTTGCTGTAAATGGTCCGGACATATTTGTTCATTTTTTCCGGCGTATCTGCGACCCCGTCCATAATGCCTTCGCAGTATCCGCGGATCGCTGTCAGCGGCGTCTTCAGATCGTGGGAAATGTTGCTGATCAGCTCCTTGTTGCCGCTGTCCACGACAAGCTTTTCTTCTTCATTCTCCTTCAGGCGCTTCCTCATTTCCTCGAAATCCTCACAGACTTCGGCGATCTCGGTAATGCCTTTTGACTCGACATGGAAGTCCAGGTTTCCGTCGCGGATATTCCGGGCGGCTTTCTTCAGCTGGTTCAGCGGGTTTACAGTGCTTGCATACAGCCAGGTTCCCATGATCAGTGCTGTGATCAGAAGCACCATGATGCAGACGACCATCAGGTCCATGAGCCATCGGCGCATATTGGGAACGATCTGGTTCATGTCGGCGATAATATACGCCCGGCCGGAGCTCCCGTCCGAAAACCGTACATCCGTGCCTTTTACCATGGACTGTATTCCGGAATGGATATGGTACCAGTCTTCTCCCATATCTGCATTGCTCGTTTCATAGGAGGCCAGCATTCCGGAAACGCCGGCATCATCCATATCCGAACCGTTAAAGATCACGCTGCCGTCCCGGATCACGACGAGCGACGCCCGTATATCCTCCTGTGAACCGTTCCGGAAGCCCTGCAGGAATCCCGGATTTTCGATCAGGGATGGATCCGCGTCCAGATCGGCATGCAGCTCCTCCAGATATCCGTCCAGGATCCGGGCCATGATCGTCGAGTTGTTGTACATATTGGAATAGGAAAGGTCTTCCACTCCGTAGGTACGCCCGAGGTTCCTCAGCCTGCTGCTCAGCGGCTGCTGCAGTATGACGGCGATCATGATCACGGGCACAACAGTAACCGCAAGGAAGGCGATAGCGATTCTTGCGGTCAGAGACAGATTCTTCTTTTCTTTTTTTTCTTTCTCTTTCTTCAATGCCGGTGCCGGATGATCCTTTTAAATACAGTCGGCGGACATGCCGTCAGGCAGCATGCCCGCTTTGAAACCGTTATTCTTTCGGGAGAACAAGATGCCTCGGAACGCCGTTGATCATGACCGGCAGGTTTTCTCCGAGAATCAGCGGCCTTGCATAGAACTCAAAGTCCGCGGAGACGTTGCTTCCGTCCTCTGTGATCCATTCCAGCGGCACGCATCGTTCAACGTTGGAAACATTATGCACATCTGCAAGTCCTACGGTACAGGTATACGGCTTATCGGAATGGCGGACAAGCGTCGTCATCATCCCGGTCTTTCCGTCGTGTGCGGCGACGACGGCCTTTGCCCCCGAAGCATACGCCTCGGTAACGTCCGTCAGCGAACCGATATGGGCCGCGCATCTCTGAAGCGTGGATAATTCGATCGGACGGGTCTTGATTCCGAATTCTTTCTCGCAGTATGCCGCAAGGAACGCTGCGGTTCCGCCCATCTGCTTATGGCCGAAAGCGTCTACGGCAACATTGTCCTTGCTCATTTCGCACACGAAAGTCCCGTCAGCCAGATGGATCCCTTCGGAAACGGCGATCATAACGTTGTTTTTGGTAACAAGGCTGCTCGCAACCTTGGACTTGAACTGTTCGATGTCGAAGTTCACCTCCGGAAGGTAGATCGCATCCGGTCCCGGGCAGTCATCTCCTCTTGCAAGCGCTGCCGCAGCGGTAAGCCACCCGGCGTTTCTGCCCATGATCTCCATGATATAGATCGTTCTCTTCGTCGAATAAACGACCTCATCCAGAAGGCACTCTTTCAGGGAAGTCGCGATATACTTGGCCGCGCTGCCATATCCGGGCGTATGATCGGTCTCTGCAAGGTCGTTGTCGATGGTTTTCGGTGCCCCGATGAAACGGATATCCGACCCGACCATCGCGCCGTAATCGCTGAGCTTGCGGATCGTATCCATGGAATCGTTGCCGCCGATATAGATAAACGCCTTGATCTCCAGCTTTTCGAGAATCGCGAAGATCCTTTCGTATGTTCCCTTCGCCTCATCGATCTCTGGAAGTTTAAACCGGCACGAACCCAGGAAGGCCGCCGGCGTTTTCTTCAGAAGCTCAACCTCCAACTCGCTTTTAAGGATATCATCCAGATCTACCACACGCTCGAAAAGCAGGCCCTGGATTCCGTTGCGCATACCGTAGACAGTGTCATATCCTTTTTCCTTTGCCCGTACATATACACCGGCAAGTGAAGCATTTATAACTGCGGAAGGACCTCCGGACTGTCCTACAATGATGTTTTTTGCCATTTTGTTTGCTCCTTTCGAACACTCTAATAAAACAGTATGATTATATAAGATTTGAGCCCGATTATCAATATATAAGACCGATGATTCTGTTCCGTTCACAGAGCTGCGTTTTAATTGGCTGGATGCTCATGATGACATGATGACCTGCTGCCTGGGCTTCGTCCTGCTCAGCCGGGCTGCAGGTACAGAAACGCCCCGCTGCCTTTTTCGGTCTGCGGGGCGGATGATTCAGCCTTTCGGATGGTTCCTTGTATAGACTTCTTTTAGTTTTATCATCTCCAGGTTCCGGTACATCGCCGTAGTGGAGATGTCGGAATGGCCGAGCATGGTCTGCACGCTTTTCAGATCGGCTCCGTTCTGCAGCAGATGCGCCGCAAAGGAATGCCGCAGCGAATGCGGGGTAATGTCTGCGGAGATGCCTGCCGCGGAAGCGTATCCTTTCAGGACCTTCCAGAACCCCTGCCGGCTCATGGTCCCCCCGGTACAGTTCGTGAAGAGATAATCACTGCTTTTTCCGCCGAGAAGCACGGTTCTCGCATGATCCAGATAGAGTCTTAATGCAGATCGTGTGCTCTCCCCGAACGGAACAAACCGCTCTTTTGTACCTTCCCTGCAGACGATATAACCGCGCACGATATCCAGGTCCGAAACCTTTAAATGGATCAGCTCGCTGACCCTTATGCCGGTAGCATAGAGCAGTTCCAGCATGGCCCGGTCCCGGATCCCTTTGAATGAATGGCTGTCCGGCTGGTCAAGCAGTCTGTCGATTTCTTCCAGGGAAAGAATATTCGGCGCCTTTTTTTCGACTTTCGGCGGCTTCAGATCCACGGAAGGATCCGTGCTGATAACATTCGTTTCCTTCAGATATTGAAAAAACGAACGAAGCGCGGCCATATTTCTTGAAACGGTCGCTGCGGATTTCTTTTCAGACTGCAGATATTCTATGTAATGCTTAAGATCCTGTGCCGAAACCTTTTCCGGTTCATATATTCCAAGATCCTGCAGATACTCGGATGCTTTTTTTAAATCTCTTTCATAAGATATTTGCGTATTGTAAGCAACCTGCCTGACATTATGTAAATAACTTATGTAATCATGAATTGCATTTAACATCGTGACCCTCACGAAAACAGAATTAAAAGCAATTCACCCTTCTTAATAACCCTGGACAGCCGTATAGAAAGCGGATCGTACTCCCGTCCGCCCGCAACTGCTGTCTCAAAAACTCAAGTCTCTGACATTAAAGTGTACATTGCCCCCGCCAAAGCGGGGGTTCTCCCAAAGACATATAACCATAAAAAAAAATAAAATGCAAACGCCTTTTTTCCTGTTTTTTCGCACTTTTTTGATCGTTTTTCAGCAAAAGCACAACATATCCGCCGGGTCTGTCCGGCCGCCCACAACATCTTGTTTAAAACTTTTTTTTGTTTTTCCTTGACAGTTATTTTAATTTTTCTTATATTCTATATATAACCATTTTGTTATTTCTTTTTTATAAAAATTCGTTTTTTTTATTCGTTTTTTTGTCCGGACCCGGTATGAATACGCCTTCGTTTTCTCAGGACCGACATGTTTTTCATCGTTCTTTCATACTTACATAATCGAGATTTCAGATAATCAGCGAGGTCAACCGATGACAGAATCACAAATCAACTATTTTCTTGCTGTAGCAAGGGAAAAAAGCATATCCAAAGCCTCTGAAGCACTGTTTGTCTCCCAGCCTGCCGTAAGCAAGCAGATTGCCCTTCTCGAAGCCGAACTCGGCTGCAAACTGTTCGAACGTCATACAAGGGGGCTGGAGCTCACCGCTTCCGGCAGGGCTTTTGAAAAGCTGTTTCTGGATTTCCGTATCCGGCTTAAGGAAACCATCGAAGCCGCCCGAGCAGAAAACAGCGTTCTTTCCGGAAAATATATTCTCGGCGCATTTGAAGGATGGCAGCTTTCCGAGTTCTGTCTGGATATGTTCCGCGAGCTTTCGGAAAAGTATCCACAGGTAGAATTTGAAGTTCAGACATACAGCATCGATCAGATCATTTACGCGCTGAAGCGCGGAGAAGTCAACGATATCCTGGCAACGGAAGCGATCCTGGACGATCATCCGGAGCTCACCACCAGGCATGTCTGCACGATCCGTTCGCTGCTTCTCTTCTCGTCCAAGCATCCTCTTGCCGGAAAAGAAGGGCTGTCCCTTGCGGACTTTGCCGATATGACTTTTTATATCACTGCTCCGCAGAACCTGATCGGCGGGATCTCCAGTGTGCTGACAATGTGCAAAAACGAAGGATTTGTCCCCAAGATCGAATATCTCCCGTCGCTTTCAGCGGTTTACAACAAGCTGCAGACCGGCAGCGGGGTATTCTTTACCAATGAATGGATCATGTCCAAAGACAATCCGATCTTCTCCTATCTCATCCTGCCCTATGAAGCCGGTGTCGGTTTTGCCTATCTGAAAGAAGATAAGGATTCCCCGTTCTCCGTCATCCGGGATGATGTCCTGGACTATTATGAAAGAAAATACACCAACGCGTGACATTTATAAGCAAGGCATTGAAAACGGCTCTTGTTCCTGCATCGGAATAAGAGCCGTTTTCAATGTCTTTCTGCTGATCTATTTTACCGTGTTTTTCTCGTAGATCCGTTTCAGTCCTTTCAGAAGCAGCGTTTCATCCACCCTGATCTCCCTTCTGCAGTACGGAACGATCAGCGATGACATTCTTCCGGTCGCAACCACATTCAGTTTTTCTCCGAGCTCCTCTTCCATCCGGTCGAGGATTCCGTCGATCGCCGCAGCATTTCCGTAAAGGATCCCGCTGCGCATACAGTCAGCCGTATTTCTCCCGATCACGCTTTTCGGTGTTTCGAGGCTGATTTCGCTGAGCTTTGAAGCATGAGTGGTAAGCGCGTCCAGAGAGATCCGGACACCCGGGCACATGGAACCGCCGATCACCCGTTTTTTGCTGTCGATTACCGAGATCGTCGTTGCCGTATCCATATCCACAATAGCAAGCGGGATCGGATACTCTGCGATCGCCGCCACGGCATCCGCGACCCGGTCCGCGCCCATCTCCGCGGCATTGTCCATACATATATTCAGACCGGTCTTCAGCCCCGGCTTCACGACCATGGCGGAAATACCGAACAGATGTTCCGCCGCTTTTTTTATCGCATCGGTTATCAGCGGCACAACACTGGAAATGATGCAGCCTTCGACCACATCCATTTCTATATGGTAAAGACTCAGAATATTCTGGAAATCCAGTGCATATTCGATATCCGTCTTTTTCACGTCAGTAGACAGTCTGGCCACAAAGTCTATACCGTTATCCGATATTCCGCCTGTAACGATATGGGTATTGCCGATATCCACCGCAAATAACATAGACACCTCCGGAAGCTGCACACATCTAAAGCCGTTTTTAACGCTTTTATAAATGTATACCATAAATACGCATATTATAGTTGTTATTTTTTTATAACTCTTTAGTTATAAATACTTTAATCAAAGAAATTTGTTTGCATAATAAACGGTTCAGTATATAATAAATGCAATGAACAGCATTACTTATTGCTGCCGGCCGAAAGGCCGGAACAGATCTATGCACTATAATATTTAAGGAGGACAGTAACTATGGCTTATATGCCCCTTGACAAGAGCAAACTCTACCTTGAGACAGAGAAAATGCCGAAGATCTGGGATCTTTCCCAGCCGTGGGGATGGGATACCCCCCTCTGGCCCTTCCCGGGCGCTCGTTCCGACCTGAATTTCCCGAGAGGACAGTATCTTGAGAGATTCCACAAGAGGACCAACACCTATACCGGTACTCTTCATGCTGCTACTCACTGCGACGCTCCGAACCACACTCTTCATGAGGAAGAAGTTGACCGCGCACGTTACGGCTACAGCCTTGATGAGATCAAGCTTGAGCACTGCATCGGCACCGGCGTTATCGTTGACCTGACCTGGATGTATGACAAATTCGAAGCTGCATTCAACGCTGCAGGCGGAGATCCCGCAAAGATGGGTCCCTATGCCGAGACTCCCGAAAAGAAGGGTGACATCTGGCACATCATCACTCCGGAAGACGTTCAGGCAGCTCTGGACAAAGACGGCCTCGAGATCCGTCCGAACGATATCGTTGTTCTGAACACCGGTTTCCATCGTTATTGGAGAATCAACAACGACAAATACTTCAACTACTATCCCGGCAACGGCCCCGAACTTGCAAAATGGCTGATGTACGAGAAGAAGATCAAAGGTATCGCCGGCACATACGGCGCATCTGACTCCTGCGTATGGCATTGCCCGTGCAAAGAACAGATGCCGTGGCTGTACAACAACTACAAGCTTGCTACCGGCCGTGATATCGACGTTGACTATCCGGATTACGAGCCCTGCCATCGTCTGTATGGCCAGCATGGCCTTCTTGCTGTCGAGAACGCAGGCGGCGACATCGACCAGGTAACCGGCAAACGTATGATGCTTGCTGCATTCCCGTTCCGCTGCGAAGCAGCTGACGGCGGTATGGTTCGTCTGGTTGCATGGGATGAGGATGCCAAGTGGTAATTCTTTACCAAACCAAAAAGTAAGTTGACAAATAGTGTTTTCCCCACTATAACAGGTGGGGAAAACATTTGTTAAATCAATGAATTATTGAAGTGGAGTGTATTGATCAATGTCTATTCAGTTAATTATCATCCTTGTTTACTTCGCTCTCACGATCTTTATCGGTGTCAGGGCAGGTAAGAAAACCAAGAGTGCCGCAGCATTCACAGGTGTCGCACTTTCAACGATGGCAATCGTCTGCGCATCGACCGGTGAGTGGCTTGGCGGAACCGCAACGACCGGTGTTTCCGAGTACGGATTCCTGTACGGTATTTCCGGTGCATGGTACACCATCGCAAACGGTATCGGCGTACTCTTCCTCGGACTGCTCTTCGCAAAGCTTTTCAGAAGCCTTGAGACAGGTACTGTTCCGGGAATCATCGAAAAATTCTTCGGCGTACATGCCCGTACCGTATCCTGTATCATTCTTACGATCGTAATGCTTGCCGTAGGACTTTCCCAGATGATCGCCGCAGGTAAGCTTGGCCAGTCCCTTCTCGGTCTTGACTTCAAGATAACCGCGATTGTATTTGCCATCATATTCATCGTTTATACGCTGGCCGGCGGTATGAACGCCGTAGCCTCCACAAACGTCATGCACCTGTTCGTTATGTACGGCGGTGCGGTCATCGCAGTAGTCGTAGCCGTTATCGGTGCCGGCGGATGGTCTACTTTCTCTGACAGCATCGGCCAGCTTCAGGCCAGCAACGGCGGAAGCTTCTGGTCACTCGGCACCATCGGAAGCTCCAAGATCTCCAGCTGGATCATTGCTTCCCTTCTCGGAGCCTGCACCGCTCAGGCAGGTCTGCAGCCGGTTCTTTCTTCCAAGAGTGCCAGCCAGGCAAAGAAAGCCTGCATCATCACTGCTTTCGTAGCAGCTCCGTTCGGTCTGTTCACTGCCCTCCTCGGAATGGCTTCCCGTGTTATGTATGAAAACGGAACCATCCTTCAGGGCGTTGAAGTCGGCGTTGCCGGCAAATCCGCTCTTCCGGAATTCATGATGAATATGGATAAAGCGGTTCCGAGCCTTTCCCCGACAATCGCCGGTATCCTAGGCGGTCTGGTCCTCGCTTCCATCCTGGCAGCGATCCTTTCCACCGTCAGCCCGATCATCCTGGCAGCCGGAACCATGGTTACCCGTGACGTATACCAGCGTGTCCTTCATCCGGAAGCAACCGATGAGCAGGTTCTCAAAATGGGACGTATCACCACCGCACTCTCCGGTGTGATCTGCTGCGTCGGCGCGATCTTCCTCTGGAACATGTCCACCGTTCTGGATCTTGTATATGCTGCATATTCACTCCGCGGCGCGATGTTCATCATCATCCTTCTCGGTATCTACTGGAAGAAATCCAGCCAGAAGGGTGCGATCGTTGCCATGATCCTTACCGCGATCGTAGCGATCGGTTGGGTTGCAGCCAAGATGGCCAACGGAGGAAAATACCTCCTCAGCATCGGAAACTTCGCTATTTCCGAAACCTACATGGCTGTCCTCGTAGCTCTTGTCGGCACGATCATCTTCTCCCTGATCTTCAAACAGACCAAAGAAGAGATCGCAGACAGAGAAGAGACCAAGAGAGTTCTTGCAGAAAAGATGGCTCAGGAATAATTCTCGTCAGATCAATAAAGAATAAAGATGCAGCCGGTCCTTGCGGACCGGCTGTTTTTTTGACTGCAATGTATTGACAATGCCTTTTTGATCCCTCCAGGGACCGCTCCCGCTTAGTCCTCGCTCCAGCGGTACTAACGCTCCCGCTTTGCGGATCGCGAAGTACCGGGGCTGCGGATGTCCCTTACGGGAAGCAAAAAGGCATTGCCAATACATTTAAGTATCACTGCTGAGGTTCTGTACGAGTATCGCCGCTATGACCATGCAGATCCCGATCACTCCGGGAAGTGCCAGAACTTCGCTGTAGACGAATACACCGATCAGAGTCGCGACGACCGGCTCTACCGACGCATACACGGCGGCCCTGCTCGCTCTCACCTTTGTGAGCCCGACCGTATACAGCATGTATGAGATAAAGCCCGTGATCAGGCCGTTTAAAAGCGCCGTACCCAGCGTTCCTTTCGAAGCCGAAAAAAGCTTTGCCATTTCCGGCAGGTCGCAGGTCGCCAGGCCCGCAGCGGCGGCTACGAGAAAAGAATAAAAAAGATTGGTAAAAGGATGATACCTCTTCAGTATCACTTTGCTGAAAATACTGTAGAGCGCATATCCGAGGCCGGAAAGAAGACCGAGACCGATCCCGCCGATCTCGAACACCAGTCCCCCGATGATCCCCGATACCAGCGCGCTGCCCGCAATGGACAAAACGACCGATAAGATCTTGACGCCGTTCAGCTTTTCCTTAAAGAAGATCACGGATAGGATCAGGACAAAGGCCGGCGCGGTATAAAGCAGGGCAACGGCCGTCGGCATCGATGTCCTTGCGATGGCCGACTGATACGCTGTATAGAAAACATAGATACTGCAGAGTCCGTTTGCAATAAACCAGCCGGCATCCCTCGGGCGGATCTTCAGCCGGCTCCGATCCGTTGCCAGGATCACGATCAGGGTCAGCAGCGAAATGACCAGGCATCTTACAGCCGTGATCTGGGCTGAAGTCATCCCGTCCGCAGTCTGGCGTTTGACAAAGACGCCGATACAGCCCCACATGACGGCCGCAGCCAGTATGAACAATACAGGTAAGGTTTTTGATGTTTTCATTTTGAATTCTGATGTCCGAACTGCTGCGGATCCGAATCATCCATTCCGCTCCGCAGTCTGTTTTTAGGAACATTTAAGCTGTTTTATACAGAAGATTATGGGGCAGATACTTCTGCCCCATGTTGAATTATCTTGCGATTTAAATTTGCATCAGAGCTCTGTGTTACTGTTCTTCGTCAGAAAGGGCTTCTTTAGCGGAATCGAAAACTGTTTTGGCTGCTGCCTGAATGCCTTCCGCCTTTTCTTCTGCTTCTTCCGCTGCTTCGACTGCTTCCTCGACGGGAGCTTCTGCTTCGCATTCCGGAGCGCATTCACATTCCGGTTCTGCTGCCGCAGCCGCTTCTTTTTCCGCATCGTACTTGTTCTTCGCGTCTTTAAGTACTGAAGCTGCGAACTCTCTGCCTCCGACACCGAAGGAGATCGCGAACGCGACAGCAAGCGCAGCCATTACCATGAAGAACGCGATGTTGACGATCTTCGGAGCAATCGAGAGCTGGCTTAGAATCATGAAGACTGCCAGAACAATGATCGCGATCTTGGCGATTGCCGCAAAGCCGTTGTATCCCAGCTTCTTAAGCGCTTTCTCCGCAAGGGAGGAAACCACCATGGCTGCGATAAGAATAATAAGGGCAGCAAGTACGCTGGGCATATATTTGATGATCGCGTCGCCGACCTGCGTCAGGATACCGAGTTTCAGTACACTGAAGGACTCGACCACAAAGAAGATGATGATCAGAACTCTTACAACGGTTCCTACGGTCTTTGAGAATATGAAATTCTTCATTTTTCCGTCCATAAGGCCCTGGATCTTCGCATCTACGCCGGTAGCGCCGATAACTCTCGAAACGATCTGGCAGGCAAATCTCGCGATCAGAACGCCGATGAAAATGATAAGCGCCGCGCCGATGATTTTCGGGATGTAGGAGAAAATAATGTTCAGCATTTCGACAGCCGGGTCGCTGACTGCGCTGATCTTCAGAACCTGAAGCGCAATGATGATCACTGGAATAAGGATGAGAACATAAACGATATAAGCAAGAGTATAGGAAAGCTTGTTCTGATCGTTTACTTCAATTCCGAATTTTTCCTGAAGTTTGTCGACTTTGATCCTGTCAAACAGAGGGATCAGAAGCGAGCGGACAAGCCTTGCAAGAAGGAAGCCAACGATCAGGACGATCACTGCTCCTAAAACATTCGGCAGGTATCCCCAGATCTTGCTGAGCATTCCCAGGATGGGAGCCGCTACGCTGTCAACACCGAGCGCTGAGAAGATGCCCGGAATGAACAGCAGAAACACCAGAAGATAGACGAGTTTGCCGATGAACGATTTTGTGGAGCCCGGTTTTTCGCCGTCCGCTTTTGCCAGGACTCCGTCCAGTTTTGTTTTCTCGATGATCTTAACGACCAACGATTTCACGATTGCTGCAACGATGAATGCAAGTACCAGCAGAAGGATCGCTTTAACGATGGGCGGTATCGCACTCCAGAAAGCTGAAAAATCCATAAACTTTCTCCTTTCATTGAAAATATTTTCTGGCTGCATAAGGGGTCATGCACCCTTTGGTTCACATATAAATCTTAATTCTTTTATATTCCTGATTCTCCGAAAAGTCAATGAACGGAACGATCCATATCGGCCCTTTCTGCCCGGGACACAGACCGTCTTTACGGGCTTTGTTTCTACAGGCTTCTCAGATCTCGATCCCGTCGTTGATGCTTTCCGCTTCCGAATAATATTCTTTTACCGATTCCAGATAGGCTTCGACCTGCTGCGGGCAGCGTCCGATGTATTTCGAAGGTTCCAGAAGATCCTTTGCCTCATCCATTGTCAGGGGGAATTCCCCGGTTTCCGCCAGCTTGCCGAGCAGATCCGCCTCCTCCCCTCTTTTCATGGCTGCGGTCGCTTCCATGGAACAGGTCCGGATCGTCTCATGAAGCTTCTGACGGTCTCCGCCTCTCTTCACCGCTTCCATCATCAGGTTTTCCGTCGCAATGAACGGCAGGTAGTTCCAGACCGTCTTTTCCACGATCTTTTCGTTCACGACCAGACCGGAGGTGACATTGGAGCAGAGCCTCAGCACGGCGTCTGCACAAAGGAAGCCTTCCGGCAGGGAGATCCTGCGGTTTGCGGAATCATCCAGCGTACGCTCCAGCCACTGTACCGTCGATGTCATCGGCGCGTTCGCGGCATCTGCGATCAGATATCTGGAAAGTGAACAGATCCTCTCCGATCACATGGGATTTCTCTTATAAGGCATCGCCGAAGAGCCGACCTGGCCCTTCTCGAAGGGTTCTTCGATCTGCCGGTCGTGCTGGAGCAGACGGATATCGTTGGCCATCCGGTAGGCTGCCTGTGCAATATACGAAAGCGCGTTGAGGATCCTGCTGTCGATGATCCTGGGATAGGTCTGCCCGGATACCCCGAATACCGAATCAAAGCCGAATTCCTCGCAGATCATGCGGTTCATACGGTCGATCTTACCGGTATCGCCGTCGAAAAGTTCCACAAAGCTGGCTTCGGTACCCGTTGTTCCCCTGCAGCCCAGCAGCTTCAGCGAATCCATGCAGTGGACCAGTTCTTCATACGCGATGACAAAATCCTGCATCCAGAGCGCAGCCCTTTTGCCTACCGTGACCAGCTGGGCCGGCTGATAATGCGTATAGCCGAGCGTCGGCATCGCCCGGTATTCGTACGCAAAACCGGCAAGGTTCTTCAGTACCGCACGGAGTTCTTTCCGGATCAGCTTCATCGCCTCACGGTAGAGAACAAGATCGGCATTGTCGGTAACATAGCAGCTGGTGGCGCCCAGATGAATGATGCCGGCTGCGGCCGGAGCTGCATCGCCGTAAGTCTTTACATGGGCCATCACATCATGGCGCATTTCTTTTTCATATTCTTTTGCCTTATCAAAATCTATGTATTCGATATTGTCTTCCAGCGCCCGGATCTGCTCTTCCGTTATGGGAAGTCCCAGTTCGTGCTCGGCCTTTGCCAGGGCGATCCAGAGCCTCCTCCATGTCCGGATGCGGGTCTCTGCGGAAAACAGCTTTATCATTTCGTCCGATGCGTATCTTGAAGTAAGCGGTGATTCATATCTTTCGTTCATAAAACACTCCTGTCGGTTCGTACGTTTTCGTCCGGTGTCCTTACTGTTGATTCTGATTTCGTATTCTGTTTTTATTATAAACCCGTGCTTTGAAATTACAATAATGAAGTATTCAAAAAAAGACGGCTGACCGGCGCAGAACACATACGCCGGTCAGCCGTTTTTTCCAGACTGTCTGTCAGTTCTCTTCCACTCCTTCTCCGATCGAATCCGTAACCAGAACGGTGACTTTACGTTCATAGCAGGAGAAGATGTCCTGTATTTCTTCTTTCGACGGAGCCCTTGTGATCACGCTCACGACCGGCACGATGACCAGGCCGGCGATCATACAGAACGCGCCCGCATTGATCGGCGACTGGAGCAGCTTCGGGAAAGAACCTCTTGCCAGCACATTCGCGATCATAACGACTGAAGAGAAAATGAAGTTGACCGCACAGGCCGCTTTGGTCGTACGCTTCCAGTACAGGCCGTAAAGGAAAGGCGCCAGGAAGGCTCCGGCAAGCGCTCCCCATGAAACACCCATGAGCTGGGCGATGAAAGAAACACTTGATTTGTACTGCAGGAGGGCGATCACGGCCGAGATCACGATAAAGACTCCGACCAGGATCCGGATCGAAAGCAGCTGGCTCTTTTCCGTCATATCTTTTTTAATGCTCGTCTTTATGAAGTCCAGTGTCAGGGTGGAACTGGATGTAATGACCAGAGAAGAAAGTGTGGACATCGAAGCCGAAAGGACGAGGATGACCACCAGAGCGATCAGAAGGGCCGGAAGGTCCGAAAGCATGGAAGGAACGATCGCGTCATATCCGTCCGCCGCAATATCGACCCTGTCGGAAAACAGTCTTCCGAAACCGCCGAGGAAATAACAGCCTCCGGCTACAATGACCGCAAAAAACGTAGAAACGATCATTCCCTTATTAATGACTTTCTCATTTTTGATCGCATAAAATTTCTGGACCATCTGGGGCAGTCCCCAGGTACCGAGAGACGTCAGGATCATGACGCCCAGAAGGTTTACGGGATCCGGCCCGAAGAAGGAAGCAAATACGCCCGGTGATTCGGAGACCGCCGGGTCGCTCACCTTTGCCAGGGAATCGAGGGCCGCCATGAATCCGCCCTGACTTTTGAGAACGGCTATGATCACGGCAGAAATGCCGAACAGCATGATGATGCCCTGGATGAAATCATTGACTGCGGTAGCCATATATCCGCCGGCAATGACATAAACTGCAGTCAGGACAGCCATCGCGATAACGCAGATGGAATAATCGATATTAAATGCCATCCCGAAAAGCCGGGAAAGGCCGTTGTACAGTGATGCGGTATAAGGGATCAGGAAAACAAAGATGATCAGGGAGGCCGCCAGTTTTAACGGCGTGCTCTTAAACCGTTCCCCGAAAAACTGGGGCATGGTCGCCGAATCCAGATGCTGGGTCATGATGCGGGTCCTTCGTCCGAGCACCGCCCATGCAAGAAGGGAGCCCAGAAAAGCGTTCATGATGCCTGCCCAGGTTGCGGAGATCCCGTACTTCCATCCGAACTGGCCGGCATAGCCGACAAACACAACAGCGGAAAAATACGACGTTCCGTAGGCAAAGGCCGTAAGCCACGGTCCTACATTACGGCCGCCGAGGACAAAGCCGTTGACGTCTGTCGCATTTTTTCTGCAGTACAGTCCGACACCGATCATTACCCCGAAAAAAGCGATAAGGATCACGATTTTGATTACCAGGTCCAGCATGACTGAAATCTCCTTTAATTAAAAATGCAGGCTGTCCGGGATCCGATCCCGGACGACCTGCACACTTTAACACATAAAAGCGGTAAAGTCAACACTTTAACACATAAAAGCGGTAAAGTTTTTTTATAAAGCGGAAAAGCACGGCAATTACTGCTCCCGATCGTCTTCTCTTTCCTTTTCTGTCATGCCGCTGATTTCCGCTGCGACCCGGCGGAAGTTATCGGCCTCGGCATTATCGGAAGGGACCTTCCACGCGACGACCGCATTGACGCAGGCGTCGTCTCCCGGGATCGGAATCGAGACAATATCCGGCGGCGAACAGAAGGGCGATACATTCGGGGGCAGGATCGCGATCCCCGTTCCGGAGTTCACGCTCAGAAGAAGCATATCCGCGCGATTATAATAGTTGATGATCTCGTGCCGGATCCCCCGTTTCTGGCAGAGCTGGTCGATCTGGGAAACGAGCGTGAAATCGGATGCCGGCATGGAAACAAAGGGAAGCTTTTCGATCGTGGACCAGTCGTTCAGATCGATCGAAGGATAATCCTTTTTATGGACAAACAGGTGCAGGCGGAAGCGCTCCGTAACCATATATGTCAGCGACTCAGAGTGACCCGGCATCATAGACTCGTTGGTAAAATACAGGTCGTGATCCAGCTGCCGCAGGGCACGTAGCATCTCTGCCCCCTCCATCATGGTCACATCAACATGGACCTGCGGATATTCTTGGGAATAGGACTTTAGAACCTCCGAAAAGAACATGGCGGAGGAGGACAGCATGGCGATCCGGATATACCCCGGCCGGTTGTCCGAAAGGTTTCTAAGCCGCAGTTCGGCTGCCGCCTGTGTTTCCAGGATCTTTGTGGCATATCCTACATACTCCGATCCGGCTTCCGTCAGGCTGACATGGTGCGAGCTCCGGTTCAGAAGCGCTACGCCAAGCTCGTTTTCGAGTGCCCGGATCTGGTTGGATACGGTGGGCTGCGACATGAAAAATTCCGCGGCGGTCCGCGTGAAATTCAGGGTATGCGATACGGAAAGAAACATTTTCAGCTGCAGAAGATCCATCACTTTTCTCCTTGCAATAAGTAATCATTATGATGCTATTTAATATACATTGTTTCATTACAATGTTTTATAGTTTATAATAAGTATATCAAATTGCAAACGCAAAAACAAAAAATATTCTAATAAAAAGGAGATGTAATTATGGCGTACCAAAAGAGAAAAGTTATCCTTACTGTTGCTCAGACCGGAAACTTCCAGGGCAAGGACCAGAACCCCGCTCTTCCGGAGCAGCCGGATGAGATCATCCAGAGCGCATATGACTGCTACAACGCAGGCGCTACCATCGTTCATGTTCATGCCCGCAACAAGGCAGGCAAGAGCTGCAACGACCCCAACATCTTTGCTGAGATCAACGGCGGCATCCGTGCCAAATGCCCGATCATCGTACAGAACTCTTCTGCTCCCGCTACGCGTGACAACGCTCAGACGGATGACGGACTCGGCGTTCTCGATATTGCGGATCCCGCTCTTTATCCGGAAATGTGCTCCCTGGACTGCTCCCTCATGACCACGACCTGGGGCGATCTGGAATTCATCTATATGTGGACCCGTAAATGGCTCATCAAGACCGCTCAGCGTATTAAAGACATGGGCATCAAGGCTGAGATCGAAGTATTCGATCCCACCGCGATCGAAGATGTCTTCAAATATCTCTATCCCGCAGGCGTTCTCGATGATCCGGTATCCCTTACCCTCGTAATGGGCATGGATAAGGTTTCCCAGGGCGCGATCAGCTGCACCCAGGAGAACATCGACTACATGTACAACCTCTGCAAGAAGTGCGCAGCGGAAGCTCATGTTAAGGAGCCCATCGACGTTACCACAATGGCGATCGGTGCTACCCAGCTTCCCGGAACCGTATTCGGAATGCTCCGCGGCACCGGCATCCGTACCGGTATGGAAGACAACATCAACTACTCCTATCATCAGCCGGCAGAATCCAATGCACAGCTCGTAGAGCGTATCGTGCGTATCATCCATGAGCTTGATATGGAAGTTGCTACTCCGGACGAGGCTCGTGATCTTCTTCACATCCCGAGACTTGACGGCTCAGGCGTAAGAGGAGGATGGAAGAAATGAAACACCCTGACGTAACACATATCGGTATTGTCGGCAACGGTATGATCGGCGATGCCATGACTGTTCTTACCACAGGCCATGGCTATCCCACCATTTCCATTTGCCGCAGTATGGAAAAAGTTCCCGGCTACAAAGCCAAATTTGACGAATACTACAAGCAGATGATCGATCATGATGTTCTTACTGAAGAACAGTTCAAGATCTGTGAGAAATACCTTACATATTCCACCGACTATGCAGATCTTAAAGACTGCGAGATCATCTTCGAATGCATCGTTGAAAATATCGACCAGAAGCATGCAGTATATGCCAAGATCGAGGAGAACTGCCCGAAAGTAAAAGCGATCTGCTCTGTTTCTTCATCTTATCTGCCGGACGTTCTCGGCGAAAAGATGACCAAATACGCAGACAGGATCATCGTAACGCATCCGTTCAACCCCGCTCACATGGTTCCGTATTTCGAGATCTGCGGCGGCAGCAAGACGGATCCGGCCGTTATTCCGTGGGTAATCTCCGTACTTGAGTCTCTCGACCGCAAACCGGCCGTGCTCAAGAAGCCGAATCCCGGATTCATCGGAAACTATCTCCAGTTCGCTCTCTGGGCCGCAGCCCTTAAACTGGTTGACGACGGCGTATGCGAACCCAAGGACATCGACACCTGCCTCAACTACAGCTTCTGCCCGAGATATTCAAGCATCGGTATTTTCGATCACTTTGACAACGGCGGATACAAGCTCAACATCACCACCTGCAATTCCGTATTCCCGATCCTGCCCAGATGGGACGAGGCTCCAGCCATCATCCGTGAAAAGGCAGAATCCCCCGACGCCTGGGGCGCAAGAAGCGAGACAAAGCGCGGCTTCTATGACTGGAACGGTGTGGATATGGAAGCTTATGCCGAAAAGGTCAATGCACCTTACTGGAAATTCTGCAAATGGGACTTCCCGACAGAATAAGGGACAGAGACTCCATTTGATGCAGATCATATAACTGTATCAGCGGGTCAGGCATCCGTGAATAACGAGTGCCTGGCCCTTTGAAGAAATATGAACCCGGTATACGAAAAGCTGCTGATGTACAGCCTTAAAGGAAAATAAATCTGTATTAATACGTCATAACGTGGCCGTATTCTTATACGGCCGGAAATCGGAGGGTTAAAAATGGCTATATTAAATAATGAATCAGGCAAATATGCCGCACATTTTGTTCAGGTCAGCCCGGGCCCGGGGATGGATCCTGAATTCAAGAGAGTTTATGACAAATTTGCGAAGCGTATTCTCTGGATGGACGGAGAGGTATGTCCCGGAGCATTTCAGATGAATACCGCCTGGTATTCTGCAGTTCCCGAGAAGGATCCGGTCTTTACCCCGCATATGCATGACGACGCAGACGAGATCGTAGGCTTCTTCTCATCGGATCCTGCCAATCCCTATGATCTGGGCGGAGAGATCGAATTTACGATCGAAGACGAGCCTCATCTGCTCACGAAAACGACCATGATCTTCCTGCCTCACGGAATGTGGCATAATCCTGTCAGGATCTTAAGAGTTGATCGCCCGATCTTCCATTTCAGCGTCATCACAAAATCTTTTTATGAAGCAGAAGGGATGTATAAATAATGGCAAAATTCATTACCGCGGCAGAAGCCGCACAACTTGTAAAAGATAACGATTTTCTTATTGTAGGAGGTTTCGGATCCTACGCCAGCCCGGAAGAGCTCATGCAGTTCCTTGCGAAGCGCTATGAAGCCGAAGGCCATCCTTCAAAGATCACCGTTGCCTGCGGTATCACTCCCGGCGACAAAACGGAATCCACTGAGCCCGGCAAGGGCATGGATCTCGGTCTGAACCGTCTGAAAGCTCCCGGCCTGATCGACAGAGTTATCGTCGGCAATCTTACGGATGCCCGTGCGATTGCTTACATGGCCGGAAACAATGAGATTGCTGCATATATTCCGCCGATGGGCGTTATGTGCAACCTTTTCAGGGCTGTTGCCGGCGGTCGCCCCGGTCTTATCACAAAAGTCGGTCTCGGCACCTTTGCCGACCCGCGTCTTGAAGGCTGTGCGGTAAACGAAAGAGCTCGTACGGAAGGCAGTATCGTCCGTCTCATGGAGATCGATGGTGAAGAATACCTCTTCTATGATTCATTCAAACCGGATGTATGCTTTATCCGCGCGACCTATGCCGATGAAGACGGCAACCTTACCATGATCCATGAAGGAGTCCAGGGGTCCGAGCTTGAAGTAGCCGTCGGCACACACAACAACGGCGGTATCGTCATCGCCCAGGTCGAACAGGTGCTCGCTGCAGGCAGCATCCAGACAAGAGATATCCGTATCCACGGCAAACTCGTCGATTATGTCGTCGTTGCACAGGATCCGTACAACCAGCGTCAGTGCTACGCACAGGACGGCTGGCGTCCGGAGCTCTGCGGTATGACACGTGTTCCCGCAGGAAAGACAAAAGTCCTTCCTCTGACTCCGAGAAAAGTCCTTGCACGCCGTGCGGCAATGGAACTGGAACCGGGTAAGATCATCAATATCGGATCCGGTATTCCTTCCGGCATCGGCTCCATCGCTGCAGAAGAAGGGATGCCCGGACTGATCCCCAGCGTAGAGTCCGGCCCGATGGGCGGTGAAGTTCAGGAAGGTCTTTCCTTCCCCGGCGTAGCCAACGCGGGAGCGATCTATTACCAGTGCGATACGATCGATATGTATGACGGCGGAATGCTGGATTATGCTTTCCTTGGTTTTGCCGAGATCGACCGTTTCGGAAACGTCAACGTCTCCAAATTTGCGGGACGCTGCATCGGTGCAGGCGGATTTATCGACATTTCCCAGAATGCGAAGAAGGTTTACTTCCTCGGAACATTCATGAACAAGGCGGACATGCAGTTTACCGAGAACGGTATCCGCGTCAATGCCGAAGGAAAAGGCATGAAGTTCGTCAACGACGTTCAGCAGGTCACCTTCTCCGGCCAGTATGCATTAAAAGCCGGTCATGAGGTCATGTATCTCACGGAACGCTGTGTATTCAAGCTGACCAAAGAGGGACTGATGATCACGGAGATCGCTGACGGCATCGATCTGGAAAAAGACATTCTTGCACATATGGAATTCAAACCGATCGTTGCACCGGATGTCAAAGCAATGGATCCGCGCCTCTTCCGCGAAGAAAAGATGGGACTGGTATAAACATCCAGACAAAAGCGCAGGGCCGTCCGAAACGGACGGCCCTGTTTTTTATACTCAATGCCGGTGCATCATGAATCGGTGATTATATCCTTTTTCTGAATATCATACTTCCCGGCCAGCCGGTCAAACTCACTTCTTCGCTCACCGGTGCCTTCATCCGGGGCGATCACCGCTGCTCCGTATTTTTCAGTCAGTTCAAACAGGCTTTCAAGCTCCCCGGTTTTCAGATCCTGAGGATCGATCAGCATCTTGCCGTTATACATCCGGAGCACCTTTTCCAGTGACTTAGGGTCTGCCGGCCGGAAGCATACCGGTTCGGCCTCGCAAAGACTGTCTTCAATGTCTTCCGGATCCGTCAGCGCGCTGCGGCGGTATTCGTCAAGTTTTTCCTCCGTGACCGTTTCTGTCGCAGAGTGAGAAGAGATTTTTACATTTTCTCCCGGCTTCGGTATATGACCAGTTATGTTTTCTGCCCTTACCGCTTCCGCCAGCGCCCGGATATAGTCCGGTGAAGTCCCGCAGCATCCTCCGGCCAGGCGTACGCCTTCGCGGATCACCTGCATCGAGATTTCTGCAAACTGTTCGGGGCCGCAGCTGTATACCTGCTTTCCGCCGATCACTTCCGGCAGTCCCGCGTTCGGCTTGAAGGATACGGGAACAGAAGCGTTCTCCAGATACTCGCGGACGGTTCCGCTCAGGGTATCGGGTCCGAAGGAGCAGTTGACCCCGATAAGGTCGACCCCCATTCCTTCCAGAATGTTGACCGTCGTTTCCGGATCGGCGCCGGTCATCAGCCGGCCGTTTTTGCCATACGTATTGGACACCAGGATCGGAAGGTCACTGTTCTCCCTGATCGCGGTGACCGCTGCCCTGGTCTCATAGATGTCGCCGAATGTTTCCGCCATAATGACATCCGGTCCGTATTGTACCGCGATCCGGACGGCCTGCGAAAAAGCATCGACCGCCTGTTCGAATTCCAGGTCTCCGAAGGGTTCCAACAAGGCACCGAGCGGCCCGATGTCAAAGGCTATAAACTTCTCCTGTCCGCCGGAGCTTTCATCCCGGGCCTTGCGGACATTGTCAAATGCAGCCCCGATCAGTTTCTCAAGCATCTGCCCGTCATACTTTAAGGCGCTTGCCGCGAAGGTATTGGTGATGACCAGGTTCGAACCCGCTTCAAAGTAGGCTCTGTGGATGCCCTGAACGGTCTCCGGATGCGTAATGCTCCAGCCTTCCGTCGCTTCACCGGGAAGAAGTCCGTAACGCTGCATCAGGCTGCCTGTGCTGCCGTCCAGCAGCACGATATTGTTCTTTACAAAATCCAGAAATTTCATGTTTTTCGATCCTGCTGCTTTTTTTAAACATTTCTGCCCCGGCAGCAGAAAGTCCCCCGGGGCAGAAAAGATCCGTTGTTCAGAAAATCAGAATGTTTCCTCCTCCTTGGGAGCGGTGAAGGATTCAAACGTTGCCTTTGCATTCTTAAAATAGTATACGGTGGTAACACCGTCGTTCTCATCATACATTGCCCGAAGATTCGGATAGGCGTCCAGCATGGCTTTCTTTGCTTCTACACGGTCATCCTCAACAAGCTCTCCGGAAAGCCTGAGCCATACGCCGTCTTTGAACGCACAGAGCTCTACTTTCGGATTTGCTGCGATCTGCTTTGCAACCGGTTTAACATTTCCTGTCTGAATATAAAGCTTTCCTTCAAAAATGTTTGCTGTTCCGAAAGGTCTTACCCTCGGCTGGTCTCCTTCAACGGTTGCCAGAAAATAGGTCTGTGCCTCTTTCAGAAATTTATAGGTTTTTTCCATGATGCTTCCTCCTTGTTTATTGATAACAGGTCTTTCCTGTTTCATGGTTCTTTCTTTATTTTACTCTACGGTCACGGATTTTGCCAGGTTCCTGGGTTTGTCGATGTCGCAGCCCCGCATCAGCGCCACATAATAGGCAAAAAGCTGAAGCGGGATGATTCCCAGCGAGGGCAGAAGGATCACCGGCGCTTCCGGTACCGTGATCACCATGTCCGCCGCTTTTTCCATCGCTTCCCTGTGGCTGTCCGTTGTCAGCGCGATAACGTCGGCTCCCCGGGTCTTCACCTCCAGGATGTTCGATATGGTCTTTTCCAGAAGTTTCCCGTACGTCCCGACAGCCATAACAAGCGTTCCGTTATCGATCAGGGATATTGTACCATGTTTCAGCTCTCCTGCGGCATAAGATTCCGAATGAATATAAGAAATTTCTTTCAGTTTCAGTCCGCCTTCCAGGCCGAGGGCATAATCGATGTTCCTTCCGATATAGAAAATGGACTCCTGGTTGAAATATCTGGAAGCGTACAGTTTGATCCGCTCCGTATCCTCCAGTACCGCGCTCATCTTGTCCGGAAGGGCGCGCAGTTCGGCGATCAGCTGTATATACTCTTCTTTTTCGATCGTACCGAGCAGCTCCGCCAGATAAATTCCGAACATATTCAGCACGATCAGCTGGGTGCTGTAGGCTTTGGTCGTCGCTACGGCGATCTCCGGCCCGGCCAGCGTATAGATCACCTCATCCGATTCCCGGACAATAGAACTTCCTTTGACGTTGACGATCGAAAGTATTTTTGATCCGTGTCTTTTTGCCTCCCGGATCGCTTCCATTGTATCCAGCGTTTCGCCGGACTGGCTGATGGCAATAATAAGGGCGTTTTCGTCGATCAGCGGGTCGGCGTACCGGAACTCCGAAGCCAGGGAAACACTGATCGGCATCTTAATGAGCCTCTCCAGCGTGTATTTTCCGACCATTCCCACGTGATACGAGGATCCGCAGGCAACGATGACGATCTTGTTGATGCTCTTAAGATATTCGTCTGAAAGGCTGAAATTTTCAAATGCAATGCGGCCGCTGCTGATCCTGGGAACGATCGTACTGCGGGCGGCCTCCGGCTGTTCCATGATCTCCTTAAACATGAAGTGAGGATAGCCCTGCTTTTCCGCCGCGCTGACATCCCAGTCGATATAATGATGCTCCTTTTCGACCGGAGCCCCGAATTCGTCAAACACTTCGATCCGGTCCTTCCGGATAAAGGCGACCTCCCCGTCATCCATATAGGATACTTCCCTCGTATATTTCAGAAGGGCCGTAACGTCCGAAGCAATAAAATGGCCTTTATCGCTGTAACCGAGAAGAAGCGGGGCGTCTTTTCTGGCCGCTATAAGCACGTCCGGATAATCCCTGCAGAGGATCCCCAGGGCGTAAGCACCTTTAATATTACTGATCGTCTTATAGACGGAGGCCATCAGATCCCGCTCTTTTTCGTAATAATACTCCATAAGCTGGGCAATCACTTCCGTATCGGTCTCCGATGAGAAGACCTTGCCTTTGGAGATCAGGTATTCTTTGATCTCGGCATAATTCTCTATGATCCCGTTATGAACGACCGCGATCGTGTTCCGGTCTCCGAGATGGGGATGCGAATTCACATCACTGGGTTCCCCGTGCGTCGCCCACCGGGTATGCCCGATGCCTGTGCTGCCGTTAAAGACCCGGCCGTTGTCTGTCAGGGACTTCAGGACCTTGAGGCGGCCCTTTGTTTTCCGTATCTGAAGCTCTCCTTCCGGGGAGATCACGGCGATCCCGGCGCTGTCGTATCCCCGGTACTCCAGCCTCTCCAGTCCGTCAAGAAGGATTTCCGACGCCTGCTGCTCTCCGCTGTACCCTACAATTCCGCACATGATATACTCCTTTTCTGTGCTTCACCAGAACATATTATTACCGTATTAAAGCATGATAATAATAACACGTTCATGCAAAAAGCGGTACCTCTTTTATTTCTACAGATTTCTGCAAAAAAAGATTCCGGAACAGGTACATTTTTCAGGAAAAAAGTATATAATAGAAAAAACATACAGACCGGCACGGCGCTGTATGGTATCCTGACCCGAAAGGCTGTTTTCATGACAGAAAAAGAGCTCCGCCGAAGACAACTTCAAAGAAGAAAAGCGCGAAGGAAACATATTCTGGAACGTCTGGCCGTATTTATCGCGGTCTGTCTGATCGCAGTGGTTGTCATCTGCGCGGGCATTCTTCCCCGTGTCGGTTCCAAAAAGGCCGAACAGGCTTCCGCCGAAGCGGAAACCAGTGCGCCACTGACGATATATCCTGTGATTTCCGCGGAACCGGGCAGGATCGCAGAGCCGACTCCTCATCCTTACAATACCTATACCGGAAGCTCGGACCGTGCGGATTTTGCCGTTAATCCGGCAATTCCCTGCGGCAATAATGAGATCTCCGGTGAAAAGATCGTATATCTTACACTGGATGACGGTCCTTCTTACCTGACCGCTTCTTTTCTGGATGTGCTCGACGAATACGGCATCAAGGCGACCTTTTTCGTTACGGCCCAGTCACCCGAATACTTTTACATGATCAAGGAAGCCTATGACCGCGGCCATACGATCGGACTGCATTCCTATTCTCACGATTATGCTACCGTGTATTCTTCCGTGGATGCTTTCTTCAACGATCTGGACCAGATCGGCAAAATCGTCGAAGAGCAGATCGGATACGTTCCCTGTTTTATCCGTTTTCCGGGCGGGAGCGCCAATTACATTTCACATGACTATACACCGGGAATCATGACAGAGCTGGCTGCGGAAGTCCAGGCCCGGGGCTATCAGTACTTTGACTGGAACTGCAGTTCCGGCGACGGTGCTCCGGTCGAGAACCCTCAGGATCTTATAAATGCTGCAACCAATCCCCAATGGGATACCATCGTCCTGCTCTCTCACGATTCGGGAGGAAAGGAAACGACGCTCCAGGCCCTGCCCTCCATCATTGAGTATTATCTCAGCAACGGATACGAGTTCCGTCCGCTGACACGGGATGCCTACACCTCCCATCAGGAGATCTTCAATTGACCCTGTTTTTCAGGTGTTATACAGATAAAACCCTATAGTTTTAATAAGCATGAAAGGAGTCCCTGTTTATGTTAGATACCATTCTTACCTGGTGTGCTTCCACCGGAATCAAGATCGTGATCGCGATCGTAATCCTTATTGTTGCCTTTGCGATAATCAACTCCGTTGCCAAAAAGCTTCAGAAATACCTGCTCGAAAAAAAAGGCCTGGATGAAACGCTTACAAAGACGCTGGCATCTGCTGCAAAGATCGTGCTGAAAGTGATCGTCGTTGTCAGCCTGATCGGTTATCTCGGCATCGATACGTCCGGGATCGCAGCCCTGATCGCCTCCCTGGGCGTTGCTGCCGGACTTGCTTTAAACGGAGCACTCGGCAATCTCGCGGGAGGCATGCTCATCCTTCTCACCCGCCCGTTCAAGATCGGTGATTTTATCGAGGCCCAGGGTTATCAGGGTGTTGTGGAAGACATTAAAATCGTCAGCACCAAGATGGTCACTGTCGACAATAAGGTCGTTCATATTCCCAACGGTGCGCTCTCTTCCGGCAACATCGTAAACTACAGTGAGAAAGATCTGCGCCGTGTGGACCAGGACTTCTCCGTAGGCGGAAACGATCCGCGGAAGGTCGAAGCGATCCTTCTGGATGTCTGCTCACAGTATGACAAAGTTCTCAAGGATCCGGCACCTTTTGCACGTGTGACCGACTACGGTGCAGGAAACGGCGTGAAAGTCACGCTCCGTGCCTGGGTCAAGAGCGCCGATTACTGGGATGCCTATTTCGACCTTCTCCAGAAGATCAACGAAGCTTTCGATGCCAACGGAATTTCCATCCCGTTCAACAGAGTGGATGTGCACAATGTCTGATCGTACGGACGCAGCATGAAAAGACCTCATTATTCCTGGATCATATGCATTGCCTGCATGTGGATGTTCATAACCAACATGGGGCTCTGCAGTAATATTCTGACGGTGTATCTGCCGTTTATTGAAGCTACGGGAATCAGCGGAAGCATGGGCAGCGGGATTATTTCTGTCCGCTGCCTTGCTTCTTTTCTGACAACGTGTTTTGTGCGCGAATTTTACCGCAGGCTCTCTCTGCGCAGGGGGATCCTGATCGCATCGATCGTCGGAGCCCTCTTCCCGATCGTGTTCAGCCTGCCGGGAGGCATCGTTACTTATTATCTCGGCGCGGTCCTTGCCGGCGCATCTTACGGAGCCGGCGTCATTTTCCCGGTTTCGCTCCTGCTGAACAACTGGTTTCATACGCATAAGGGAATGGCCGTGGGGTTAAGTTCCGCCGGTTCCGGTCTGGCGACGATGATCTTCTCTCCGGTCCTTTCCTCCATAGTAACACGGTATTCCCTGCGGACGGCGTTTTTGACCCAGGCTGTTTTTATGTTCATCAGCGCCGCGGTTATTTACCTGATGATCCGTGATACGCCTCAGGAAAAAGGCCTGGAGCCGTACGGCCTCCCGCCTTCTGCCTCGGGGAGCCGTAAAAAGATCGTTTCCCGGCCGCTTCCGAAGCAGGCTCTGTTTGTCCTGGCCGTAATGATGCTGCTGGTCGGCGGTGCCGGTCTGGCTTTTTCCAGCCATCTTTCCATCCTGATGGTCACCAACGGTTATTCTACCGGGATCGCGGCAAAAGCTATCTCCGTTTTCGGACTCGTACTGATCTTCAGCAAGTTCTCTGCCGGTGAGATCGCCGATAGGATCGGAGCAAAAAAAGCCAGCATCATTCTCTTCCTGATTTTCATTTCCGGATGCATTTCCGTTCTGTTTATGGACGGGATCCATATCATCTGGTGCTTTATCCTGCCGGTCCTTGTCGGGTTCGGCGCTTCCATCTATAATGTCGGCCCGCCTCTGTGGGCTTCGGACCTTACATCCGAGAACTACTTTGCTGATCTGCTCCGCTGGCTGCAGCTTTTCTACAACTTCGGAGGAATCGTCTTCACGATCCTGCCCGGTGTGATCGCCGACCATACCGGCGAATACAAAAGCTCCTATCAGATGTTTGCCGCCATGATGCTGACCGCACTGATCATTCTGGTCTGGGCATATCGAAAATACTATATTCCGGAAAGTGAACGCACAGAGTAAGATACAGGAAGATCACCGCGGCGGCGATCAGGCATACGATCAGGATGTTTCTCAGGACGAACACCCAGCGGTGTTTTCCCAATGCAGCCTTAATCCGCCATATCCGGGCAGTGCTGGCCCCTTTCCTGCTGTTGCAGTCAAAGCATGCAGCCACCAGATTCTTCGGTGAATTCACACCGCTGTATGTGATTTTCCGCTGCAGACGCTTATCATATTTGACCGCGCTGACCGGGATGAGGTGATCGACCGTCACCTGCGATTCCTTCAGTCTTTTCCCGCAGTACACGCAGTGATATTTCCCGAGTGCATCCGGTTTGTGAGTCCGGAAGTACAGAGCACGGTAGATGTTGCTCCGGATGTGTTTTTCGGGATAAAAAATCGTTTTATACCCTTTTTTCTTCAGATAGGAAGCCCGGGCACGCACCAGGGACTCCTCGCCTTTAAATCTCCAGTACGTACTGTACTTTTCGTATCCGCTCCCGAAAGGCTTTCTTTTCTTTTTATACGGATGTACTTCCAGTACATAGGTTTTGCTCATAATCCGGCCCGATAAAACCTCCTGCGTTTTCCCGGGTTATTGTAACACTTTTCCGGATTTCCGCAAAACCCTCCTAAAAGCAAAGAGGAACCGATCTTCACCGCACCTCAGCTGCCAGCCGGCCGGTCACTCCTGCTTTGTTTTCTCCGGACGGCAAGCACCGTCAGCACAGATGCTCCTGCAAGAAGGCCCGTCATCCACAGTCCCTTTCGGTTCCGGTCACCGGTCGGTATCACAGAAGAAGCCGGTTTCACCTCTTCCGGGGGCTGCGGTGCCGGAGTATCCGTCGGAACCGGGGTATATGCCGGCGTCGGGATTACCGTGGGAACCGGAGTTTCCGTCGGAACCGGGGCAGGGGGCTCTTCCGGGACATACAGGATCTGCCGTTCTTCGGTCAGGTCTTTATTGTGCGACACCAGTTCATAATAAGTTCCATCTTTAATAACGTAAAACGTATCCGCTGCAGCGATAAGGCCTCCGTTTAACCCTTCGGTATTCAATACAGCCTGACTTGCGGCCGTCCCGCTGACGGTCACAGTCCCATCTGTTCCGGCGGGCGTATAATTCACCATATTCTGTCCGATCAAGGAAGTGCTGCCATTCGGATCGATATAATAAAAATCCGTAAGGATCACGTATTCCGAGCCGGCTCTCAAATGATCAAAACGGATCCGGTCCGTCACCGTCACGTTTTTTCCGGAAGTCACGGTCTTTGTTCCCGATGCATCATCGGTCAGATCCGTTTCGGGGTGGATCCTCAGATTGATGAACGCATGGCTGAGATCATATATCCTTCCGTCTTCAAATGCTTCCTTCTCCGGATCCGCATCAAACATCAGCTGCTGTGAAAGCAGTTCCATTCCTTTGTTGGCTTCGCAGGGCAGCTCCTCCACAAGGTAATTGCCGATGACCAGCGAACCTCTCCCTTCTGCCTGAGCAGCCGGTTCTCCGAACCACAGCCCGGTATCGCCCGTAAGCACGCTTTCGTCCGAAAAACCGTTTTCCGTATAATATGCGTCCAGCGCGTTCACTCTCTCTCCGGTTTTCGGTCTCCCGGACGTATCAAAACAGCCGTTTTCATTTGTTGCGATAATATGGCTTTCCCGGATCTTTCCTTCTTCATCCAGAAGCGCAACCCGGAAGGGAATGCCGGCCATGCCTGCCCCGTCGATATCCAGCTTGAGCACCCTCAGGTCTGCCCGTTTGATCCGCTGAAGAAGCACCGATTGCTCATCCGTCAGATCGATGATCACACCGTCTTCGGTGATCTTGAAATCACGCCGCCACGCCGTGTTCAGAGTATAGCCTTCAGAGGATTTCGTCTCCACGGCATAATAGCTGCCGTAAGGAAGGAGATCTGCCGCGGAGGAAGCACTTCCTGCTTCATCGGTCTCAAGTTCCAGCACTGCCTCTCCTGTTTCAAACAGCTGATCCCCTACGGCAACCGGCATCTCACTGTTGTTGTAAACGGTGATAACGGCGCCCCGGAGTGTGACATTTTTATTATCAGGGAGACCTTTTGTCTCCTCATCGATCTTTAAAAACTTTACGCCTCCTTTTATGATCTTCTCCATCGAGACAATCTCCGGATCCTGACAGCCGTTTTCGGCATTCCAGCTGCCGGTATCGCATCGGATGACACCGTCTTCATCCGGGCGGAACACGATCGTATAGACATTCGGATCGATCTGATATCCCGGTGAAGCCTTTGTCTCACAGATCACTGCCGTGCCGGCAGGAATGACATATCTGCCGTTCTGGGTATACAGCGGATTACCGGATACTTTGTGATCCTCGTCCAGAAGGATCTTTCCGTCCGTATCCGTCCGGAAGATCCAGGTCTCAAGCGGATCTCCCTCCCCGGTGTGATTATCATAATAATTCAGCGAGTACTCTGCTCCGGCCAGGGCTGCATTTCCCTGTGCCGATCCGGTCTCCGCATCTTTTTTGAGAAGCAGCAGCCCGACCGGGCAGGCCTGCGCGTCATTCCGGAATTCGACCGAGGCAGTCTCCCCCGCCGCGACCTTCAGCATCTTCACTTCGCCGGATTTCCGAAATCCGCTTTCTGCCGGCACTTCGGTCTCTTTCACATAATAGGTCCCGGCTTTCATTTTCAGCACATCGCCGGTACCGTCTTCCTGCAGGGTGATCACCGCCCTGTTTCCGGATGCATCATATGCGGCCGAGGTGCATTCCGGGTCGGTGCAGAGGGTGTAGCGGATCCCTTCCATGGAATACAGGCTGTTATTCTTCGTAATATCCGGATCAGCCGATGTTTTAGTGACAGCCGCCATACCCGCAGCCGGTTGATCCACGCCGGAAAATACATAGGACATTCCCTCCTCTGCCGCATTGATATACATACACTCCTCGCTTCTCAGGTAGCCCTTCGGAGCCCGCAGCTCATAAGCCCAGTACTCTCCCATTGCGACCTCATAGGATTCCGTCATCCCATCCTCTCCCGTTTCCAGAGTCGCGATCTCTTTGCCGGTCGTTTCCGCCTCTTCCCTGCCGGAATTAATCCGCTGAGCTTCTATTACATTCGCCTCGGAATCATAAACGGCATAAACCGCGCCGGAAAGAGTAGCGCCGTACGCCGGATCCGAAGAAGTTTTCTGTACACTGAGGCTGACCGCTGTCGGCTCGACCCACATAATATCCTGATAGGCCTCACCGGTATAAGCTATATATAACCGGTATTTCGCTATGACGCGCCTCCATTCAACCCCGAATTGGGAGTCCGACTTCAGGGCGTTCTGTATAGTTGAAAGGAGGGCACGGATCTCCCGGACATGCTGCTCCGTAAGCCCCGTAAGCGAGCCCTGGTAGACCAGTCCCAGAAGGGCGTGAACATACGCGTATTTTTCATCCTCCGATGCACCTGGGAAGAGATTGTCCCCGTGATACAGATAAAGCTCATTTCCGGGTGTCAGAAGCAGGATCGACTTCAGAAGATCGTTGCTAATAGTGCTTACCGTCCACGTTGCTCCGTCCGGAGGCTGTTTTGTATCCGGCTGGCCGCAAAGAGCGATATAGGTGCCGGTTTCGGTTCTGGCCGTGAACATCGGCGTAGTATACGCGTCATAATTGATCCATTTGCCGTTATATGCAATATAAACCTGAGATCCTTCCGATGATGCAGCCGCTTTCAGGACGCTTCTTCTTCCGTCCTGTTCATCGGAGATAAGGCAGGCAGTCCCGGAAGGCTCTCCGATCTGCATACAGCCCGGGGTTCCCTCGTAATACATCGTCATGCAGTCCGTTTCCCCGGCCGCTTCCGATCCCAGCCCGCCGCTTTCTTCGGCAAAGGAAGGAACGGAAACCGCGGCGATCAGAAAAGGACATATCAAAAATGCGGCAATCCTCATCCGTGCTCTTTTTAAGTACTTCATTGTGCAGGTACTCCTTTCGAAATGAAAATAGAATTGAAAATATGAAATGATCCGCCCGGAGGACCGGACAGAGCAAGACCGGAAAAACAGATGTGCACATGCACAGACAATAAATGAGAGAAAATGCACGAATGTGCAGAGATGCATTATCGAATGCACCGAAGCAGACCGGCCGGCCTGCTGATTTCATAAACGCAGTATATCACAGTGTCGCTTCGTTTTCAAGTTATATTTTCGTACTTACGAATATAATCTGATTTGGTCATGACTTAAAAAGCCATAGAAAAACACAGCGGCTGCCGGGGGATCAAAGCCTCTTCAGGAAGCCGCTGTGTTTTCCTTTTGCTTATACTAATTCGGATTATCTTATCATATAGACCATATCGATAAATTCACTCCTGTATTCATCCTCGCTCTCAATTCCGTCAACGATCTTCTTTAGATGACGAAGGCTTCCGTCCTCCAGATATTCGCTGTCGTTCAGGATCATGGCAAATTCCGCAACTGCTCCGGCAAAGACCATATCCTCCGAAGGGCGTTCCGTCAGAGCCTCCTCTCCGACCGGATACTCCAGCAGGGCCGATTCTTCTCCGTCCGGCTCTTTGTACCGTACACTTAAAGTGAACCATTCACCGGAAGTTTCCGCCTCCCTCCGGATGCCGGATTCCTGGTATTTCAGTTTCCTTCCGGATGCTGATTCCTTATCCGCGGGAACGATTTCATACAGTACCGTCACACTGTGGCCCGCGCCGATCTCACCGCCGTCCTTCGTATCATCATCAAAATCTTCGGCGGCCATTCCGCGGTTCTCATATCCGATCTGGCGATATCCGGCTACAAACTCCGGATTGAACTCGATCTGGAGTTTCACGTCTTTCGCGACCGTGAACATATTGGCTCCCAGTTCTTCCACCAGCACCTTTTTTGCTTCCTTTTCGGTATCGATATAGGCATAATTGCCATTGCCGTTATCGGCCAGCGTCTCCATTCGGGCATCACTGTAATTGCCCATGCCGAACCCCAGGACCGAAAGGAAGATGCCCTTCTCTTTTTCTTTCCGTATCAGGCGCTCCAGTTCTCCTTCACTGGTAACGCCTACATTGAAATCTCCGTCCGTAGCAAGGATCACCCGGTTATTGCCGCCTTCAATATAGAATTCTTCGGCCAGATCATAGGCATCGATGATCGCCTGTCCGCCGTTGGTCGATCCGGAGGCTGTCAGCCCTTCCAGTGCATCGATGATCTTTTCCTTTCGGCTGCCTTTTACCCCTTCCAGCACGATCTCATTGCCGCTGGCATAAGTTACAATGGATACACGGTCCTTCTCACCCAGCTCGTCCACGAGCATGGAAAAGGATTTGACCAGCAGCGGAAGCTTATTGTCTTCATCCATGGAACCGGAAACGTCAATCAGAAATACCAGGTTCGTATCGGGCGCTTCCGAAAAATCGATCTCTTCCGTCTGCAGCCCGAGCATAAGCAGTTTATGATCTTCGTTCCAGGGGCAGCCGGCGATCTCCGCATTTACGCCAAACGGTTCTCTGCCCTTTGGTCCTTCATAATCATAACTGAAGTAATTGAGCATTTCTTCTGCGCGGACCGCGCCTGCCGGGATCTCATCAGCCCGGTATCCCCATTCCAGCATCCTGCGTACATTAGCATAGGATGCGGTATCGACATCCGCCGCAAAAGTGGAAAGCGGCGAGGTAAGAACGGAATGGAACCCGTTTTCCCGAACTGCGTTGTACTCTTCCGTATTGAACTCCGCCGGTTCGAAGCGGATCTCTTCTTCACGGTAAACATCCGTCCCGGCCTCCGATGCAGCGCCGTCAGCAATATCGGCCAGCGCCTCCGGTACGCTTGCTTTCGGCTGAATGTATGATATCTGCGGTACGGATGCCTGCTTCGTCTCAGACGTGCTGCTCTTTTCGGACAAAGACGAGGACGAGCGGTAAGATCCGCAGGATACCAGCAGTACTGCTGCACACAGAACGGCGAGTGCCGCCATGACTTTCTTTTTCATAAAAACCTCCCTTATCAGATCCGTTCTGTTTTTCGGCATCCGCGCATACCGTTTCGGATATGCGCAGACGTCAAAAAAATTTCCTTCCTTCTCTCTTTTTCAGAACCTTTCCCGAATGCTGTGTTTTCGGGATTTTTATGTTCTGCCAAAGATACGATCCGAAAGGAAATTTTTATGGTGAAGCTTTTATTTTTTTATCTGCTCGTCTTTTCGGTCAGTTTCCGTTCAGATGACGGAAGATCCTGGCCGCTGCGTTCCGGACTCTTTCCGCCACCGCTTCGGCCCTTGCGATCTCTTCGGGCGTCAGAAGGACAGCTTTCTCCTCTGCTTCGGATGTACTAACAGCCGTCTCTTCTTTATCGGGCTCATCAGCCGGCATTTCCGCTTCTTCTGCAGCAGCTGCTGCCGGCATGGCTGCTGCTTCGGTCATTGCTTCCGCCGGAGCTGCATCCTCATGAACAGCTTCAGGCGCTGCTGCCGCAGGAGCCGTTTCTTCAGATGCTTCTTCCGCTTCGTATTCCATGGCGGCATTCATTGTTCCTTCGTCAAAGCTCTTTCCGGCTGCAGGAGCCGCTTCTTTCGCATTTTCCTCCACAAACGCCTCCTCATAGGCTTCCGCCACAGCAGTGTTCCCGCTTTTGGCTGCCCTCTGCTGCATCGTCACCAGAGGAATAATGATCGCCGCACAGATGCAGGCGGCCGCGATCCCGGACATATAATAAAATTTTCTTATCCGGGTCTTTGACGGTTTTATTACTTCGCTGTTATCCGGCAGGGAAGCTTCGATACGATCCCAGAGGTCCGGAACGTCTGCTTCGATCATGTTTTTATATTCCTGATTAAGATCTTTCATCGAATCCGCACCTCCTTAATTTTTTTATCGCTTCCCGGTATCTCCAGGTAACGGTGCCCATGGGGACTTTCAATACTTTTGAGATCTCACTGAATGTCAGGTCTCCGGCAAATTTCAAATGGATGATCTCGCGTTCCGGCTCATTCAGTGTTTTCAGCGCTTCTTTCAGCGTCAGGCTGTTGACGAGTTCTTCTTCAAAGCCTCCATCGGCGCCTCCGTAGCGGTCGTCGGCCTGCGCCAGTTCGGAATTCTCACGGTAAGCCGCATTCTCCTCTTCCTCGCTGCCTCCGGAAAGCGACATCGGGATCTCCCTGCCGCGCTTCCGCATGTAATCAATGGACATATTCCGTGCAACAGCAGCGATATATGCCTTATGGCCGGAGCCCGGACGATACTTCCCGGCTGTGTTCCACAGCCGGATAAAAAATTCGCTCGTCAGATCTTCGGCATCTTCCCGGCTTCCCACCACATTCAGAACGATCCGGAAGATATACGGCAGATAAGCTTCATAAACCGCCCGCAGCCCTTCTCGGTCGCCTTTCAGTATTCTTTTTATGCATTTATCGAATTCACGTTCTGTCACTGTCTGTTCTCTTTATAATATACGATCCGGAACGATCCGTTTATGGAACTGTTTTCGCGGGTTATTGCATTTCCGGGTTCCCTTTTGGATTGATAAACCCGGAGCGTAATGATAGAATAATCTTGCCTGTCCGGCAGCCGGTCCAAGCGCATCCGGCCCTGCTGAAACTCTTTTCATCACCGGACTATGCATCATAATAACACCTTGTTGAAAGAAAAGACAATGAATATTACCGTTATTGGAACCATTTTCACGGATATCAAGGGGCATCCTTTCGAAAAGTTCATGCCGGAAGGCCGGAACGCCGGCTGCATTGAATATGTTCACGGCGGCGTCGCGAGAAACATAGCGGAAGATCTTGCATATCTTGGAGACAAACCGCTGTTCGTATCCCTTTGCGAACCTGGCGGCTTCGGAGACGAAGTCCTTTCCCGGCTGGACGATGCCGGTGTCGATACCCGTTTTATTCAACGAAAGGCCCGCGGATCGGGTACCTGGCTCGCGGTTTTTGACGAGAACGGAAATGTCTTTTCTTCAATCTCCGCAAGAGCCGATCTGGATCCGCTGGCGGATATACTGGACGCACACCATAAAGAGATCTTCGGAACTGCGGACCTGGTCATCCTCGAAATCGATATTGATGAAAAAGCGGTCCGGAAGACTTTTGAATATGCGGAAAAATACAATATAAAAGTCTGCTGTGCCGTCGCTACCATGAGCCACGCTCTCAATAAAACAGAGTATCTTAAAAAAGCGGAGGTCTTTATCTGTAACCAGCAGGAAGCAGGCATGCTTCTGAAGCGGGACCTGGGTGCCCATACTCCGGAAGAACTGCTGGAAGTGATCCGGAAAGAGCTTGCAGGAACCGGGCTCGGAAAGCTCGTTGTCACCCTGTCGGAAAACGGCTCGGTCTATGCTGACTGCAGCGGAAGCTTCGGGATCTGCCCTGCAATACCGGCGGAAACCGTCGACAGCACCGGCGCCGGAGACAGCTACTGTGCCGGATTCTGCGCCTCTTACTGCCGGGAAGCAGACCTGGAAAAAGCCTGTGAAGCAGGCACCAAGATCTCCTCTTTTGTAGTTGCCAGTGAGAATAACGTCTATACCGGACCCGCGTTCTATTAGAAAGGAAAATATGAATATCAGAATCAGAGGAGCCAAACTGCTCATTTACCGCGAAGGAACATTTACCGTTGAAGAAAAAGATCTTTATATAAAAGACGGCACGATCGTTTCCGTCGGATCGGAAAACATCGATCCGGCAGATCTCTGGGAAGACGTCCATGCCGAAAACAGGCTCGTCATGCCCGGGCTCATCAATATGCACACCCATGCCTATATGACCTGCCTGAGAAATTATGCTGACGACATACCGTTCGCCGAATGGCTCTTTGACCGGATCGATCCTGCCGAGGCTCAGATCACTCCCGAAAAAGCTTATGCTTCCAATCTCGTCGCTTTTGCAGAGATGTTCCTGAGCGGGACAACGACCTACGTCGATATGCATATGTTCCGCGGAATGTCACCAAAAGCGGCTGAAGCAGCCGGCATTCGCGCCTATATCGGCCGAGGCCTCGTCGGCGGGGATCTTTACAAAGACGGCCTTTCCCGTTTCGAGGAGGCCCTATCCGAAAAAGAAGAATACGAAAGCGATACCATTAAATTTACGCTGGCTCCCCATGCGATCTATACCTGTTCACCGAAATTCTACGAACAGGTCTCGGAAGAAGCCGAAAAGCGCGGCCTTCTCAAACAGACCCACCTTTCCGAAAGCCGGACCGAACTATCCGACTGTCTGAAGCAATACGGGAAATCGCCGGTGGAGATCATGGCGGAAACCGGTTTCCTGGAGGGAGGAGCAATTCTCGCCCACTGCGTTCAGATGCAGGGCAGGGATATTGCCCTGATCAAAGGCAGCGGATCGACCGTCGTTACAAATCCGGCCAGCAACGCCAAACTCGGGAACGGTTTTGCGCCGGTCACGGGTTTTGTAAAAGCCGGAGTGAACCTCTGTCTCGGGACCGACGGTCCGGCGAGCAACAATACCCAGAATATGTTCCGGGAGATGTCCCTTCTCTCCCTGATCCACAAAGGGATCACGGAAGATCCTACAGCGCTTTCCGCTCAGGAAGTGCTCGCGGCCGTTACAGTCAATGCCGCAAAAGCACTGAAAATGGAAGGGAAGCTGGGCATCATCAAAGAAGGCGCCCTGGCGGACCTGATCTTCATCGACCTGCTTTCGCCCTCTCTGTTTCCGCAGAACAATATTGTTTCCTCGCTTTGCTATTCCGCATCCGGCTCCGAGGTCTCGGACGTCATAATAAACGGAAAATTTGTAATGAAAGACCGAAAACTGCTGACCATAGACCTCACGGAAGCCTTCCACGTGATTTCCTGACAATACTGCCTGCCCGTCAAAGGAGACTGAATCATGAGCAATATCAAAGATGCATCACTGGCGCCCTCCGGCCTGAAGAAAATCGAGTGGGTCCGTTCATTTATGCCGGCCCTCGGAGAGATCGAAAAGAAATTTGAAGCGGAAAAGCCCTTTAAAGGAATGAAAATCGCTGTTTCCGTCCATCTGGAAGCAAAAACAGCCAATCTGGGCCTTGTGCTGCAGAAAGGCGGGGCTGAAGTCTTTCTGACCGGATGCAATCCCCTTTCAACACAGGACGACGTTGCTGCTGCCGTTGCCAGCCTGGGGATCGAAACCTTCGGCAGATACGGTGTTACCGAAGAAGAATACGAAGAACTCCTGGTACAGACCCTGGCCTGCCACCCTGACCTGATCGTGGACGACGGGGGAGATCTGATCAGTCTGCTGTGCGGAAGATGCGCGGAGTATACTGACCGCCTGATCGGCGGCTGCGAAGAAACAACGACCGGGATCCACCGGCTCCATGCGCGGGAAAAAGCCGGCTCGCTGCCCTGTGCCATGATGGCCGTAAACGACGCAAAGGCCAAGCACTATTATGATAACAAGTACGGTACCGGTCAGTCTGTATGGACTGCGATCATGGAAACCACCAATCTGATCGTTGCCGGCAAGACTGTCGTCGTCGCCGGATACGGATGGTGCGGCAAAGGCACCGCCATGCGGGCCAAAGGGATGGGCGCCAACGTGGTCGTGACCGAGATCGACCCGTTCAAGGCGCTGGACGCCACCATGGACGGCTTCACGATCCTGCCCATGGACGAAGCCGCAAAGATCGGTGATCTCTTCATTACTGTCACCGGGTGCAGGGATGTCATTACCGAAAAACACTTTGCCGTGATGAAGGACCAGGCAGTCCTCTGCAACGCCGGCCACTTCGACTGCGAAGTCGACATTGCCGCCCTGAAGCGGATCTGTACAAAACAGGAAGAAAGAAGAAAGAATATCGTCGGATATACACTTTCCGACGGACGCACTTTGAACGTCCTTGGTGAAGGCCGGCTGGTAAACCTGGCCTGCGGCCCCGGCCATCCCGCCGAGATCATGGACATGTCTTTTGCCGTACAGGCACTGAGCCTCGAATGGCTGGCTGCGCACAGGGATTCTCTTGAAAAAAGAGTTCTCAATGTACCGGACTCCATCGATGAAGAGATCGGCTGGATGAAGCTGAAAGCCATGGGACTGGAAATTGACCGGCTCACGCCGGAACAGGAGGCCTATCTGGCCGGATTCTGATCCGATATATTGCAGGTAGAAAAAAATTACGGAGGGTGGCCGGATTGATATGTACCCTCTTTACTGGACAACCAGTAAGGAGGGTATATTCTTATGCGTTATAGTTACAAGTACAAGCGGAAATGCGTCGAACTATACAGGGAAGGGAAGTGGCCAGAAACTCCGGATGGGATAAAGAATCCGAAA
>JAFWOE010000023.1 GCA_017509985.1 Lachnospiraceae bacterium
CCCGATTTGGATTAGTCTCAATGGCTGACTACTACGCCGAGAGGCGAGTCACTTGTTAAGTTGATTGAACCGCCGCTTGCGGATCCGCATGAGCGGTGGTGTGAGAGGTCGGGGAATTTAGATTTCCCCTCCTACTCGATTGCCCAAATCCTTTTGAAAAAGTTTGACGTAGTTTCACCAAGTTTGACAGAAATTTAGTAGTTAATTCTGGGGCAACGGGGCTAATATGACGGATTATCTGTTCTTCCGCGTGCCGTTCGCGTTCCTGAATTATGACAAGGCCGGAGGACTGGTATTTCTTGAAAACCTGCTGATGCTGTCATTCTGGGCTTTTATCGGAATTCAGGCAGCACGGATCTGCAGGAATGCGATACAGAAGGCTGAATCGAAAAAGAATCCGCTGATCCCTGCAGCAGCCATCATGGCATCGGTGATCATCAGCGTCGTGCTGATGCTCCTGTTCCCGTCCGCAGATTAACAAGGATCTTTCGGGAATACAGCCTGGCTTGAAACGAACGGTATCAGTCGGTAACAGGAGGTTCAGATGAAGATCATTATGCTTATGGGAAGCCCGAACCGGAACGGTTCAACGGGTATTCTGGTTGAAAACTTTAAAAAAGGAGCCGAAGAGGCCGGGCATACGGTGGAAGTCATTGATGGCTGCGGCACTCCCGGCATGACAAAACGGAGCAGATATCCGCAGGAAGCGTATCTGCTGGGAAGGAGTTTATAAGAAGTGAAAAAGAGTCTTAGGGTGATTGCTGCGTGTCTGGCGATAGGTCTCCTCCTGGCCGGATGCGCAGGGAGTCATACAGGAACAGGAACCAGCACACAGTCTGCCGGGCAGCAGGCCGATAAAGAACCCGCTGCTGCATCGGTTGCGGTAACAAAAGAATCCGAAGCTGAAGTTGCTGCGGATACAGCGGAAACCGCAGATGCTGCTGCCGCTGAAGCACCTGTCGTATACTTTACATCCGATATCTCTGCAGAAGGTCTGGTAAAGATCTATGACGCGCTCGGATGGACACCGGAAGGCAATGTGGCTGTCAAGATCTCGACCGGCGAACCACCGGCCAGCAATTATCTTCGTCCGGAACTGATCGGTGATCTGGTAAAAAAGCTGGACGGCACGATCGTAGAATGCAACACGGCCTACGGCGGGTCACGATCGGGTTCTGCCATGCACAGGCAGGTTGCAGAGGATCATGGATTTACGGTGATCGCGGATTTTGACCTGATGGATGAAGAGGGCGAAGCAGAGTGGCCCATGACCGGCGGAACCAGACTTGACAGAGTCATCGTTGGCAGCCATGCGGAGAATTATACGGACTGGGTGATCCTTTCTCACTTCAAAGGGCATGCGATGGCGGGCTTTGGCGGAGCCATCAAGAATGTCGGTATCGGCATCTCTTCCCCGAGCGGCAAGGTGTACGTCCATACGGCCGGTACCAAAACGAGCGGCAGCATCTGGTATAACGATCAGGACGCCTGGCTGGAAGCACTGGCGGAGATGGTTTCCGGCTTCAGCAGCCACGTTGGGAAGGACCATATCATATACATCAACGTAATGAACCGCCTCTCCGTAGACTGCGACTGCGACGGGCATCCTGCGGAACCTGATATTCACGACATCGGCATTCTGGCAAGTACGGATCCTGTCGCGCTGGATCAGTCCTGTGTGGATCTGGTTTATCAGGCAGAAGGAAATGCATCCCTGGTAAAGCGCATGGAATCTCTCCATGGCGTTCATACCCTTGAACACGCAGAGGAGATCGGCCTCGGCAGCCGGACCTATGAACTGGTAAGCATCGATGACTGAACTTTTTGCAGTCCTCAGAAGAGAAATCATTTATATCTGGTACTACTTTGAGATCCAGTTCCGGCAGATCTGCTGGTACTGGATCCTCGGCATGCTGATTGGGTCTTTCATTTCTGTATTTGCAAAAGGAAGGATCCACGGCGCCTTTGCCGGAATGAAAAATAAAAAGTGGGGCCTGTTCGGAATCGTTCCGGCCTGTATGCTGGGCATTGCTTCACCTCTCTGCATGTATGGAACGATCCCGATCGCTGCGTCATTCCGGAAGCAGGGCATGAGGGAGGACTGGCTTGCGGCTTTCATGATGGCCTCCATTCTTTTGAATCCCCAGCTGATCATCTACAGCACGGCACTGGGTACCGCAGCGCTGACCGTGCGTATCGTTACATGCTTTCTGTGCGGCTGCAGCGCCTGTCTTCTTGTTTTTCTGTTTTACCGGAACCGGGATTTCTTTGATTTCAGCGGTTTTGAAGAAAAAGCCGGTCATGATACGCATCCGAACCTGCTGATCCGGTACCTGCTGAATATCTGGAGAAACATGAAGGCAACCGGACTGTATTTTCTTTTCGGCATCCTGCTGTCCGCCCTGCTCCAGCGTTATATGCCGCAGAACCTGATGATAAGGGTATTCGGCGGAAACGAAGCGTGGGGCGTCCTGATGGCGGCAACGATCGGTGTGCCGCTCTACGCTTGTGGCGGAGGAACGATACCGCTTCTTCAGCAGTGGCTATGGGAAGGGATGAGCATGGGGAGTGCGGCGGCTTTTATGATTACCGGTCCGGCCACAAAGATCACGAACCTCGGAGCCTTAAAAATCGCCATGGGCTGGCGGCGATTCGTTTTGTATATTCTGTTTGTTTTGATGTTTTCCTTCCTGTGCGGTATGGCTGTGAACCTGATTGTGTGATCAGACAGAACAACAGCGATTTGAACAGCACCGATAATAATGTCCGGAACACTGCATAATTTCAGCTGTTTTTCTATTGAAACCGGATGGATACTATGGTACGCTGTTAACCTACCGTTTTAGTAGGCGATTCACTGAATGTGTTTCACATCGAAAACGGCGAAAGCCGAATAGAAAATCACATAATGTAGGAATAGAGGTTCAGCCATGGAAGAATACAAGACGATCACAGCGGAAGAATTTGCCGCACTGGACAATTCACAATACACGATCATTGACCTTCGCGAACCGGATGAGTTTACCGTGAGCGCTGTCGAAGGAGCGGTCAATATCCCGTTTTCTCAGTTTACGGAAAAGCTGGATACCGTGCCGAAAGAAAAACCGGTCATCGTCTATTGCCGTCGCGGTAATTCCAGCAAAGAGATCGCCGGAATCCTTGCCGAACGAGGGTATGACGTCACCCACGTAGAGGGCGGATACAGCGCCTGCCGGGAATTCGCTCACGGCGGCGAAGCGGAGAAAAAGGCTTCTTCATCCGGGCAGCCCCGGGAATTCATCGATGCCAGGGGGCTCAAATGCCCCGGGCCCATCGTCAAGGTTGCGGACTATCTGCGCGATAAGCCGGACGGAACGGCGATCCATGTAGAGGCGACGGAAGACGCATTTTATTCGGATATTCAGATCTGGTGCGAGCGGACGGGAAGCAGGCTCGATTCCATCACTTTTGAGAACGGCGTGATACAGGCTGATATCACAAAATGCACCTCACCCGGAGAAACCGTGCAGGTTTCGGAGAAGAATGACAAAACCTTTGTGGTCTTCTCCGGCGACCTCGATAAGACGATCGCCGCATTTATTATGGCAAACGGAGCGGCCGCTATGGGGCGCAGGGTGACGATGTTCTTTACCTTCTGGGGCCTGAATATTTTAAGACGTCCGGAAAAGGTGGGTGTTGCCAAAAGCTTTGTGGAAAAAATGTTCGGTGCCATGATGCCCCGCGGCACGAAAAAGCTGGGCCTTTCCCGCATGAACATGGGCGGTGCCGGGGCGAAGATGATCCGCTGGATCATGAAAGAAAAAGGAATCAGCTCTCTGGAGGAACTGATCGACAGTGCGAAAGCCCACGGGGTACGCATCGTGGCGTGCCAGATGTCAATGGACATCATGGGTATTCACAAGGAGGAACTTCTGGACGGTGTGGAGCTGGGAGGCGTTTCTACTTTCCTCGGCTCCGGAGAGCAGTCGGATATGAGCCTTTTTATCTAAAAAAACCGGAATCGGAAGTGCAGGCGGCTGCGAGATGGAGGCTTTTCCCTTGATTTTCTCTCTTCATCGGAATATAATTAAGAATTAGTTAGAAGCCGCTAACTATTTCGGCTTTTATGGTTTTTTTATCCAGGATTTTCAACAGACAGAGGAGCAGATTGAAAGGGTATCTGTCAGTTCAGCAGAAAGCCTATAAATGGGGCGTTTTAGGCGCTCAGGGCCAAGAAGGCTGACTTTCCGATACCGGAATTCGACCGGCTGCGGCGCATGAAGCCCTCGCGGATTCGGAATACCTGCGCAAAGTCGGATACTCCGTTCTTGTTCCCGGTTTCTGCTTCTGAAAGTAAAGAACGGGTGATTTCGCAAAAAGAGCTGAAGCAGATGAAGCATTCGGGAATGCCTATGGACATGCAGATATAAGCGAAAGGGCTGATGCTGTGAAATATCACATTGAGAAAAATACGGTTCAGGAGACGCTGGTCATCCCGCTTTTCGGAAGACTGGTGTGTTCCGAACATTTTCCGGAGTTGTTTTCTGATCCTGAGGCCAGAAGGATATGCGGCTGTCTGGATTATGATTTTGCAGAAAAGCGGAAAAAGATGGAATCGGCGGCAGGACTTTTCGGTGCACTCGAAGTGGCTCAGCGGCAATACGACCTGCGCTGCGAAGCGGAGATGTATCTTAGGAAGCATCCGAAAGCTGCTGTCGTAAACCTGGGCTGCGGTCTGGATGATACCTTCTCTAGGATCGATAACGGTGAGTGCAGGGGCTTTAACATCGACCTTCCGGATGTGATTCAGGTGCGAAATGACCTTCTGCCGGCGGGCGAAAGAGAGACGAATCTTGCCTGTGATCTGAATGATTATTCCTGGATGGATAAGATCAATGCGACAGATGGAGCCGTCTTCTTTGCCGCAGGTGTTTTCTATTATTTCAGGACAGCCGAGATGAAAACTCTGTTTCGCGCTATGGCAGAGCAGTTTCCCGGAGGCGTACTGGCCTTCGATTCCTGCAATGAGCGAGGAGCAAAACTCATGAGGAAGACCTGGCTGAAGGAGGCGGGAATTACCGACGTCGGCGCCTTTTTTTCCCTGGAGGATGAATCGGAGCTTGCGGGGTGGAGTGAACATTTTGATTCTGTCACTGCCAAAAGCTACATGCGAGGATATCGGGATATTTACAGAAATGTAGGTGCACTCCATAAGCTGATGATTCGTTTCTGTGATGGGCTGGTCAGGATGAAGATCGTTAAAATCGTTTTCGGAGGAAAAACGAATGGCACGAAAAGATTCTGAAAATCAAAAGAAAGGCATGAGCAGACTGTTCCGAGGGAAAGCGATCTTCAAGCCGCTGAACACGGGCAGGATCGACGAGCGCGTAAGCTGCGTCCGGGAGTGGATCGCAAACATTTTTTTCTATACGAAGGACGGCACCACGATCATGATTGACGCAGGCTACAACTACGCGCGTTTGCAGGAAAAGATGGGCTGGCTGGACATTGATCCGGCATCGATCCGGCATATTCTGATCACCCATCAGGACACGGATCACGTCGGCGCTTTGGAGAGGGACAGCGAGCTTTTGTTCAGGAATGCGACGGTTTATATCGGCGAGATCGAAAACCGCTATCTGACCGGCGAAGTCCGAAGAAAGGTGTTCCACGGATTCTATAAACTGCCGATGGTCAGAACGGATAACCGACGGACACTGCTGAGAGACGGCGAAGTGATCCAAATCGGAGATATCAGGATCGAATGCATCCTGGTCCCCGGGCATACCTGGGGTCATATGGTCTACTTGATCGATGATGAGTATCTCTTTACCGGGGATACGATCTGGTTCGGAGCGGACGGCGGCTACAGCTTTATCAGCACGCTGGCGGAGGATAATAAGCTGGCAGTACAGTCCTTGGAGAAACTGGAGAAGAGCCTCCGGGGCAGAAAACAGCCAATCAGAATAATTACCGGACATACCGGCTGGACGGATGATCTGGACTTTGCTTTTAAGCACAGAACAGAGATCTGCAGGCCGTTCACAAAGAAATATACCGATCCCTCTGCACCTTACGACGGTTACTTAGAGGACGACGATACCGAAGAAAGTGCGGGAAGTGTTCTTCTCGGAAAGGCTGCGGTCAGATAAACAGATAACGCTTTCCCGATCTGTATTATGAGAAAGCGTTTTTTACCGATCTGGTGTTAGCCAGAGCTAACTTTATTGGAATATAGTCTGCATACTATCAAAGAAAAGAGGTAATCATTATGAAGAAAATCTCTGTAGTCCGCCTTCTGATCGCCGCAGTTATCTATACGGCACTTTTTGTTCTCGGTTCCAGCTGCGGTCTGATCCATCCTGCCTGCTATGCTTATGTGGGTACGGTCATACCGCTGTTATTCAGCTTTGTGTATCTGTATACTGCGGCCGGTTTGCGCACTTTTGGAGCTGCAGCGATTCTGAATGGAGTGGCCCTTATTATTGGCCTGATCGCCGGAGAGGGGAATCCGGCTCTGATTACAGGAATGATTATTCTTGCTCTGCTTGCGGAGCTTATCAGAAGAATGAACGGCTATGAAACGCTGAAAGGTGTCCGCAGGAGCTTTATACCGCTGGCGTTCTCGTTCTATGCATACTCCGCCCATTGGTGGACGAATACAGAGGAATCTTTGGCCGCAGCTGTGGAGGAAATGCCGGCAGGTTATGCTGATAAAATGGAGGCCGTTGTCCAAAACATCCCGGTGCTGATCCTCATGCTTGTCCTGACGATTCCGGTTGCCGTTCTGGGCATGAAGATCGCGGAAAAAGTACTGAAAAAGCAGGCTGTTTCTCTGGAATGACGGAGCATCTATTCTGAATTCAACAGCAATAAGGCGGTGGTTTTATGAAAGAAAAGAAAAAGAGTGATCTGGCAGTGCTGCTTGGATATGCAGGAAGCTATAAATGTCTGACATTTTTGGGACTTGGTTTATCTGCGGTAGCCATGGTATTTGGGATGCTCCCGTATATCTGCATCTGGCTGGTGGCACGGGACCTGATTGCAGTGGCGCCGAACTGGACTGCAGCTGCGGGGATCGCCCGCTACGGCTGGATGGCGTTTGGTTTTGCCGTAGCCGGGATTGCAGTCTATTTCGCGGCGCTGATGTGCACACATCTGGCTGCGTTTCGTACAGCTTCCAATATCCGTAAAACCGGCATGGCCCATCTGATGAAGACGCCGCTGGGCTTTTTCGATTCCAATGCTTCCGGCCTGCTGCGCAACCGTCTGGACGGGGCGGCCTCAGAGACGGAAACGCTGCTGGCGCACAATCTGGCGGATATTGTGGGTACTGCGGCTATGTTTATTGCCATGCTGGTGCTGATGTTCATTTTTGACTGGCGGATGGGAGCTGCTTGCCTGCTGGCTGCAGTAATATCCATCGTTTCCATGTTCGCCATGATGGGAGGAAAGAATGCAAAGCTCATGAAGGAGTATCAGGCTGCTCAGGATGTGATGAGCAAAGCCGGGACAGAATATGTCCGCGGCATTCCCGTTGTCAAGGTATTTCAGCAGACAGTCTATTCATTTAGGGCGTTTAAAGAGGCTATTGAGGATTACAGCACCAAAGCGGAACGATATACAGATGGCGTCTGCCGTGTTCCTCAGTCTGTGAATCTGACATTTACCGAAGGTGCCTTTATCTTTCTTGTTCCTTTGGCACTCCTCCTGGCACCGGCAGCACTTACTTCCGGCAGTTTTGCAGGCTTTGTAACAAATTTTGCTTTTTATGCCGTGTTCTCGGCCATCATATCCACAGCCTTGGCGAAGATTATGTTTGCGGCCAGCGGAATGATGCTTGCCGGCTCGGCTCTGGGAAGAATTAATGAGGTCATGAGTGCTCCTGTGTTGAAAATCATGGATCATCCGCAGGTCCCGCAAGACAACAGCGTGGAATTCAGGGATGTCTGCTTTACTTATGACGGAGCGGAAGTTCCCGCGCTTGATCATGTGTCATTTCTGGTGAAGCCCGGACAGACCGTAGCCCTGGTCGGACCTTCCGGCGGAGGCAAAACAACGGCAGCCTGCCTGATCCCGCGCTTCTGGGATGTCAGTTCCGGCAAGGTCCTTGTCGGCGGTGTCGATGTCAGGGATGCCGATCCTCATGTGCTGATGGACCAGGTAGCTTTTGTCTTCCATAATAACAGGTTGTTTAAGACCAGCATTTTGGAGAATGTTAGAGCCTCCCGCCCTGAAGCAACACGGGAGGAGGTGAGGGCAGCACTCTCTGCAGCGCAGTGTGATGATATTCTTGAAAAGCTGCCGGACGGCATGGATACGGTCATCGGAACGGAAGGCACTTATCTTTCCGGCGGCGAGCAGAAGCGAGTATCTCTTGCAAGAGCCATCCTGAAAGATGCACCGATCGTTGTACTGGATGAGGCTACTGCGTTTGCTGATCCCGAAAATGAGGCAATGATTCAGAAAGCTTTTGCGGCGCTGACAAAAGAACGCACCGTGATCATGATCGCACATCGCCTGTCAACAGTCATCGGCGCGGATAAGATCATCGTACTGGATAACGGAAAAGTGGCGGAAGAGGGGACTCATACGCAGCTTTCCGCAGGAGGCGGTCTTTACGCAAAAATGTGGGCCGATTACAACCAGGCTTTGAAATGGCGCATATAGGGGGGTGAAGTATATGTTCGGAAAAGATTTTCAGAGAAAATATGCTCTTACCGATCAGGGCATCAGAAACACAAAACAAGGCACTTTCTGGACGGTCATCGTAAACCTCATCGTGATGGGCGGCATGGGGATCCTGTACCTGATGATGTCCAGGTATATGGCCGTCCTGACCGATGGAGCAGGACTGCCGAAAGCAGTCACTTTCATCCTTCTGGTGCTGGTTTTCCTGGTGTTATCGATTATAACGCATCTACAGCAGTACCGTACAACATACGGCCTGGTCTACGGTGAGGTCAAAGAAGTCCGTATCGGATTGGCCGAGCGTCTCCGGAAGCTGCCCCTTGGCTACTTCGGCAAGCGTGACCTGGCTGACCTTACGGAGACGATCATGGGCGACGTGAACCGTCTGGAGCATGTCTGGTCCCATTGCCTGGGATATCTTTATGGTTCCTATATCTCAACGGCGATCATAGCAGTTGGTATGCTTATCATAAACTTTCAGATGGCACTTGCCTGCCTGTGGGGCGTCCCGGTGGCTTTTGCCCTCCTTTTCGGAAGCAGAAAGCTGGCAAAGAAGAATTCCGAGATCACGAAAGCTGCAGGCATCCAGGTGTCTGACGGCATTCAGGAGACTTTGGAGAATATCCGGGAGATCCGGGCTGCAAATCAGGAAGAACGATTCCTGGATGACCTGAACGTCAGGATCGATCATCATGAAAAAACTATGATCAAAGGGGAGCTGTCTACCGGTATCTTCGTCAATGCGGCCAGCGTGATCATGCGGCTGGGAGTGGCAACGACCATCCTCACCGGAACAAGTCTGATCCTGTCAGGCAGGATCGACTTTATGCTCCTGTTCATGTTCCTGCTGGTGATCACACGTGTCTATGCACCATTCGACCAGGCGCTGGCGCTGATTGCGGAGATGTTCATGTCTCAGGTCTCAGCGAGCAGGCTGATGGAGATCTTCGATGCGAAAAAGGCTGAAGGTGCTGACCATTTTGCTCCTTCCGGACATGATATCGTCTTTGAGAATGTCGAATTTGCATATGATAATGAGCAAGTGCTTCGCGGAGTAAGCTTTACCGCAAAAGAGGGTGAAGTGACAGCCCTTGTAGGACCTTCAGGATCAGGAAAGAGTACCTGCGCAAGGCTTGCTGCCCGGCTCTGGGATATCGATAAGGGCACGATCCGCATCGGCGGGGTGGATAGCGCTTCCATTGATCCGGAGGTTTTGCTTACCGATTATTCCATGGTATTCCAGAATGTGGTGTTGTTTGACGATACGGTAATGGAGAATATACGTCTGGGGAAGCACGGAGCATCCGATGAAGAGGTTCTGGAAGCCGCCAGTGCAGCGAACTGTGACGAATTCGTCAGCAAGCTGCCGCAAGGCTATGCAACGCCTATCGGTGAAAACGGGGCAAAGCTTTCGGGCGGCGAACGTCAGCGTATCTCCATTGCCCGTGCTCTGCTGAAAGATGCACCGATCGTGCTTCTGGATGAAGCAACGGCATCTCTGGATGTTGAAAATGAAACCAAAGTACAGGGAGCTCTTTCCCGCCTGCTTTCCGGTAAAACGGTACTGGTCATCGCTCATCGGATGCGTACAGTAGAGGCTGCGGATAAGATCGTTGTTCTTGCAGACGGCAAGGTGGCAGAAGAAGGAAGTCCGAAAGAGCTGTTAAGCAATCCGGAAAGCATCTTCAGGCGTATGACGCAGCTGCAAAATGCCAGTGCCGGATGGAGCATTTGACTTTTTCAAAGGTTTTACCCCGGAGCAATCCGATAGAAATCCATTTTTTAATGTGATATTCCTTGACATAAATCCTCCCGGCCGATAAAACAGATTATGCGAGGATTTGTGCATGAATAGTCATACGGATTTTACAAACGGAAAGATCATCCCGTTACTTTTAAGATTTGTCGGGCCTGTTTTCCTTGCCCTTTTGCTTCAGATAATGTATGGTGCCGTAGACATGATGATCGTAGGAAAGTTTGCCGGTGCCGCCGATGTATCCGCTGTTGCAACGGGGTCCCAGATCATGTTTACGGTCACCAGTTTTGTCAGTTCCCTTGCAATGGGTATAACGGTACTGATCGGGGAGAAGATCGGAATGGGCCTGCCGAAAGAGGGAGGGAAGATCGTCGGAAGCGGTATTTTACTGTTTGCTGCTGTGGCGATTGTCATGACGGCCATTCTGGCCCTGCTTTCGCCTCAGCTGGCGTCGGTTATGCTCGCTCCCCCGGAGGCTTTTTCGCGTACGACAAATTATATCCGGATCTGCGGTCTGGGTTCAGCGGTGATCATTGCCTATAACCTGATCGGAAGCATATTCCGAGGGCTCGGTGATTCGCGGACTCCCCTTATTACAGTCGCGATCGCCTGCGCATTCAATATTGCCGTGGATCTTTTGCTTGTCGCAGGATTTCATCTCGGAGCGGAAGGTACCGCGGCAGCTACCGTTGCCGCACAGTTGGTCAGTGTTCTGGTCTCCCTGTGGTTAATAAAAAAGAAAACGCTGCCTTTTGATTTCAGCAGGGGATCGATCCGCTGGGATGGAAAGATCGTAAAGAAGATCCTGAGCCTGGGAACGCCGATCGCCTTGCAGGATTTCCTGGTCGGCATTTCCTTTTTAGTAGTGCTGGCGATCGTTAATTCTCTCGGACTGATCGCATCCGCCGGCGTCGGCGTAGCAGAAAAAGTGTGCGGTTTAATCATGCTTATCCCGCTCGCTTTCATGCAGTCCATGTCCGCCTTTGTCGCGCAGAACCGCGGCGCAGGGAAATTGAAAAGAGCCGTTCAGGGACTCTGGAGCGCGATTGCGGTATCGACAGCCGCCGGGGTGGTCATGTTCTATGTTACTTTTTTCCATGGAAGCCTGCTCGCCGGCTTCTTTGCTAACGAGCCGGAAGTGATAGCGGCAGCGGCGGAATACCTGAAGGCCTATGCGGTCGACTGCCTTCTGACTTGTTTCCTGTTCTGTTTTATAGGCTTCTTTAACGGCATGGAATATACCAGATTTGTTATGATACAGGGAATCGCCGGGGCATTTTTAATGAGGATTCCCGTTGCCTATTTCATGAGCAGGCAGACACCGGTCTCACTGTTCCGTGTGGGACTGAGCACTCCGTGTTCCACCCTGCTGCAGATCATACTGTGCTTTATATGCTTTGCGGTCTGGAAGAAAAAGAATCAGACTGTACAGCAGGTTTGCTGACGCTCAGCCAAGAGGGATCTCCACGACCTCTGCCATTTTGGTCAGGCACATCTCGATCTGGTTCGAGATGTCCTCGACCAGTTTTTTTGTAATATCTTCATTTTTTTCCTGCTCCAGCTTTTCGTATAAACTGTCTTTAACCTCTTCGCTGATGCGGCCGACTCTGGAACGGAGATAACTCTTGGGCATCAGTCTGCGCATGGGCTTCGGTATGTTCATTTTGAGGAAGGCATTCTGCATGGGTTCTTTGCCGAGGGCAAGAATCAGTGCAGATATTACAAAGCCGATCAGGATCCCCTGTATACCGCTTGCTACAAGCGCCAGTCCCCCGCCTCCGCACAGCAGTCCCACGATGACGGAAACAATAGCGTCGATCAGCCAGGTGATCTCGTTGATCGCGAAGAGATCCTTCGCGTCTACATGGATATTGATATCGGAAAGGGAAAGATAGGATGTCAGATCCAGCGCCGTGAAGGGTACATTGTGACGGACGCAGATCGGCATGGTGTATTCCTCAAGTCCGTAGGAAACCTTTTTCAGCCAGGAGGCTACCGTTTTTGCCAGAAGTTCCCTGCCTTCATCCGAATGCAGATATGCATCGATATCCTGCTCGAGGATGGCGTCGATATCACCAAGATGTTCGATCGAGCCGTCTCTCCACCGGTCGATGACCGGGATGGCGACCTTTTCCAGGATGGGGTCTACGATGTTGTCCACTGTTTTCCGGTACAGTTCATCAATGTTTTTTTCGACGATCTCTTCGATCACCGTCGATTCGATCAGGGCGGAGATCTCCGCTTTGAAAGCGCGCAGTTCCTCGTCGATCAGGCCGCACTGCGCAAGGCCCTTGGCAACGGAAAATTCCGGTTCGCTGCCGCAGATGACAACAGCTTCGGGAAAAACTTCCCGGCACCAGTTTCTGAGTTCCTGCATTCTGGATACGCCGCCGGTCATGAAGATCAGTTCCGGCTGAAGTTCCGTTATGCTTTCACGCACCTGCTTAAGACTGTCGGTAAATACTTTGCGGAAAGACTGTCCGTCCAGACGGCTGACCTTTTTGTTTAAGAGTCTGTCCGCGATCTCCGGATTCATCGTCAACTTCAGCCGGACCGGGATAAGCTGTGTGCGGATATTGATCGTCTGGGTCAGCGGTTCATTCTGCCAGAATTCGATGTCGGAATAATATTTCTCTTTCAGGCGGCGCGCGGCGAACTCGCAGTAGGTACGCCAGGCTTCATTTTCCGTGAATATCTTCCGAATCTTTGCCGGATCCGGAGAGGCATCGATGGCCTCCTCCAGCAGGATCTCGTCCATGACACCGCCGCCTAAAGCCACTTCTCCGCCGGTCTTCAGTTCTACCTCTTTGCCGCTCATAATATAGGCGAAATCTGTCGTGGAAGACCCGATGTCAACGACCAGGACCGGTTTGGAAAGGATATCATAACCGACCTGCAGATGCTTTGACCGGCAGGCACTGATCAGAGCGGCTCTGGATTCGGACACGATCTTCAGCGGGGGATAGCCGGCGCTCTCAAACAGGCCTCTGTATTCCTCGCGGTCGGCTTTATTCCATCCGGCCGGACAGCCGATGTAAAAGCACTGATCATCACCTCGGACAAGATCTCCGGACAGGAGCAGCTCGCCGAGCACTCCTGCCGCAAAACTTTTTAAATCATTTTTTGCGCTGTTGTCCGTCAGAAACCGGCTTTTGAATCGAAGCTTCCGGACCAGCACATCCGGCTCATAGCAGGCGCCTTCTCCGATCAGCAGCTGGCCGTCCCGCTTCATTGCGTATGCGGTGATGAAGCTGCCGGCTTCCTGCACCGGTATTACCTGAGGGTTTTCCCCTTCTTTTTTTATGATCCGGGTAACAGCGCTTTCCGCGTCGCCCAGGTCAAATCCGTAAAAGCGTTCCATATATCATCCTTTTCCGGCAGAAGCCATGCCTTTCTTCAAAAGCTCTCCGTCCGCGGCGATCGCGGGACGTATCGTTCCCCCTGTGTAAGCCGGTATCATGTCGAACCATCCGCTGCCCTGTGTGATCGCGCCTTCCGCATCGGCCTTTCCTGCGTCTGCACTCCAGTCTACGACATCGATGTTTTTCTTATGCAGATAGAATTTGATCTGCGAGATCTCCTCGTCTGCCTGCTCATCTCTGCCTTTCCGGCCGTATGCGTCTTCCAGCAGCTGGGACAGAAGATCCAGTTCTGCCGGGTCTAAGCCGGCTCCCCGGTCTTTCAAACGCTCCCTCTCTTCCTGCCTGACGGAGTTCCGGACATCTTCCAGCTGCTTGTCGATAACCAGGATCACGGCAAGAAGATGATTGTATATTTTGGAAGTATCCATCGTCGTTTCGGCATGCAGCGTCTCTTTTGAGGTCTCTTTTCTGCGTCGAAACAGCGTTCCGGCAAAGAAAAACAGAAGAACGGTCAGCAGCGGCACCAGCGCAAGGACATAGCGCGGCGGCAGTCCGGCAGACTGCCAGTCTGCCGACCCGGCGGCCGCGGAGGAGGCGATCAGCTGTGCGCCGATCACCGTGGCAGCGGCACCGATCAGCCCGAGGATCAGAAGCAGGAGAAATCCCTTCGATACCTTCTGTTTGCCGGAGCCCGGTTTGCTGTAATCCGTCCGTCCATAGACTTTCGTTTCTCCGTCACTGTCGACCAGGGAGCAGGCCGCTTTTGCAACCTGTATCATCGAACCGGCGGCCTCCCGGACTCTGGCGTTTTCTTCCTGATCGTTAAATGTATAAAGTATACGGTCCAGTTCAGAATTCAGCGCGCGGGTCGCCGCAACGGCAGCTGTGCCGCTGATGGCGGACAGCAGGTGCTCTCTGTTCTGTTCAAAAATAGTCTGAAGTGTCATAAAAATCCTCCAATGGGAAGAATACAATTTTTCATTTTCATGATATCATATCTGGAAGGAAAACAACAGCCGGAACGAAAGACCGGTCTGCGGGAAAGCAGTACTGTGTTTTTCAGGGAAAGAAAACGGGCTGGGCACAGTCCCGCAATGCGAGGGAAGAATAAATGGATCAGCAGGAACGCCTGGACTACCTGGTTGAACGGTTCAAGGAGGACTCCGGGGATTATAAGGATCTGAAAACACCATCCGACAAAGAAGGGAAGGAACGCATCCTCCGGTCTCTGATGAATATCCGTATGCCGAAAAGAATGGCGGCTTCCGTTCTCGCCGTGCAGGACGAATACCTGCAGGAGCGCAGCCGTGAAAACGGGATCGTATCTGCAGCTGAGATACCGACGATCGCCTCCCGGGACAGCAGCCATGCTTTTGCAGAGCAGCTTTCCGTCTGGCAGGGAGATATCACAAGGCTTGCTGTTGATGCCATCGTAAACGCGGCCAATTCGCAGATGCTGGGCTGTTTCATCCCGATGCATACCTGTATCGATAACTGCATCCATACTTTTGCGGGGATCCAGCTGCGGGCAGAGTGCAGCCGTCAGATGGAACGGCTTCGCGCAAAGTACGGCAGCGGTTACGAACAGCCGACGGCAGTGCCGATGCTGACACCCGGATACAATCTTCCGGCAAAACATGTGGTCCATATCGTAGGGCCGATCGTACAGTATCAGCTCACACCGGAACTGGAGGAAGAGCTGGCTGCCTGCTACAGCAGTACGCTGGATCTCTGCGAAAAGAAGAACATCCGGACCGTGGCTTTCTGCTGTATTTCCACCGGGGTATTCCGCTTTCCGAACAGAAGGGCGGCAGAGATCGCCGTAAAGACCGTAACAGACTGGCTTGGCAGACATACGGGCCGGATGGAGAGGGTGATATTCAATGTTTTTAAAGATGAGGACAGAAAATATTATGAAGCAGAATTATTCTGAACTGCCAAACGGGTATCTCGAGACCATACAGAGAGGGATCGCCGGCGTCCGGAATTTCCGTGCCGGTATCTCCCGCGGAACCGGCAGCCGGCAGGAAAATACAGAACGGCTGAAGAAAGAACTCACGACCGCCGGTGCTGTCGTGATCGGTGCCGGCGCGGGCCTGTCCACGGCAGCCGGTTTTACTTACAGCGGGGAACGATTCGAAAAGTATTTCGGGGACTTTGAGAAGAAATACGGCATCCGGGATATGTACTCCGGCGGTTTCTATCCATTTCCGGATGAGGAGACCCGCTGGGCCTGGTGGGCAAGGCATATTTACTGTAATCGTTATGTGGACGCTCCGAAACCGGTCTACCGGGATCTGCTGAAGCTGGTACAGGACAGGGATTATTTCGTGATCACGACGAACGTGGATCATCAGTTCCAGACAGCCGGATTCGACAAAAAAAGACTCTTCTACACGCAGGGTGATTACGGCCTGTTCCAGAGCGTGGATGCACAGAACCGGAAAACCTACGATAACGAAGCGTGGACCATGGAAGCAATGGACGCCCAGGGCTTTGTAAGAGATACGGACAATGTGTTTCAGCCGCCGGCAGACGGTGCCCTCCGGATGCAGATCCCGACCGAGCTGATCCCCAGATGTCCGGATGACGGATCCGATGTGACCATGAACCTTCGTGCCGATGACAGCTTTGTCGAAGATGAAGGCTGGCATAAAGCCTCGGCAGCCTATCTGGATTTCCTGAACAGACATGAAGGCATGCATGTGCTTTTTCTGGAGATCGGCGTCGGTGCCAATACCCCGGTGATCATCAAGTATCCCTTCTGGCAGATGACGGACGAAAACGAAAAGGCAGTCTATGCCTGCCTGAATTACGACGAAGCCTGCTGCCCCCTTCAGATCAAGAAGCGGTCCATCTGTATCGGCGGCGACAGCGGCGAAGTGATAAAGCAGCTTTTGTAAGCCGGGGCCAGGAGAGAAGACAAGCTCCCTTATCCGGAGCTGTCAGCATGTTTCATAAAAACTTATTACAGGTCAGACCAATAATGGATATTGAGCATTTTTACATAGAACAGGGTGAAGGATATCCTTTGATCCTGCTCCACGGAAACGGTGAAAACGGTGAGTATTTCCGGGGACAGATCGGTGCGTTTTCAAAACAGTATCATGTCTACGCCCCGGACACCCGGGGACACGGAAAGACGCCGAGGGGAAATGCTCCCTTTACGATCCGCCGGTTTGCGGAAGACCTGCTGGGTTTTATGGATGAGCATCATATTGAAAAGGCCCATCTTCTCGGATTTTCGGACGGGGGAAATATTGCAATGATCTTTGCAATGCGGTATCCGGAACGTGTGGACCGCCTGATCCTGAACGGCGCCAATCTGAATACAGACGGAGTGAAGCGGACCACGCAGCTGCCGATAGAGATCGGCTACCGGATTGCAAAACGGTTTTCGGATAAAAGCGATTCCGCAAAAAAGAATGCGGAAATGCTAGGCTTAATGGTCAATGACCCGAACGTCGATCCGGGTGAACTTGCGGCGATAAAATCAAAGACCCTGGTCATAGCCGGGACCAGGGACATGATCAAAGAATCAGAGACGAGGCTGATCGCATCCATGATACCGGATGCCAAGCTCGTACTGATCAAAGGCAGTCATTTTATTGCGAAAAAGAAGCCGCAGGAATTCAACAGGGCGGTTCTGGAATTCCTTGAGGGCTGAATCCTGTAAACCTGCCTGAACGCAAGGTCCGGATCCGGAAAACCGATCATATCTTGATCTGCAGCGGGCAGTCCGAAAGAACAACATGTTCTGCCAGCCGGTTCAGGGACAGATCCCGCAGATAATCCTGGAGAATGGACGGGGATTGTGTGGATTCGGGACCGATGATGATCTCGGAGATCAGATCCTCTATCGTGTACCCCGCACGGCTGCACATTTCTTCCAGATTCAGCGGGTAGTATTTTTTGATCCTTTCCTTCGCAACATGATAACGGGGCTTCACATCGAAATCCTCCGCATTAAAGGGCATGACTACCAGCCGGATCTCGTTCTCGCTGGAAAAAGACGGATGTTTGAAAGATGCGGAATTCTGCCAGGCCTCCCGCAGCTTTTCCCAGAGTACGGGGTTGTATTCGGAAAGATCACTGTCGCGGATCAGGTCATGGATCTCATTGACCAGCGGATGCGATGCCACATCGTCCTGATAAAACACTTTTTTCAAAGAGATCGCACCGCCCGTAAGTTCCTCCAGGATCTCAAGCCGGAACGCCAGACAGACGCCTTTTCCGCGGTATGCGTACCGCTCCCACTGGGCCGCGTCGTCCCGGAAAGTCGAAAAGCAGGCGGCGTAGGCCGAATACTCAAAACGCTTTCTGCTCAGCTCTTCATACTTCGTCTGCAGCCGGAGCGCTTTTTCGGTCTCTCCCTCGTCTACGAGACGCTGCCATATGGCCGTGAATACGCCACGCAGGAACAGCTGCATCTCTTCCGCGTCGTTCATGTTCAGAACATTGTTGACCCGGAGTTCCTTCTCGCACAGGATGCCGTTCAGTGCGTAAAAATCGGTATAATGATATAAGATCCTGCTCATTCGACCGCTCCTTATTCCTTACCGTATTTCCATAAGAAATATCCTAAAACACTCCATGTCGACAGTGAAAAGAAGTTTCCGTAGCGGTCACGGCCGACTGTAAACAGCCTTTCGGCCTCCGCGGTATCGATCAGTTCAAATCCTGCGAACAGTTCGGTTCCGACGGCTCCGTCCTGCCGGACTTCACCGATATCGTCCAGCCGTATTTCCGCACACAGGAAAGCGTTGCTCTCGTCACTCATGCCGGGAGTGGAAAACGCGCAGGGATTGATCACATGGATCTCATCTGTCGGCTTCAGCGTGATCCCGATCTCTTCCTGGATCTCGCGGACAGCGGCCCGGACAAGAGGATCCTCGGTCTCGCGGTCTTCCGGGTCGATCAGTCCGGCAACCGGGCTTAAGAGATATTGGCCCACAGGATAGCGGTATTCGTAGTTCATCAGAAGCTTCGGCGGCTCGTCCGGACAGACCACCACGACAGCGATCGTCACCGCATCCGGAAGCATGGAACGGAATCCTTCATCCGATTTAAGCGCGACAAGGTCCTTCACCGTCCTGCGCGAAGCATCGAAATAATGCCGGCCTTCGGCATACTGGAGATCATACAGCCGAAGATACCGGGCATCGGAGACCGTTTCTACCCGGCTTTCATCATAGCAGGGCCTTCCGCCGCGCAGATCGGCTTCATACTCCTGCCCGTCAAGTATGATCCTGCTTTTATTTTTTGCATCATTCATGATAAAAAACTCCTTCTCCGGGCATTGACCGGCAGGCACATTTCAACTTCAAGGTTAATATACAGTATAATCCTGCGTATTCTATATTTTCTCATTCCGACGAATCAGGATTTCTTTCTCCGGAAGAGTATTACAACAATGATCGCTGCCAGGGCAGCGGCCGCCAGGATCAGGGCTATGGCCCAGGTTTTGGGGCGGTTGGGGTCGCCCGTGGGGGCTCCGCCTTTGTCCGGAGCCTTGCCGGAATCGGCGATCGTGATCTTTGTATCCACTTTTCCGTTGTCAAATTCGATCGAAGCGTTGTGTTCTCCGGCTTGGAGGGCCTCCAGAGCTTTGGGAAGGATCTTAACGATCGTACTTCCCTGCGATACGGTATAGTCCGATTCCCGGATCAGGGTATATTCATCGATCTTCACCCCGGTAAACCGACGGAAGCTGTCATCCTCGGAAGCGTTGCTTTTCACGACGATCACGAGGTTTTCACTGCTGCCTTTTGTCCAGGTCGTCATGTTCATGGCGGTTACGGAATAAACGATTTTGGCCGGAGAAGGTGCAGCAGTCGGTGTGGCGGTCGGCGTCGCTGTCGGAGTCACCGTGGGCGTAGTCGTCGGAGTCGCCGTGGGTGCAGCGGTCGGAGGCGCTGTGGGTTTTGTGGTCGGCGTTGCTGTAGGCGTTGCAGTCGGGGTCGCCGTGGGCGTTGCAGTCGGGGTCGCCGTGGGCGTTGCAGTCGGAGTTGCCGTAGGTGTGACGGTCGGGGTTACCGTGGGCGTTGCAGTCGGAGTTACGGTAGGCGTCTCTGTCGGTGCGGCAGTCGGAGTTACGGTAGGCGTCTCTGTCGGTGCGGCAGTCGGAGTCACGGTAGGCGTTTCTGTCGGCGCTGCAGTTGGAGTCACGGTAGGCGTTTCTGTAGGTTCGGCTGTCGGAGTGGGCTCCGGAGCGTCTTTTGATACAGTTACGTTCACTTCTGTTTCCAGTACGGTGTCCGGTTCTCCCTTCGTCGTTGTTTTGATCAGGATTCGGGTCTGGCCTTCTCCGGCTGCTTTGACCACACCGTAGGAATCCACTGTCGCTACACTTTCATTTTCGGAAGAGTATTCAATGGAGTCGATGCCTGCGAGACTCGGCTGTGTAGTGATCATGACCGGGACCGTATCGCCGATCTTCAGCTCAACCGTTTCCTCTTCAGGAGCGACGGATTCGGGAACAGGGATCGGTTCATCCGTGATGGTAAGGGTGAATTTCCGGACTTTGCCGTTCTTCAGTCTGGCGGTCAGCGTGACCTGGCCGGGGCCGTTATAGGACACTACGCCGTCGGAATCCACCGTCGCGTAGCTTTCGTCGGAAGACGTCCATTCGATCTCTTTTTCCTGTGCATCTGCCGGGATTATTTCATAGTCGGTGTAATAGTGATTGAAATACATGTTGTAAGGCCGGATATCGAAGTCCTTTCGGAGCGCAATATCCTCGATGTGAACGGCTTCACCGTCAGGGATATATTTTGCTGTCAGGACCATGTCTCTGGTAACTTCGATTTCGGAATCAAGAATGTTTCCGTCTTCGTCGGCCCACCCTAAGAAGATCATTCCTTCCTTGTCGGGATGCTTTTCCCTGTCGGAAACATACTCTCCCTTTTCAAGATAGTATAGATGGTATGTTTCTCCGTCAACGACATATTTCACTTTATAAATCAGGCTGTCCAGAACGGAAATGTTCTCATCAAACCATGCCAGTCGTTTACGGATCCAGTTTTTGAGATTATCCACATCGGCGCGGTAGCTGTAGTCCGTATCTTCGGGATATTCCAATAGATGGTTCTGCAGGGCGGAGGCTTTTGTTTCCTCATAATACTGATCGATGATGCCGCCGTCCCTGATCAGCTCTGTAATGCAGGCACGCAGGGCCGGCCACTGCTCTTTGACTTCTGCGACAAAGCCGCCCGGTCCCCTGTCATAAAGCATGGGTTTGAGCCACGGGTGTTCGGCGCGGATCGCCCGTACGGTGGAGATGTTGGAATCCCAGGCGAAGTCATAGTCCCACATCGGACCCCAGTAAAGCCTGCTGACAGCACCTGCGTCGCGCTTTTTGTAAATGTAGGTGCTGCCTGTCCGATACCCGTCGACGTTGCTGCAGAATTCGTTGATCAGCCAGTATTTGGCAGCGGATTCGACATCGATCAGATCCCGGTAGCCCGTACCTTCTTCGAACAGGGCGTCTTCGACCGTCTGGATATAGTCCTGAATATACTGCTGCTGCGCCGGATTTACATAGGCGTCGCCAAGTTCCGGATCAGGAAAATTTTCTTCCGGTACGGCTGCGCCGGATCCTTTCAGCGGGGCGTTGCTGAAGTTCCCGTCGGCTGAGGTATCAAAGGACGGGGTATGGGTCGCCCAGTCCACGCCGCGGCTGGTATAGAAGCGGTCCGGAGATCCTTCACGGACCTGTGCGGCGTTCTGAAGAAGATATCCGCCGGTAATCTTTGGCAGCTCGGTATCGTCTTCATCCAGCTCTTCGATCTCCAGGCGGCCTTTGTCGACACGGACGTTCTCGCTGAAATAGTAGCTGCCCAGATAATGGCTGCCGAACTGTTCGCCGGTCATGACCAGATCTACCGGCACGCCGCGGGGTGTATATTCAAAATCCATCTGATCGCCGATCCATGCAGAGATCCGGTCCCTTAAAAGAGAGGGATCCAGCGCATTGGCAACGAGAACCCAGTGTTTGTTCTTTCCGAGGCCGAACAGATCCGTTTTGTCATCCAGTTTGATTTTGAACGGCTTTTTGTCCGCCCGTACCCAGGTGGAGTTTCCCCTGCCGCGGATGCTCATGGAAAGATCCGTTACGCTTTCGCAGGGAAGATTCGGGAAATCCGAATAATGAAAACCTTCAGGCACTTCGATACTGACCGTGCCGTAGCAGTAAACACTGTGATCGTCACTTTTGATCATGTCCTCAACCGTGCCCCGGGATTCATCGATGCGAAGATAGACTACGGGAATACCGTTGTCGGGCTTCACCTCATCTTCTCCGTCCGCGCGTGCGGTTACGGAAAGGCACAGTAAGGAGAGCAGGAGAAAGCAGGAGAAAGTCAGGACAGTAAGGATATGATTTCTTTTAAATAATTTGTTCATTTCATCATCCCTTCTTTTGTATTCAGAGCCTGAGGGTTTAATGAATGATTTAATTTTATAGCATTTCTCGATGGGGAGTCAAGAACAGGAGAAAGACCGGACAGGCCGGACATAGAACTGTAGAACACTATTTGCGGCCGGTATTAAACGGTTTATGGAAAATTAACAGAATTATCAAAGAAATACTATTGTGAAATATTTTTTTTCATTGTATATTCCAGTTGTATTTAAAGATCGGCCAGGGAGGTTGAAAAAATAATGAAAAAGAGATCAGTTATAGCTTTGCTTCTTATCGGCTGCATGACATTTGCACTCGCAGCCTGCGGCAGCAAGAACAAACAGGAAGAAAGCGCAGCTTCGGCTGCATCCCAGGCTTCATCGGAGCCCCAGACATCGGAGTCTCAGACATCGGAGACCGGAGAAAATCCTGCGGTCGGCGGATGGGAGATCTGTGAAGACGGACCGGCGGCAGTTCCCGCGGATGCGCAGGAAGCTTTTGATAAAGCCATTCAGGGTTATACGGGAATGAACTTTGAGCCGAAGGCCCTGCTTGCGACGCAGGTGGTTTCCGGAACGAATTATGCGTTTCTCTGCCTCGGCGAGAGAGTTGTGCAGAACCCGGTAAAGGGCTGGTATGTTGTCGTTGTTTATCAGGATCTGCAGGGCGAAGCAAAGATCACCAGCGCAGAGGAGATCGAAATTCCTGAGATCGAAACAAAAGAAAACGTTGACGGACCGATGGTCGGCGGATGGACGGTTCCGGAGCCTTCCAATGCGATCATGCTGGAAGAATCCATTTATGAGGCTTTCCAGGCTGCGGCTGAAAAGAACCTCGGCGTGACCTTAACTCCGGCAGCTCAGCTTTCACGTCAGCTTGTAAACGGAAATAATTATCTGATCCTCTGCCAGGGGACGACCGTTACCAAAGAGCCGGTCACTTCGCTCTATATCGCGACCCTTTATGTCAGCCTGGACGGAGAAGGTGAACTGACAGACGTAGAACTGTTCGACCTGACTGCGTATATCGACAACTGACGCTTTGCCGGAACGCATGACATCATAAAAAAGACGGTTCTTCTGCCGGCTGCTTTTCAAAGCCTGACAGAAGAACCGTCCTTTTTTATGCCCTTACTCAGATCTTTTTTCGGATCGTGAGGATATTCTTTCCGCCGAGATAGTGGTATTCCACTTCATCCATCGTCTTCTTGACGATAAAGATGCCAAGGCCGCCGATCTGCCGGTCTTCGGCACTGGCGGTGATGTCCGGTTCCGCACGTCTGGTAGGATCGAAGGGTATGCCGCGGTCGGTAAAGACGACTTCGATCGTCCGCGCCTCCTCATCGAAGGAGATATCGATCCGGGTGTCTTCATCCCGCCCGCCGTAGGCGTAGCTGGCGATGTTTACGAAGATCTCCTCAACTGCCAGGATCATGTTGAAAAGTACGTCGTCCGGACATCCGAATTCTTTCAGATGTTCCTCGGTAAAACGGGTCACTTCGTCAAGACGGTCCACACGGGAAGAGATCGTTAAGCTGTACTGCTTTTTCTGCTTTTGCACATGCGAATCCGGACCCATATACTTCAGGCACAGCATGGTAATGTCGTCAAACTGCGGCGCTTCATTTACAAAGGAACGGATTCCCCTGTATACGCCGTCAACGATCTCTTTCGTTGTTCCTGCGGCATTTTCGTCCAGCGCCTGCACAAGCCGTTCTTCCCCGAACTCTTCCATCTCCGTATTCGTTCCTTCGGTGACACCGTCCGTATACTGGAAGAGGGCATCTCCGGGTGCCAGCGTAAACTCATATTCGCGGAAGCTTAAGCCGTCCCGGACGCCGAGGGGCGGATCATGACGCCCTTTCATTAGTTCAAACTTTTCGCCGTTTCGCAGGATCGCAGGATACTCATGGCCGGCATTGGCGGCAACGATCTTTCCGTTCGTCAGGTCGAGAATTCCCAGCCAGACGGTACAGAACATCATGGAATCGTTGTTTTGACTGAGCTGGTGGTTTACATAAGATAATATCTCTTTCGGTGTGCCGCCCAACAGGGCGTGGTTCTGGATAAGTGTTTTTGAAATGACCATGAAAAGTGATGCCGGGACGCCCTTTCCGGATACGTCGGCGATGACCAGCACCAGATGGTTGTCATCAACAAAGAAGAAATCGTAAAAATCTCCGCCGACTTCCTTGGCAGGCGTCATGCTTGCGTACAGATCGATCTCAAAACGGTCCGGGAAAGGCGGGAAGATGCTTGGCAGCATATCCTGCTGGATATTCGACGCGACATCCAGTTCGGTGCTGATACGTTCTTTTTCTGCCGTTACATGCTCGAGATTCTTCGTATAATTGTCGATCTCTTCCGCCATATTGACGCAGGTCCTTGTAAGAGTGCTGACCTCACCGTAGCCGTAGCGATACGGCCGGCATTCGGTTTTTACCTGTTCCGGATCGAATACGCCTTCATCGTGTGTTGAATACTTTTCCAGAACATCGCCCAGATGGATGATCGGTTTCGTCACTTTTTTCTCGATCGAACGCATGAAGATCGTTTCAATGATCAGCAGAATATTGAGCATGACGGTGATGATCACGTAGAACCAGTTCCAGTAGTTTATATAACGATAGAGGACCTGTTCGGCATTGTTCTGATCAAAGATGTCGGATCCGGCAGTCTGGAAAATCGCATCGTAATCGTCAAAAAGGTCCGGCTCAAGATATACCGTTAAGCGGTAGATCAGAATGGCGCAGAGTGTGGTAGCGATCACACCGATAATCAGGAAGGTGAGGACCATCCGTTCATTGATGGTGATCGTCCGGGTTCGGATCACGGAAATAATGATCGCGATCGGAATACTGATGATCAGCACGACACCCAGATACTGCATGAACTCCATGACAGAGTCCGTAAAGGATGTGTTAAGAATGTCATCCAGAGCATCCTGCAGGGCCCGGGAAGCGACATAAACGGCGATCGTGATCACCATGATCAGATAATATTTGATGACGTGGGCGGAGGTATCCAGCCTTGGAAAAGAGGCCCGTTCCTCACCCTTCAGCGGAAACGCGTACCAGAGCATGGAAGGCAGCGCACAGTAGATGATCAGCGAAATGATCGCTACGATATAATAGGAAGTGGGCAGGACAAAATCATACGCACGAAACGTTATCAGGATCGTAGCGGTCCCGATAAAAAACTCGATAAAAGACCCTAAGATCCCCCATATGCCCAGAAAGAACCCGATAAACGGCATGATTGCGATGGAGAAATCAAGAGTGGAGAACATTCTTGCCCCCGCAAGAAGAGCGCTCAGCCGGTCCAGTCCCAGACACAGAAGATAACCTGCCGCTATTGCAAGCAGGTTTTTCTTCCAGCCGAAATTACGGAACAGGCCGAAGCCGTTTCTCAGATAGTCTTTTTTTTTCATATGCTTATTCCAGTGTCAGGAAATTGTCAAATCCGGTGATCTTAAAGATGTTGACGATATTCTTTCCGGCGCCGCGGATGAGCATGGTGCCGCCTTTGGCATCCATCCAGTTCTGGGCAAGCAGTACCACGCGAAGCCCGGCCGATGAAATGTATCCGACGTCGGTGAAGTCCAGGATCAGGTCGGTCACGCCTTCGATGGAGTTTTGGATCGCATCCTGGAGATCCGGGGCGGTCTGGGTGTCGATGCGTCCTTCGATCGCCATGGTTAAAGCTGTACCTTCCGGTTTGTTTTGAATCGTCATATCGTTGTCCTCCTTATATTTACTCCGGCAGCAGATAATCATTCCATACATTCGCGAATTCGGTAATCCTCGGGTACGCGTACGCCGTGATCGCCACGGTCGCGGCCCAGACCGCAACTGCGAAGATGATCATCTGCCTGCCTTTGAGAGTCGCAAAGTGAATATGCCAGTGCTTTATGTTCATTTCGATCAGGAAATAGCATGCGGCCACTACGCCGGTGGCATAAAGCCAGGGCAGTACCTTTCCCGGCATCCGGTTCCCGGTCGCGGCGATCAGGATCGTCTGCACCGGCAGAACAAAAAGATAGTGGACACAGTAGTAGCTGTTGATATTTGCGGAAAGATGCATGACGAATTTCGGCAGTCCGTTTTTGAAGAGGTTCGCAACCTTGACGAGAACGGCCAGGAAACCAAGCGTGAACAGGCAGGTCGCGATCGCATCCGGTGTCGGTTTCATGTTGTACTGCAGGTCGCTGCCCAGCTCCGGCAGGTAGGACCACTCAAAGATGAACCGGCATACATAGTAGATCGCCGCCAGCGGGAAGCAGATCGCCATGATGCGGTTTGCCAGTGCATCCTTGTCTTTGATCTTCGGATAGTAGCCGCCGATGAAATAGCCGAACGCTACGAAGATAAAATAGCAGAAAAGCGGGAAATACGCTTCGGCATCCGTGATTACGATAAAGCCCAGCAGCTGGCGGAAAAGATAGCTTTCCGGTAAAGTGATCTGGTGCCACATGATCAGGGAAGCCAGGCTCAGAAGGAGACCGACGCCTAAAACCGCGGTATTGTTCAGCTTCAGTTTTTTAAGCAGGGCCATCAGCAGAAAAGACAGGCCTGCAAGGGACAGAATGTCCGACTGAAGGATCAGAAGCGAGTTGGCAATAAAGAAGTTGCCGCCGATGATCCAGTAGGCGATCAGGTTCGGGATACAGTTGCGCAGGATGTTCAGGAACTGGCCGATGGTCAGAAGGCCGAAGCCCCTCGTGAGATAAGAGGATGGCGACTGCTTCCGCATGTAGCACATGCCGATGCCCATACAGATCATGAACGTCGCGGCCCCGAAAAATTCCGTTAAGTAATCATCAATAACCGTCGGCATGACATCCTTCCCCAGGTCCAGAAAGACGTGGACGAAGATCATACCGAAAACACAGAGTGCTTTCAGAATGTCAAGCTCTGGCTGCCGGCCTGTATTTATTTTCTCATCCGAGAAAAACTTACCGCTCACGCTGGTTCACTCCCTTTACAGATTCAAAAATGCCGCATTGTCGAGACAACAGGAGATATTAAGCTCTGTCCCTGTATTTCATCAGATAGTCCTTTACATTGAAGTCGTTCAGGTACTGATAATCCAGGCAGTATTCCGTCTTTCCGGTTTCGTCTTCGCCGCTCGAGTAGATATCGACGTTGGCCAGGATGATCCTGGCACTGATGGAAGCGTCTTCGGATTCCAGGGAGTATTTCCTTCCGGTATCGGTAAAGCGCAGGCGCATCCACTGGGCCATCAGGAGGACTTCCATGCGGATCACGCCGTTCTCTTCGAAGGCGTTGTCGATTCGGTCCGTGAGCATCTCCTCGACGCTGAGACGGATCCTTTCCGCGTTTTCTTCGTCAAAGCCGAGCTGGTCGGCAAGCTGCTGGATCATCGAACATGCCGGCACGATCGTATAACGCTGGTTCTTCACGGTAAGATCCATGATCCGCAGGCCTTCGTTGACGGCTTCGGTCAGGTTCAGCTCGTACAGACGGGTGAGCATATCGGCGGAGAGGGCTCTCTGGTTCAGCTTCCCGTTCTCGTTTAAAGGGAAGGAATCGTAAATAAAGAAATGAGACGGAACCTTGAAGGAAGCAAGCCTCTGCTTCAGGCGTGCGCGGAACTCGTCTTCATCGATCGGGCTTTTTAGGGACAGGCAGGCCTCGACGCTTTCGCCCCAGATCGGATGTCTGGCGCCCAGGACCTTTGCCTCACGGACTTCCGGCTGTTCCAGAAGAACTTTTTCGATCTCGATCGGGGTGATGTTTTCACCGCTGCGGATAATGATATCTTTGATACGGCCCGCGAACTGCAGCATTCCGTCCGGGTCGAAACGGCCCAGATCGCCGGTATGGAGCCAGCCGTCCTTATCGATCGCCTGCTTTTCTTCCGGCAGTCCGTAGTATCCGTTCATCAGGCTCGGGCCTTTGACGATGATCTCGCCGACTTCGCCCTCGTCCGCAAATCCTGTGCCTTCATTCCAGATCCGGACTTCGTGATTGGGCAGGCTGCGTCCTACGGAGACAGCCCTTCTTTCCAGCGGGTCCGCAGGAGTTTCGACGGTAATGACCGGGGAACATTCGGTCTGGCCGTAGCCGCAGAGCAGTTTTCCGCCGCCCAGGAGTTTTTCAAATCGCATCATCTCGACCGGCGTCGTAAAACCGCCGCCGACGATGCAGAACCTTAACTGGCCGGAGAGCTTTTCCTGAAACTCCGGCATGGAGGTCAGCATTCCGTAGATCGCGCCGACCGAGCACATATCGGTGATCTTGTGTTCACAGATCATGTTTAAAAGGGTATCCGGCTTTAACAGCGGGGTGACATGAACGTGTGCGCCCATGCTGAGGTAGGTGTGCATGACCATCAGGCCATAGCTGTGGAAAGTCGGAAGAGCCAGACATAAGGAAGGCCCCATATCCTGCCCGAGCATCATGATGCAGCCTTCCGCATTGCTTAAGATGGAACAGGAGGACTGAAGAACAGCTTTAGGAAGGGAAGTGGTTCCGGAAGTATAGATGATGACCTGTGAATCTTTCGGATCGATCTTCGCAGCGGCTTCTTCCAGAAGTTTCTGATCTTCTGCGGAAACCGGGGCAAAAGCGTCTGCTTCCACAAAAGCGGTTGCAGGGAAAACGTGCTGCACCGGAACGCCGCCCTCGATCAGGACTTTCGCTGCGGCCTGCGGGTCGGCAATGCTGATGGTATTGCCGCCGATGATGCCCCAGGAGGCGTCGACCATTTTTGTAAGGACGCTTACGTCCGGACCTTTCAGGCCGTAATTCATTAGGGAAGCGACACCCCCGGCCTGTGTAATGCCGAAGAAGGCAACCATCCATTCGATTCCGTTAAAACCCCAGAGGATCGCCTTGTCACCCTTTTTAAAGCCGGCTTTTAAAAGCTTCAGCGCACAGTTGTCTGCAGCCAGTTTCAGCTGACCGTAAGTCACCGTTTTGTCGCGGCAGGTCAGGGCCGGCCGGTCCGGATATTCTTTTGCCCCGTCTGTCAGTGCCTGTGCAAACTGTTTTGTCTCAAAACTCATAGTCTTTCCTCCGAAATTCTTTTTATTGTAAAACCGGTGCATCTTATCCATATGTTTATTTTTATGAAAGATAAGACGTTTCCTGATTTTTATTCCTGATATTCAAAAATACTAATCTATTATATCACTTATGCAGAATGAATAAAGTGTATTCTGAAAAACAATGTCTCATGGGTCATCACGGATCATCCGGCCGTTCTGTTCCTGTTTTTGATCTTTTTTCTTTTCCTGAGCTTCACGACCAGCAGAATCACGGCATTCGCGGCCGCAACGACAAGCAGTACCCGGATCACACGGCTTCGCAGGTAGATCAGTGCATAGTCGACTGCCAGATAATAGCCGTTGAAATGATACTTTAAAAGAGGTTCGATCAGTGTCCTCTGCAAAGATAAAGGATCGGATTCCATCCGGATCTCATCTCCCAGGAACAGGGTCTGCCTGGTGTAATGGACATACGGCTTCCAGGGATGCCCGTCGGTGGACGGATCCCCGGTCTTTGCAAAATTCACCCACATTTCCTGGACAGTCTGCGCCAGGGACTCATCCGCGGGTTCGCCGGTGAAGATCGTATCCTCAAGATTGTTGAACACATAGGAAAGTTCCACGGCGTGGGCAGCCCCAAAGTGCTCGATCGCCGATTCCTTGGCCCAGTAGTACATATAGCTCCGGCCCCCGTTTGCTGCGTGTAGTTCTGCCTGACGGATCGCCGGTACGCGGAAGAGCAGATCGTTCAGAAATTCGGTCTGCGCCCAGATGGCCTCCTCATCCTGAAGGGCCAGAAACGCTTCGGCCAGGGGCCGGTCTTCTTCATTCAGCCGTTCAACGGTACTGCCGTACAGCAGCCGGCCGGCCAGCCGGTAGATCGGGTATCCGCCGACTTCTTCGATCCAGTAGCGGACTTCGTCCGCGTTGGTGCCGGAGAGCATATCGATGTGCGAAGCCTTTCCGGAAGCATAGGCTTCATAAAGGTCCTCCGGAAGGAGGATGCCGTCCCTTTCCGGGAAATTGTTGTAGTCATTCAGGCCTTCGTTAAGCTTCATCAGGTCGGCTTCGCTTAAGGCCAGCAGGTCGTCCATCGTTTTGGCCTTTGCCTTTTTTAAAAGCATTTCCGTGAGAGCCTGGGCCTCTTCACGGCTGTAGGTCAGAGCCAGCGAGCCGCTCTGGGCGATCACACGTTTGAAAAGTCCTTCAGAATCCGGAATCAGGGGCAGCAGGGACACGCTGGCTGCACCGGCAGACTCCCCGAAGATCGTAACGTTTTCCGGGTCGCCTCCGAACTGTTCGATATTGCGATTGACCCAGCGCAGGGCGCTGAGCTGGTCCAGAAGTCCCAGGTTCCCGCTTTCTTTATAGTCGTCCCCGCCTTCGACAGCCGAAAAGTCGATAAAGCCCATCAGGCCGATACGGTAGTTTGCGGTCACGAGTACGATATCCGGATGTGCTTCCGCAAAATTCTGGCCGTCGTAGATCGGATCGGCGGTCCCGCCCCAGCCGAAGCCGCCGCCCGGGAAGAAGACCATGACCGGCTTTTGGGAAGAGGTGTCGGAAGAGGCGGCCGTCCAGACGTTCAGCGTCAGGCAGTCCTCCCCCTGGTCATAAAGCGAAGCCCGTTCCGAAGCAGCTTCGGTCTGAATCCCGGACTTCCCGTAATAAAGGGCTTCATAGACTCCGTCATCTTTCCCGGCATCGACGGGTGCTTTCCAGCGAAGGTCTTCAACGGGTGGTTTTGCAAAGGGGATCCCCCGGTAGGAGCGTACGTCGTTTTCCATACGTCCCACAAAAGTTCCGTTATCGCAGGTTACCGCGAGCTTTTTATCATAACTGTTTCCGCTGAGCTCTTTGTTTTCCCCTTTCAGTGAAGCCATTTCCGCCCGGGCAGCTTCCAGCTTCCGGTCTTCCTGCTGAAAAGTAACCAAAAGGAAGATCCCGATAAAAGCCGCGTTGGCAAGGATCAGGATCAGAAAGCCGTTCAACAGTCTTCGTTTGATGCTTTTTTTAGCCATTTGTTTCATTCTCAGAGTGCCCGGTGTTATCACATCGCGGTCTGTTTCCGCAGCTGCCGGGCTGCTGTCCGGCTCATCGCGAAAACATCCGCCTTATGTACTCGATCCGCATTGCAGCCATTTTCCGGGTCGTAGGGGCGGTCAATTTGGTATCGAAACCGTGGATCGTGCCTTTGGTTTCGTGAAGTTCCGTTTCGATTCCTTCGCGTTCCAGAAGCCTGGCGTACAGGACACCGTCGTCGTGCAGACTGTCAAATTCCGCGACTTCGATATAAGCCGGCGGCATTCCCGCCAGGGTTTCCGCTTCCACCGGAGAGTGCCACGCCAGAGGGATCTCCTCCGGATGCGGGTTGATGATCGGACCGACGTTTTTGGAGAGAGAGGAGTTCCACATGGGCGTATCGTTATAGCGTTTACAGGAGTCGCTTCTGTTCCGGTCGTCGAGCCAGGGGTAAATCAGCAGCTGGAAAAGCGGACGCACGGCGTCACCGCGGTCCCTGGCGATCAGGCAGGAGGTTACGGAAAGCGTTCCGCCGGCGCTGTCGCCGCCGATGCCGATGCGTGAGGGATCGATCCCCAGTTCCCCGGCATGCTCAGAGACCCAGCGCAGAGCCGTATAGCAGTCTTCCTGCGGATAGGGGAAGGGGTAGTCCGGCGCGAGACGGTAGCGGACATAAACAACTTTGCATTTTGCTTCTTTTGCGTAGCGCATGGCCAGCCGGAAGTGGCTGGTGTGTCCTTCATAGACAAAGCCGCCGCCGTGAATGCAGATAAAACAGGGCAGGGGAAGAACCGCCTCTTTGGGCGTGAGGATATACAGTTCGATCTCGCCGCCTTTATATGCGGGGATACGGTGCATTTCTGCGTCCAGAAGAGGATCCTTCCACAGGAATCCCGGAACCTTCATAAACTTCTGTGCGGCCCGGATCGACCGAAGATCCACCGGCGCCGTAAAGTGCGTGAACGGGAAGAATTCTTTGCTGATGGGATACTTTGTATTCATGGAAGTACCGCCTTTTTGCTGCGTTGGTACCGGAGGCCTTTCCATCCGGCAGGCTGCTACATGCTTAAAATACCATATCAGTGGGTAAAAAGAAATCAAAAGGGAAAGGATACAGACAACAAATTGAAAAAGGGCGGAAAGGCGTGTAAACTGCAGGGTAGAAGAAAGGGAAAAGTGTATGGAGTCGATCTCAATCATGAATATTAGCTTTCCCGAGGCGCTTGAGAAATGCTTTGGGGCAGGCGTGAGCGTTTCGGAGCGCCGGCCGGTATCCGGAGGAGATATCAACCGGGCCTATGCGCTGACCCTTTCAAACGGGATGCGTCTTTTTATGAAGGCGAACCGAAAGGAGAACCGGGACTTTTTCCGTGCGGAGGCCGAAGGCCTGGAAGCGATGCGAAGGACCGGGACGATCTGTGTGCCGGAGGTTCTGGCTGCCGGCTGGGATGCGGACGGATCTTTTCTTTTGATGGGATTTATTGAGGAAGGACGCAGAAGCAAAGCTTCTTCTGAAGAGCTGGGGAGAAGGCTGGCGGCGATGCATAAGGCAGACACTTCCGGCTTCGTAAAAGGCGGAAAGTTCGGGTTCCTTCGGGATAATTATATCGGTGCAGGCGTGCAGATCAACACGCCTGCGGAAACATGGGCGGAGTTTTTTACTCAAAAAAGACTTGTCCCGCAGTTTGAGCGGGCAGCAGGTTATTGGGATAAAGCCTTTCGCAAAAAGATCGAAGCGCTCGTTGCAGGGGCAGACCGGATCCTTACGGAGCCGGAGCATCCTTCGCTGCTGCACGGCGACCTCTGGGCAGGAAATTATATGATCGACCGCAGCGGGACTCCCTGGCTGATCGATCCGGCGGCGTACGTAGGCCATGCGGAAGCGGATCTGGCGATGACAGAGCTTTTCGGCGGCTTTGACCGTGCCTTTTATGATGCGTACAAAGAGGCGGCAGGCATCGACGCAGGCTATCGTGGACGCAGGGATTTTTACAATCTCTACCATCTGCTGAACCACCTGAACCTGTTTGGAGGAAGTTATCTGTATGCTGTGAAAGAGATCGTGGACCGGTATGTGTGAAAATACCTGCAAAGAAGGTGAATAATTGAATTCCGGACTCAATCCTGATGCAAAAGAATCAAAGAAAAAGATTAAAGTCGCTGCGGCGGTCATCCGGGAAGGCGACAGGATCTTCGCGACCCAGCGCGGTTACGGAAACTATAAAGACTGGTGGGAGTTCCCCGGCGGAAAAGTCGAGCCCGGGGAAATGCCGGAAGAAGCCCTGATCCGGGAGATAAGGGAAGAACTGAATACGAAGGTCGGGATCGACGGATTTCTGATCTCCGTGGAGTACGACTATCCCGAGTTCCATCTCTCCATGGACTGCTTCTGGTGCCATGTTGAGGAAGGTGAGCTCACACTTCTGGAGCACGAAGCCGCAAAGTGGCTGCCTGTTTCCGACCTGCGGCAGGTCCGGTGGCTGCCTGCGGATATCGAGGTGCTGGAAGAAATCGAAAAGAGCAGATAATTTTCCGGCAAAGTATTTACCCCTGTACAAAATATAGTATGATAAAATCAAAGGACAGAACTGCAGAATAACTTCCCGTGACCGCATAGGAGGGATGAATGATGGCCTGGAGTGAGATCACGCCGAGAGTGGCGAAAATGAGGCAGCGCTATCGGACGACCGAGCCGAAACTGGATACGGCACGGTTCCGGATCGTGACGGATTTTTACAGGGATAATCCGCAGCTGACAGGGATCCTGAAGAGGGCGAAGAACCTGAAGAACCTGTGCGAAAAACTGCCGGTCCTGATCAATGAGGATGAGCTGATCGCGGGCGAGATGGTCACCAGCTACCGCGGCAGCGCGATCTTTCCGGAGGTGACGTTTGCCTGGCTGGCAGACGAGCTGGAAAACGGAGATCCGGGCGCGAGGGAATCCGATCCGTACATCGTTTCCGAAGAAGATAAAGAATACATCCTTTCAACAAAAGATTTCTGGCTCCGGAACAATATGAGCGCAATGTTTGACGAGTATCTTCCGGAAGGCTACAAGCCCCATGCCGGCAACGGAATGCTGATGTTCCAGGAAAAGGGGAACACCAATACGCCGGTCGGACATTTTGTCGTGAATTACTGGAAGGCCACAAGGAAGGGCTTTGGCGCGATCCGCGCCGAGGCGCTGGAGAAGATGGCCGAAATGGAAGCTGCCGGCATCATGGGCGGCAGCAATAAAAAATACAGCTTTTACAGAGCCGTCTCGATCGTCTGCGAGGCGCTGATCCTCTGGAGCAAACGCTACGGGGAAGAGGCAGAACGCCTGGCGCAGACAGAGACGGATGAAAAGCGAAGGGCGGAGCTCCTGGAGATGGCAGACAGCTATAACCGGATCATGGAGAATCCCTGCCGCAGTTTCCGGGATGCGATCCGCTGCATCTACCTGTATCATCTGTCCCTGTGTCTGGACGGGCAGCTGCACGGCCTGAGTCTCGGCCGTCTGGATCAGTATCTGGGCGAGTATTACGAAGCTGATCTTGCGGCGGGAGCGATCACGCCGGAAGAAGCGCAGGAGCTGGTCGATCTGTTCTGCCTGAAACTGGCGGAGAACAACAAGATGTGCCAGTACAACCCCGCCACGATCGCGAATCCGGGCTACACCAGCGGTACGCTGATCACACTCGGGGGCGTTACGAAGCAGGGCGAAGACGCTTCCAACCCGATCACCTATATGGTCCTGGAAACGGCCGCCCGTCTGAAACTGCATTCCCCGCCCATGGCGCTCCGGATACATGAAAACACACCGGACAGCCTCTGGGAGACTGCGATCGAAACGACGAAGATCGCCGGCGGCGTGCCGACCTTCGAAAATGACGGTGTGATCATCCCTGCCCTGATGAAGCGCGGGCTGCCGCAGGAAAGCGCGAGAAATTATACGCTGATCGGCTGCGTAGAGCCTTCCGGCTGCGGAGACGAATGGTCCCAGCCCGGCGGGACGGGATGCGAATCCTATATCAACCTTGTGGGCGCAGTCCTTCTGGCCATGAACAACGGGACGAATCCCATGCCCGGCCCGGACGGAAAGGTCAAAGAACATACCGGGCTCCAGCTGGGTTATCTGTACGACTATAAGACGTTCGAAGAGTTTCAGGATGCAGTAAAGCAGCAGATCGAATATTTCTGCCGCTGGCATGTTGCCTGTGAGAATATGTGGGAGAGCGTCGCAGAGCAGAACCACCCGCTTCCTCTTGTTTCCGCGACGATGGACGGATGCATGGAAAGCGGAAAAGACGTTATGTCCGGCGGCGCGAAATACAATTCCACCGGCAACTCCGCGATCGGTATCGGCAGTGTGGCCGAGTGCCTCAACTGCATTAAATACGCGGTTTATGATCATCATCTGTGCACTGCAAGGGAAATGTACGAAGCGGTCATGGCAAACTGGGAAGGCTATGAGGACCTGCACCAGATCATCGTGGGCAAGGTGCCTCATTTCGGCAACGGCATTGAAGAGTGCGACCGGTTCTCAAGGTGGACGGCCAATGTTTACGCGGATGTGATCGATTCGTCGACCGGCCCGCGCGGCGGCTGGGCTGCCGGCTGCTATCCGGTAACACTCAATACCGTTATGGGATGGCACACCTGGGCTACCCCGGACGGAAGAAAGGCCGGAACACCGCTCTCCGACGGCATCTCGCCGGTCCAGGGGTATGATAAGAGCGGGCCTCTGGCAACGATCAATTCCGTGCTCGGATACGACCAGACCAAATTCAGCAACGGGACACTGTTCAACATGAAGTTCCATCCGACCGCGCTGCGCGGCGAAGAGGGGAATAAAAAGCTTCGCTCTGTTATGCAGACGTATTTCAAAGGCGGCGGGATGGAAATGCAGCTGAATATCATTTCTTCGGAGACCCTGCACGATGCGCAGGACCATCCGGATGAATATAAGGATCTTGTGGTGCGTGTTGCCGGCTTCTCCGCGTACTTTGTAGAAGTATTCAGGGAGTGTCAGGACGACCTGATCCGCAGGACGGAAATGTCGATCTGAACCGGGCCTGACTTTTTGATGCCGGGCTGAACCCGGAGCGGACCTGCAGAATCATATTATTGAGGGGAATGAAAACCGGTTGTAAGAAACAGTAATAAAATGACCATGAGGAGGATCAGAACATGAAGAAAATGAAAGTTGTCCCGGGCGTCTGCGGTCTGACCTGCGTGATCACTGCGGAAGCAAACGACGATGATGAAATCAATATCCAGGTTGAGACAGCCTGTCCTGCCGTGAAGAATATGATCGAGGCACTGGACCAGCCGCTGGATCCTTATGAGGTCTGTTTTGTCAAGCCCGGAAACGGCCCGGTCTACGAAGCGGCAGAGAATCTGGCACACGGAGCATGTCCGATCCCTTCCGCGGTCATAAAATGCATTGAGGCCGAAAGCGGACTGGCGCTGCCGGCCAATGTATCGTTTGAATTTGAGTAAAGATATGAAGAATCCTTTTGATCCGATTAATAATTTTGATGAATGGATCCAGAACGACTGGGAATCCGATGATTTTATCGAGAATCAGAACCGCAGCCAGCTCCCGGAACAGGATCCGGGAACAGGCGCGACGATCGCGGCGCTGATCATTGTTATCGGTGTCATTCTGGCGGTCATATTCGGATTAAAAGCCTGCATTTTCAGCTGAATGAAAGAAACCGGAGACTGATCCATGATTTATATCGTCCGTCACGGACAGACAGAAAAGAATAAGGCGCGGCTGCTTCAGGGGAGGACCAACGCTCCGCTGAATGATGCCGGCCGGAAGCAGGCGGAAGAAACGGCGGCACGGCTTCGGGAAGCGGGAATCCGCTTCGACAAGGTCTACAGCAGCCCGCTGATCCGCGCGGTCACGACAGCCGGGATCCTGGCACCGGAGGTTCCTCTGTTTATCGATGAACGGCTGATCGAGATCGATTACGGGCCGTATGACGGAACGGATCTGATCAATCCGGTTCCGGAGATCCTTTACTTCTTTAAGGATTTTGTGAACCATCCCGCACCGGAAGGCGTTGAGCCTCTTCAGAAGATCGTCGCCAGGCTGGGTGATTTCCTGGAAGAGATCCGCCCGGAAGCAGAGGAAAAAAACATTCTGATCTCAACCCATGCAATTGCCATGAAAGGTGCGCTGGAGTATCTGACCCCGGAATCCCGCGGGGGCTACTGGAATAAGTTTATCGGCAACTGCGCAGTCTATACTGCGGAAGTACTGCCGGATGGCAAATGGGCGGCAAAAGCCCTGTATGAAACGTACGGACTCCCCTGACATATTTATTGGGGATATTCCTGTTTGACAGGGAGATCTTTTTCGCTTCCCCAAAATGATTGAATGAGTCCGGCTGTTGAATGATCTATGGAATGGCTTGATGTTGTTGATGAAAACGGAATACCTGTCGGAGAGACTGTCAGCCGGGATGAAGCACATGAAAAAGGAGTGCCGCACCGGACTTCCCACGTCTGGATCCTGCGGATGAAAAACGGCAGGCTTCAGATCCTTCTGCAGAAAAGAAGCGATGAGAAGGATTCTTTTCCCGGCTGCTATGATATTTCCAGCGCCGGACACATTCCGGCGGGAGAGGAGTATATACCCTCGGCGATCCGCGAACTGGAAGAGGAACTGGACGTACAGTGCAGGCAGGAGGACCTGGTATACTGCGGGATGAGGCGCATCCGCTTCGACCGCGAATTCCACGGAAAAATGTTTCATGACCGTCAGGTAACGAAAGTCTTTCTGCTGTGGCTGGACAGACAAGAAGAGGAATTCGTACTTCAGAAGGAAGAGATCTCGGCTGTAAAATGGTTTGATTTTGAAGAATGCCTTGCTGCCGTGAGGGGAAATACCATCCCCCACTGCATATATGAAGAGGAACTGAAAATGGTTGGCGATCATGCGAACCTCATAAAGGAGGATACGATAAATGGCTTTTAATCCCTTAAGCCTGATCCAGCTGAAACAGAAGTTTCAGATTTTCAGGAAAGACCATCCGAACATGCCTGTTTTCGGAAAGGCTTTAAAACGCAGCGCATTGAAAGTGGGCTGCCAGTACCGGCTGACGGTGACCACGCTGGACGGTGAGGTCCTTGAGGACGGGATCACCCTGACGGAAAATGATGTGGAAATGATCCGGATATTTGTGAACTGAAGCGTTGATGTCCGGAAGGAGGTTTTTATGAATACGGAGAATATCACGATCAACACTCACAGCAGTATAAGGATTGCGGGCAGCAGGATCCTGTATTTTGACCCATACGAGATCACGGAATCTGCACATGACGCGGACCTGATCTTTGTCTCGCATTCGCATTATGACCATCTGGATGAGAAGTCGATCGCGAAGATCTCAAAGGCAGATACCATGTTCTTCGCACCGGCGTCGATCCGTTCGGACATGGACAAAACCGCCGGCTCCCGAAAGGTCTTTTACCTGGCCCCGGGCGGGATGGCTGAAGCTGACGGCATTGTCTGCAGGGCCGTGCCGGCATACAACAAACTCAAACCTTTCCACCCGAAGAAGAACGCCTGGGTCGGGTATCTGGTCACCATGGACGGCGTGACATATTATGTTGCCGGCGATACGGACGCCCTGAAAGAGAACGAAAGTATTTCCTGCGATGTCGCCCTGGTGCCGGTCGGAGGGACGTATACGATGAATGCCTCCGCTGCGGCAGAATTCATCAACGCGATCCGTCCGGCGGCCGCGATCCCGACACACTACGGAAGCGTTGTCGGCAAGCCGGAAGACGCGGAAGTTTTCCGGAGGAATGTGGCAGAAGATATTCAGGTCGACTTTAAGATCAGGTTCTGACACAGCGGTATGGAGAGAGTTGCAGATCAGTGGATCATGAGAGGCATAAGCCGGAACGATCCGGACAGAATACGGTCGTGGCGGGAGCTGACCGGCCTTATTAATAAGATCGGTTTTATTCCGCTGTTCGCCAACGAAGCAGCCGGCTTTTCCGTAGAAGAGATGGTCACTCCTTTCTGCTGGTGGACCGGCGATTCGGAGACGGATCCGTGGATGTGGCGCGAGATCATCGCCGGAGAAGGCGACGTGGCGTACGGGAAATTTTTTGATAACAAAGCCGGGTTTATCTCCCGGGAATGGTTTCCGTATTTTGCGAATGCCCGGCGCGACGGCTACGATTTTGATGCGGCCTGGGACGATGAACTCATCCAGCGAAGATACAAGGCGATCATGGACATCTGTGAGGACGGCGGACTTCACCCGGGTTTTGAACTGAAGCCGGCAGCCGGATTCGGAAAGAACGGCTATAAGAATTTCGACGGATGCATGACAGCCCTGCAGATGCAGACCTACCTGATCATCCGGAGGTTCGAGCGTCGGAGAAATAAAAAGGGAATGAGTTACGGGATGCCGGTCGCATACTATCAGAAGCCGGAGATCCTGTGGGGCTATGACCATGTGACAGGTGCTTACAGGGAAGAACCGCAAAAGTCTGCTCAGCGCATACTCTCCCGGGCGAAAGAATGTTTTCCGGATGCGGCGGAAGCGGCGCTGAGGAAGATGCTGAGACAGTAAAAAGAAAACAATAAGGGAGGCAGTTCTCCTGCATGGAAGGCTGCCTCATTCTTTTTTATTTCAGCAGTTATTCTTTTTTATAATCACTGTTGTTCCCGCCGGAGAAATGCAGGCAGGGATGGTTCATTTCAACGATCTCAAACGGGTTGTGGGGAACACCGCGCGGTATAAAGAGAAGACAGGACTTTTTCAGGTCGATCGGCTTTCCGTCCACATAAAAAATGATATGGCCGTCCAGCTCTTCCGGATGTTCCGGATCCGTTCCGGCAAAGAAGATCAGTTCATTTAAACGGTGGACATGGGCTTTTAAAAATGCTTTCGTGGGAATGTTGAACCAGACAGACTCAAAATACGGTGCACCCGGAACACGCCGGCTGTCCAGATAATAGAGGCGTGTCATGACCGCGTCATCGACTTCCGGGAGCTGTACTCCGGCCGTGTCAAAACGATCCACGAAATTATTGGTATAGGTTCCTGCCGCGGCAGCGGGAACCGCGGGTTCTTCCTGATAGGTGTCCGTGTCCGTATGACAGACCACAAAAAGCACCGGGCGTTCCAGATACCGGATCTTTACGTTGCCGTGGGCGGCTCCTGCCGGAACATACAGCGCACAGGTCTTTGTGAAGGTCAGGACATCATTCTCGATCTGAAATTCGATTTCGGCGTTCAGAGATTCCGGATGTTCATGATCACTTCCGAGAAACATGACGACCTCTTTGGAATCGTGTTTGCGGAGACCGGGCACTTCAAGCGGGGCGGTATACCATCCGGCTGTTGTACAGATGCAGCCTTCGATCGCGCTCTTATCCAGTGCGGCGATGCGGATCTCTGCCTCCGGGGGGACAGCCTTGATCTCCGGCCCCGGGACCTCTCCGGAAAAAACAACATATTTTTCCTTTTTCATATTCTTCCTTTCGGTACGGCCTTACGATTATTGTATTCTGCCGCTATCATAATAGCACAGACCTTTGTTTTGAAAAAGTGATGTCGGCTTTTTTAGTTTGTATGGTATAATTACAAAAACGCTTCTGTATATGGAATTCCGGATTACGGAAGCAGATCAGATACATCATGGAAGACAGAAACGGGAGACAGGAATGATATGAAGATCATCGTAGTCGGCGGCGTGGCTGCCGGAGCGTCCGCAGCAGTGCGTGCAAGGCGCATGAATGACAGTGCGGAAATAAAAATCTTTGAAGCGGGTCCGTATGTTTCATTTGCCAACTGCGGCCTGCCTTATTATGTGGGCGGCGAAATAAAGAAAAGAGAGAACCTCCTGCTGGTTTCGCCGGAGCTTTTCCGCGGCCGGTTCCATATAGACGTAAAGCTGAATCACCGCGTTGCGGCCATTGACCGGAAACGGAAGGCCATTACCGTGGAAGCCGGCGGCGAACGGTTTGAAGAAAACTATGACAAACTGATCCTGGCTCCCGGATGCGAACCGCTGATCCCGCCGATAAAAGGAGCACGGCTCGGAAATGTCAGCACGGTCTTTACGATCGATGATGTGGACAGAATTATGGAAGCGCTTGATGAAGGCGTGAAGTCTGCCGTGGTGATCGGCGGGGGATTCATCGGTCTGGAAACAGCGGAAGGCCTTAATAAGCGGGGCATCTCCACCGTCGTGGCCGAAATGCAGAACCAGCTCATGACGATCTTTGATCCCGAGTTTTCCATCCCCATGGAAAAGCATCTGAACGCGGCGGGCATCGGAATCCGGCTGGGTGTAAAGATCCGTGAGATCTGCGGGGAAGAAAAGGTTCGTTCGGTCGAACTGGACAGCGGCGAAGTGCTTCCGGCGGATCTGGTCATCGTATCGGCAGGAATCCGGCCGAGAACCGAACTGGCCGAAAATGCCGGACTCCGGATCGGGATAACCGGAGGGATCGTTGTGGATGAAAGAATGCAGACTTCCGATCCGGATATTTTTGCTGCAGGTGATGCCACAGAGTCGTGGCACCGGGTCAGCGGCGCGAAGGTCCGGCTTGCACTGGCGTCCAATGCAAATCGTCAGGGACGTGTCGCCGGCGACAATGCCGCAGGCGGTTCCCTGCGTTATCAGGGCTCCGTGGCGACCTCTGTCATACGTCTGCATGACCTGACGGCGGCCCGGACAGGCCTTTCGGAGAGCGAGGCAAAGGCAGCCGGGATCGACTGCTGCCGCGTATACATACCGGAAGCAGACCATGCTTCCTATTATCCGGGTTCCAGTATAATGATCCTGAAAGTCATATGGGAAAAGAAGAGCGGAAAGATCCTCGGAGCCCAGGCCGTCGGAAAGCAGGGCGTGGACAAGCGCATCGATGTACTTGCGACAGCGATCTATGCCGGACTGAAAGTGACGGATCTCGAGAACCTGGACCTGGCCTATTCCCCGCCGTATTCTTCCGCCAAAGGGCCGGAGATCATGGCCGGGATGGCGGCATCCAATGTATTCCGCGGTGAAGAGCGCGTGGTCACGCCTTTTGAGCTGGAAAGCTTCCTGAAAGAAAATGATGCGGAAGTGATCGATATACGGACCCGGGGCGAGTGGGACGCGGGACACATCCCGGGGGCGCGGCACATCGTTATGGAAGAACTGAGAAAAAATCCCGGACTTCTGGATCCGGGAAAGAAATATGTTGTCTGCTGCGGCGTCGGAAAGAGGGCGCACACAACCTGCCGTTTCCTGCTCCAGAACGGCCTGGATGTCCGGAACCTGACCGGAGGCTGGAAAGCCTTCAATATGGATGTGTAGGATACGTTATTCCAGCGACTTCAGCCACAGCGTCAGGTATTCCCTCGTTGCGGCGCGGAGATCGTAGCAGCCGTCCTGCGTGACCCAGTTGTAGATCAGTCCCCGGGCAGAGATCATCAGATAGTCCGATATGGCGTCGGATGCCTTCTGATCATCACGGCTTCCGGATCCCGGCGAGATATTCATCTGAAGGATATTGCTGTGCGGCTTAAGCACCCCGCTTTTCAGTCCGCGTGAGACAATGTCGCGCAGAACCTGCTGCATCCCGCTGTGGGGATCCCGGTTAAAGCATTTGTTGTTCGCGTTGAACAGGACTTTGGTCTGGGAAGGCGAAGTGAACTCGCTGGAATAGCGGGCATATTCGTCAAAAAACAGGAAGATCTGTTCCGTAATGCTTAACCCTTCCAGCCGGGGGGCGACTTCTTCAACAAAATATGCGTCGGAATAAACGTAGGTTTCGTAGTATACATCCCACTTGGTTTTGTAGTAGTTATAGAAGGTTCCGATCGAGATATTGGCGGCGGCCACGATGTCGCGGACAGTGATCTTTTCAATATCTTTATTGTTTAACAGTTCCAGGGCCGCGTTGAAGATCTGCTGCCGGGTCTCCATCGCCTGGAGCTGTTTTGCGGATTTCTGAGCTTCCAATATTCTGCCCTCCTGTTGGTCGTTCCGGTGTATATATTCATCTGAAAATGCCGGTTTCCGGCCCTGCGGCTCCGGCCTTTTCCGGAAAAGGTAAAACGGTTTTTCAGCCATGCAGTTCCGAGGTGCTGCCGGTACGTATCCGCACGGCAAAAAACCTCATAAATCAGCTTATTTTTCCTTGTAAAGTTTGCGCAGATATAGTATAATATGCGATGATGAACACGTTCACCTAAAACATATCATACATACTCACAAAAGTCAAAATAAACAAGGAGGATGGTTATGGCAAAATTCATTACCGCCCAGGAAGCCGCAAAGCTGATCCCCGATCATTCCACAGTCGGAGTCGGCGGTCAGGGCCTTGCAGGATGGCCGGAAGAACTGGGCCTGGCAATTCGTGATAATTTTGCGGAAACCGGACACCCCTGTGATCTTAACGTGAAACAGGGCTGTGCAATGGGCGACTGGGGCAAAAAAGGTATCACACACCTTGGAGAGGCCGGCCCCGGACTTGTCACCAGATGGTGCGGCGCGCACGTGGGCAGCGCATTTGCCCTCCGCGACCTCGCTATGGAGGACAAGCTTCAGCTGCATTGTCTGCCGCAGGGCGTCATCGTAAACCTGTGGCGTGAGATCGCAGCAGGCCGCCCCGGACTGATCACCAAAGTCGGTCTGGGAACTTTCGTCGATCCGCGATTCGGCGGCGGCAAGATCAACGATGCGGCGACGGATGACCTGGTAGAACTGATCGAATTCAAAGGCGAAGAATATCTGTTCTACAAATCATTCAAGCTGGATGTAGCGCTTGTGCGCGGAACTACTGCTGATGAAAACGGCAACATCACAATGGAAGATGAGAGCCTGATCAACGAAGGCTATCACCTTGCATGCGCTGCGAAGAACAGCGGCGGAATCGTCATTGCCCAGGTTAAAAACCGCGCGAAGGCCGGAACACTGAATCCCAAAGATGTCCGTATCCCTGGCGTTCTTGTGGATTACGTCGTTCAGTGCACCGATCCCGAGTATCACTGGCAGACCGAGGGCGAATATTTCGAGCCGGCATTCTCCGGTCAGATCAAAAAACCGCTGGATTCCCTTCCCGTTATGCCTTTCGATGAGCGGAAGGTTCTCTGCCGCCGCTGCGCGATGGAGCTGAAAAAAGGCTACGTCGTCAACATGGGCGTCGGTATTCCTGCCGATATGGCAAAGATCCTCAATGAAGAAGGCTACCTTGATTACGTATCCACCAGCACCGAGGTCGGAAACTTCGGCGGGGTTTCTTCCGCGCTTCCCAACTTCGGAGCTGCTTACAATGCGGATGCTTCCGTAGAGCACGGCTATATGTTTGACTTTATCGACGGCGGCGGTCTCGACATGACCTGTCTCGGGCTCGGTGAAGTCGACGCAGACGGAAACAACAACGTCAGCTACCTCGGCAAGATGGTAACCGGCCCCGGCGGATTCATCAACATCACCCAGTCTACGCCGAAAGTCGTATTCTGCGGCACGTTCATGAACAAGGCTGTCCTCAAGGTCGGCGACGGGAAACTTGAAGTCGTGGAAGAAGGCAACCGCCGTAAGTTTGTGGAGCACGTTAAGCAGATAACCTTTGCCGGACAGTATGCCGGAGAAGACCAGACCGTCCTTTATATTACAGAACGTGCGGTCTTCCAGCTGATCGATAAGAAAGTCACCCTTATCGAGATCGCTCCCGGAATGGATCTGGAAAAGGATATTCTGGCCAACATGGACTTCCGTCCTGAGATCTCCCCGGACCTCAAGACCATGGATCCCGGTATCTTCAACGAAAACTGGGGCGGTCTCGGAGCGTATATCGAGGAGTAATACCTGTTGTGAGTCTGAAGCGGATGCATGAAAACGTCCGTTTGGACAAGTCGGATTCAGATCAGCAGACATGCTGTTGTTGAGTAAATCAGAACAGAAAGGAACAGAATAATGATTTTAGACGAAAAACATGCAATGTTACAGAAACTGTATCGTCAGTTTGCAGAGACAGAGTTCACAAAAGAACTTCTGGACGATCTTGACGAGACCGGCGAATTCCACAGGGAGATCCTTGAAAAGATGGCCCGTTATGGATTCACAGGCGTTAAGATCCCCGTTGAATACGGCGGATCCGGCGGAGACTATCTCGCATATGCCCTCCTGATCGAAGAGTTCGCACGTGTTTCACCGGTTCTTTCCGTCTATGTAAACACTTCCAACTCTCTGGGCGGCGGCCCCCTGATGCTGGCAGGTTCCGAAGAGCAGAAACAGCGCTTCCTTCCTCCGGTAGCCAAGGCAGAAAAGATCATCGTTTTCGCACTTACCGAGCCGGGCGCAGGCTCCGATGCCGGCGGCACGACGACAACGGCGATTCAGGACGGAGACGACTTCATCCTTAACGGAAGAAAAACATTCATCTCCGGCGCACCGATGGCAGACGACTGTATCGTATTTGCAAAGACCGATACATCCCAGAAGGGTTCCCGCGGAATTTCCATGTTCATTATGGATATGAAGTCCGAAGGCGTTTCTCTCGGAAAACCCGAGAAGAAGATGGGTATCAAGGGATATCCGACCTGCGACGTTGTTATGGAAGATGTACGCGTTCCGAAAGACCGTCTCGTAGGACCGCTTCACAAAGGCTTCCAGTACGCCATGAAGACCCTTGACGGCGGACGTCTCGGCATGGCTGCACAGGGCGTAGGTATTGCCCAGGGCTGTCTGGAAGAAGCTGTTAAATACGCGAAGGAAAGAAGACAGTTCGGACGTCCGATCGCACAGTTCCAGGCGATCGCTTTCATGCTTGCAGATATGGCGACCGAAGTTGAGGCAGCACGTCAGCTCGTTTACCATGCGGCAGAATTGATGGATGCTCACAGCGACGAAGCGACCATGGCCTGCTCCATCGCGAAATACTATGCCGCAGAAGCCGCAAACCGTGTAGCATACAAGGCTGTACAGATCCACGGCGGATACGGGTTTATCAATGAATACAAAGTAGAGAGAATGTATCGCGATGCGAGGATCGTTCCGATCTACGAAGGCACCAGTCAGGTACAGCAGCTCGTCATTTCCGGCAAACTGCTCAAAGACTGAGACTGAAAACAGCATTGAAATAACAGCTTAAGCCCGTATTAAGGCGGAAATGGAGGAAACTTTGAAAATATATGTATGTGTAAAACAGGTTCCGGATACCACCGGAAAAGTTGCTGTAAATGAGAACGGCACACTGAACAGAGCGTCTATGGCTACCATCACCAATCCGGATGACCTTAACGCCGTAGAAGCAGCCCTGGCTTTAAAGGATCAGGTTGAAGATGCAAAAGTCATCGTAGTCTCAATGGGACCGCCCCAGGCTTCCTCGATGCTGAAAGAGCTCCTCGCAATGGGAGCGGACGAGGCAGTTCTGATCTCCGGAAGAGAATTCGGCGGATCCGATACATTTGCGACCAGCCAGATCATCGCTGCAGGTATTTCCCATCTCGGACTTACCGATGAAGACCTTATCTTCTGCGGAAGACAGGCTATCGACGGAGATACCGCCCAGGTCGGCCCGCAGATCGCTGAAAAGCTGAACCTTCCGCAGATCACTTATGCTGCAGACATCCAGAAAGATGGAAAAACAGTCACCGTTAAACGCGCACTGGAAGATGGTTATATGACCATTCAGGTTCCGATGCCCTGCCTGATCACCTGCATCAAGGAGCTCAACGAGCCGAGATATATGTCGGTTCAGGGTATCCTTGGATACGATCAGAAACCGATCACTGTACTGGATTACGAAGCTCTGAAGGACGAGCCGCTTATCGAGCCGGATACCATCGGCCTGAAAGGTTCTCCTACGAACATCTTCAAGTCCTTTACACCGCCGGTCAAGGGAGCAGGCAGAATGCTTGCCGGTACTGAGAAGGAAATGGCGGAAGAACTGGCAGCCTGCCTGGCGAAAAAGCATGTGATCTGATAGGAGGAGAGAAAAAATGGCTGAATATAACAGTGCGGCAATTGAAGAATTTAAAGATATATGGGTATTCTGCGAGCAGCGCGGAGGCAAGCTTATGAACACAGACTTCGAGCTGATCTCCGAAGGACGTAAGCTCGCAGACGAAAGAGGCTCCAAACTGGTAGGCCTTCTGCTCGGAAGCGGAATGGAAGAGACCGCTAAGGAACTTGGCGGATACGGCGCTGACAAAGTCATCTTCTGTGATGATCCCGCCCTCGCTGTATACAACAACGAAGCGTACACAAAGGTCATCTGCGACGTTGTCATGGAGAAAAAGCCGGAAGTTCTGCTGATCGGCGCTTCCAACATCGGACGTGACTTAGGCCCGAGATGTGCGGCAAGACTTCACACCGGACTTACCGCAGACTGCACACATCTGGATATCGATATGGATAAATATGTGCAGTTCCTTTCCGAGGCTTCCACGATCGACCTCTCCACACAGAAGTTCGACATGGAAGACACCAACCTTAAGATGACCCGTCCGGCATTCGGCGGCCACCTTATGGCGACGATCATCTGCCCGCGTTTCCGTCCGTGCATGTCCACAGTACGTCCGGGCGTTATGAAGAAGAACGTGTTCGATGAAGCGAAAGCTGCAGCGTGCGAGATCGAAGTGATCAAACCGGGTCTTGACGAAGCAGCCCTTAAGGAGAAAGTACTTGAAGTTGTTAAGGAAGCCAAAGAGCTTGTTGACCTGATCGGTGCAGACGTCATCGTTTCTGTCGGCAACGGTATCCGTAAGGATCCCGAAAAGGGCATCGCCCTTGCCAAGGAACTGGCGGATGCTTTCGGCGGCGGCGTTGTAGGATCTTCCAGGGCTCTGGTAGATGCAGGCATCCTTTCACCCGACCATCAGGTAGGACAGACCGGCAAGACCGTTCATCCGAAAGTATATGTAGCTCTCGGCATTTCCGGTGCGATCCAGCACAAGGCCGGCATGCAGGATTCCGAGCTCATCATCGCTGTCAACAAGAGCGAGATCGCTCCGATCTTCGAGATCGCCGACTACGGCATCCAGGGCGACCTGTTCAAGGTCGTTCCGCTGATGATCGATGCGGTAAAAGCAGCGAAAGCAGCGAAATAATCTGCATAGCTAAAGCAGGTTTTAACCCCGGGGCAGTCAGACGGACTGCGCCGGGGCTTTTCTTCTTTTGACATTAAAACGGCCGTTCTGCTATACTTGCAAAATAATGATCGGAAAACGGAAAGAACAGCGGGGAGACACGGATTGAGGAAGATACTGATTACAAACGATGACGGCATTTATGCGGATGGATTGATCCGGCTGGTAAAGGCTGCAAAAAAATACGGGGAGATCTGTGTCGTCGCACCGGAGTCCCAAAGAAGCGCTTCCTCGCACAGCATCACTTTGCATTCAACACTGGATGTTTTCCCCGCAGATTTTCCGGATAAGGATGTAAAAGCTTTTTTCTGCTGCGGAACGCCCGCCGACTGCGTGCGCGTGGGACTGCGGTATATCCTGTCAGAAAAACCGGATGCCGTTTTGTCCGGGATCAATTTCGGCTATAACGTAGCGACCGACCTGCAGTATTCCGGCACGGCTGCCGCAGCGCTGGAAGCGTCTTTCCAGGGCATTCCGGCCATTGCGTTTTCGGAAAATGCGTCCGCCCTTCATGAAGTGACGGATCACTATCTGGAGCCGATATTAAGCAGACTGCTTCTCATGCCGGCGGGAGACCAGAAAATCTGGAATGTGAATTTCCCCGGCTGTCCGCTGTCGGAATGCCGTGGGGTCCTTTATGACCGAAAGGTCTCCGGCGGAAAGATCTTTGACGATCACTATATCAGGCAGGAAGAAATAGAAAACGGAGGGGTCCGCGTTCTGGTCAGGGGAGTCCGCGACGAAAGAGCGGAAGAAGGAACGGACCTTCACGCTGTGAACAATAATTATGTTTCGGTAGGGAAAGTGAATAATATCGGTTTTTAAAAGAATCGTTTTTTCATCCGGGTGCTATACTTAAAGACATGGTACGATTTGATACTTTAGATAAAAAACCAAAACTGTACAACATTGCCGTGCTCAGCGCGGTGATGGCTGCAGTCGCTGTCTGCCTGCTCCGTTCCAATATGGAAAACAAGGCATTCGGCATCTGTCTGGCGCTGGATGTTTATCTTGCACTTGTGATCCTGCTTCTGGTCCGTGCGCTGATCCGTCAGATCCGCTATAACCCCTATTCCTACAATACGATCTATTACAACGGCTTTGCTCTCTTTCTGTTCTCGCTGCTGATAACATTTATTGTACTTGCCGTAAATGCGGCAAAAGACCCCGGAAATTATGGATTGGAAGCGGTCATAAGCCACCTTCACAGTTCTTCCTCCTATTTCATGGTCTTCTCACTGCCATTTATTATTGTATTCTCAGCGGCGCTTTGTGTTTCAAATATTTCACTGATCCGTCACGAAGGGAAAAGGCTCGTCAATCTGCTGGGCATCATTCTTTCCGTGCTCATGGTCGGCAGTGCGCTGATCTTTATAAGGATCGATTTTTATGTCAGCGGCAGTGCACTTGAGGTCATGATCCATGAACTGGTCATGAACATATTCTATTCGCTTTATCTATACTTTGAATGCATGCTGATCGGGGCGATCGCTGCCGATATTATCTCGGCAAGGTACGAGCCCGATCCGGATAAGGATTTTCTGATTATCCTGGGCTGCGGGATCCAGAAAGACGGAAGACCGACGCCGCTGCTTCGCGGCAGGATCGACCGGGCGCTGGATTTTTACCGGCGGCAGAAGGAAAAGACCGGGAAAGAGCTGATCTTCGTTCCTTCCGGAGGACAGGGGCCGGACGAGGTGATCCCGGAAAGCGCGTCCATGAAGCAGTACCTTATGGAACAGGGGATTCCGGAAGAGCAGATCATCGAAGAAGATCAGTCTGCTGATACTTTTGAGAATATGAAGTATTCCAGAGAGAAGATCTGGGCAAAAGATCCGGGCGCGAAAGTGGCATTTTCCACGACAAACTATCACGTGTTTCGCGGCGGGCTTTATGCCCGACGGGTTAAGATGAGGGCTGTGGGCATGGGCGCGAAGACAAAATGGTATTTCTGGCCGAACGCTTCTGTCCGCGAATTTGTCGGCCTGCTCACAGAGCACAGGGTCAAGCAGGCGGTTGTCTTTGTCAGCATCATAGCAGTCTATACGATACTGACGCTGGCAGCATACCTTTAAACTGTAAATAAACAGCAGCTTTTAAGCGATCGCAGAGTGATCATAAGGAGCGTAGAAAAGCATGAAGATCGGACTGGTACTGGAAGGCGGAGCCATGCGCGGAATGTTTACCGCCGGCGTTCTGGATATTCTGATGGAGCATAATATTGATTTTGACGGTGCTGCGGGCGTTTCTGCCGGCGCAGTCTTCGGATGCAATTTTAAATCAAAACAGAAAGGACGTGCGATCCGCTACAACATCCGCTTTTCGAAAGACAAGCGGTACTGCTCGGTCCGTTCTCTGATAAAGACCGGTGATCTGTACGGAGCACAGTTCTGTTATGATGAGATCCCCAACCGTCTGGATAAAATGGACTATAAAGCCTACAGAGAGAACCCGATGGACTTTTATGCGGTCTGCACCGATGTTCAAACCGGAAAGGCGGTTTATCCGAATTTAAAATCCCTGGAAGGGAACGGGATGAGGTGGCTCCGGGCATCGGCTTCCCTCCCCGGAGTATCACGGCCTGTTAAGATCGGCGACGGGGAATATCTGGACGGAGGCCTGGCCGATTCCATTCCTCTGGAATTCATGCAGAAGCAGGGATTCGAAAAGAATGTGATCGTCCTTACCCGGCCGGAGGGCTATGTGAAAAAGCAGGACGGCGGTACAAGGTTTATGACCCGCTTCGTCAGAAACTATCCGAATCTTGTCAGAACGATGCTGGACCGCCATATTATGTACAATGACGAACTGGAATATGTCCGGGAAGAAGAGAAAAAAGGCAGAGTCTTTGTGATCCGCCCCGAAGAGGCGCTTCCGGTTAAGAAAACCGAACACAATCCCAAAAAACTCCGGATAGCATACAATATCGGACGGAAAACCATGCTGGATCAGCTGGAGGAACTGAAGGCTTTTCTGAAGGAATAGACAGTTAAGCGGAGTTAAAGTGCCCCGCTTTAAACAGCGTTCCCTGCCTGAATTCCGGTATGCCGTAAGAAATGTCTCCTTTTATCTGTAAGTTGTAAAATGTACAGAATAAAGGGGCATTTTTTTCGTTGCGGAAAATACGGATTCCACCTATAATAAAAATATAAAATTACATATCGGAAACAGAGTGGATTGTATCATATGGAGGCCAGAATATATGAGCGAATGTTGCTGTGCTAACAAAACAAGCGATCTGTCTCTGCTTGATGATGTAATGGAGAAATATGCATCGGTCGAGGGCAGTCTGATCACCATCCTGCAGCATGCGCAGGAGATCTACGGATACCTTCCTATTGATGTCATCTATTACGTTGCCGGCAGAACAGGAAACTCACCTGCGAAGGTCATGGGTGTCGCGACCTTCTATACCCAGTTCCGGCTGCAGCCGGTCGGAAAACACCTTATCATGCTGTGCAAAGGCACGGCCTGTCATGTCAACGGCGCGAACAGCATTGAAAAAGCGATCTGCGAAGAGCTGAAGATCAAAGACGGAGGCACTACGGAAGACGGACTTTTTACACTCAAAACGGTTGCCTGCCTGGGATGCTGCTCGCTTTCTCCGGTCATGATGATCGGCGAGGAAACATACGGATCTCTTACACCGGCGAAAGCGGTCGAGATCCTTGGTGATATTCGGGCAAAGGAGGCGGCACAATGATGAAAGCGATCGTCGGAGAAGGCAGCTGCGGACTCGCAGCGGGAGCCGGAAAAGTATATGCTGCCCTTGAGGCCAGAAACACCGGCAAATATGAGATGGGCGTAACGGGATGCATCGGCATGTGCTTCCTGGAGCCTATTGTGGACATTTATGAAGGAAAAGAACTGAAGCAGCGGCTGGTCCGCGTAACGGAAGGCGACGCGGAAGATATCGCCGCCGCAATGGAGAGCGGAGATCTTTCGGGCGTGGAAAGGCTCTTTATTCAGGATGAGGACGCGGATTTCCTGAACCAGCAGACGCGTATCGCCTTAAGGCACTGCGGACTGATCGATCCCACAAGCATTGACGCCTATATTGAGGAAGGCGGTTATGAGGCGATACGGAAGGTCCTGACGACCATGACCCCGGAAGAAGTTATTGAAGAGATCAAGATCTCAGGTCTGGCCGGACGAGGCGGAGCAGGTTTCCCGACCTGGTTCAAGTGGAATGCCTGCCGCCAGGCTGCGGGCGAGCCCAAGTACCTTATCTGCAACGCGGATGAAGGCGACCCCGGCGCGTTCATGGACCGTGCCGTTATCGAGTCCGATCCCCACAACCTCATCGAAGGCATGCTGGTAGGCGCTTATGCGATCGGTGCAGCCGAGATGGTCGTTTACGTCCGTGCGGAGTACCCGCTGGCGATCGTCCGTCTGGAGAAGGCGATCGCTCAGGCAAGGGAAAAGGGCTTCTTAGGTGAAAATATCATGGGAACCGGCTTTTCCTGTGACATGCGCATCAAGGCCGGCGCAGGCGCCTTTGTCTGCGGTGAAGAAACAGCCCTGATCGCTTCCCTGGAAGGCAAGCGCGGTATGCCCAGACTGAAACCGCCGTTCCCCGCGAACAGCGGCTATAACCTTAAACCTTCGAACATCAACAACGTGGAGACCTACGCGAACGTCGCATGGATCATGACCAACGGCGGAGCCGCTTTCTCGGCTATGGGTACCGAGAACAGCAAGGGCACGAAGGTATTTGCACTTACCGGTAAGGTAAAGCGCGGCGGACTGGTTGAGATCCCGATGGGCAAGACCCTGCGCGATGTTATCTTCGGCATCGGCGGCGGCATCCGGGAAGACAAGGAGTTCAAGGCCGTTCAGATGGGCGGACCTTCCGGCGGATGTATCCCGGCATCGCTTCTGGATACGGTCATCGATTATAAAGCCCTGGCGGCTACCGGAGCGATCATGGGCTCCGGCGGTATGGTCGTTATGGACAGCTCCACCTGCATGGTGGAAATGACGAGATTCTTCCTCAATTTCACGACGAATGAAAGCTGCGGCAAGTGCGTACCGTGCCGTCTGGGCACAAAGCGCATGCACGAGATCCTCACGAGGATCGTCAGCGGAGAAGGAAAGGAAGGCGACATTGAGCTTCTCGAAGAACTCTGCCTTGCGATCAAGGACGGAGCGCTCTGCGGACTCGGACAAACGGCCCCGAACCCGGTTCTGACCACGATCCGGTATTTCCGCGACGAGTATGAAGAGCATATCAAAAACAAGAAATGTCCGGCTAAGGAGTGCACGGAACTCCTGCAGTACAGGATCGTGGAAGACGCCTGCAAGGGCTGTACCGCCTGCGCACGGAAGTGCCCGGTCCAGTGCATTTCCGGAGAAGCCAAGAAGCCCCATGTCATCGACCAGAGCAAGTGCATCAAGTGCGGCAACTGTATTGCTACATGCCGCTTCGATGCGATCGTCGTGGAGTAAGGGGGTGCGAATATGAGCGATACGATCAAAATCACAATTAACGGCATTGAGTGCGAAGGCGCGAAGGGGGAGACCATCCTTTCGATCGCGACGAGAAACGGGATCGAGATCCCCAATCTCTGCCATAACGAAGAAGTTAAAGTTTACGGCGCATGCTCTCTCTGCGTAGTGGAAGGCGAAGGAATGCCGAAGCTCATGAGAGCCTGTGCGACCATCCCGCAGGACGGATGGAAAGTCAGCTCGGAGACCCCGAGGGCAAAACAGTCCAGAAAGATCGCACTGGAGCTTCTGATGTGTGACCACGAGGGCGACTGCAAGGGACCGTGTTCCCTGGAGTGCCCTGCCGGGACGGACTGCCAGGCCTATGTAAAACAGATCGCCCTGGGCAACGATAAAGAAGCGGTCCGGATTATTAAAGAAAAGCTGCCGCTGCCCGCCTCGATCGGACGTGTATGTCCGCATCCCTGCGAGACGAAGTGCCGGCGCCAGCATGTTGAGGAGCCGATCTCCATAGCATTCCTGAAATACTTTGCGGCGGACAACGATCTGAAATCCGGCGACACCTTCCGTCCGGAAGTTGCCGCACCCACAGGAAAGACTGTCGGCATCATCGGCGGCGGACCTGCCGGTCTGACTGCAGCTTATTTCCTGGCAGTCAAAGGCCATAAAGTCACCGTTTTCGATGCCATGCCGAAGATGGGCGGTATGCTTCGCTACGGTATTCCGGAGTATCGTCTGCCGAAGGCAGTCCTCGACCGCGAGATCGCCGAGATCGAAGCACTCGGCGTGGAATTAAAGAACGATTACAGGATCGGCCGCGATATTTCCTACGCGGATTTCAAAGCACAGTTTGACGCGACCCTGATCGCGATCGGTGCATGGACCAGTTCCGGCGTAGGCTGCCCCGGTGAAAAAGACACAGAAGGCGTATTCGGAGGCATCGATTTCCTTCGTGCAGTCAGTCTTGGAAACCGGCCTGAGATCGGGGACAGCGTTGTGATCGTCGGCGGCGGAAATACCGCGATGGATGCCTGCCGTACCGCGGTCCGTGTCGGTGCGAAAAACGTCTATGTTGTATACCGTCGTACCGAAGCCGAAATGCCGGCGGAACAGGTCGAGATCGACGAAGCGAGAGAAGAAGGCGTGGAATTCAAATTCCTGCGCAACCCCGCGGAGATCATCAGTGAGAACGGCCATGTCGCCAAAGTAAAGCTGCAGGTCATGGAGCTCGGAGAGCCCGATGCTTCCGGCAGAAGGGCACCGGTCCCGGTAGAAGACGAATTTGAGACGATCGAAGTATCTTCCGTGATCGCTGCGATCGGCCAGAAAGTCAATCCGGCCGGATTTGAAGGCGTTGAACTGAATAAGAAGGGCATCATTGCCGCGGATGAGGCGACCTTCCGGACTTCGGAAGAAGGCGTTTTCGCAGTCGGTGACGCGACAAACAAGGGCGCCGGAATCGCGATCGCCGCGATCGGCGAGGCGAACAAGGCTGCCGGCGTGATCGATTCCTATCTGAACGGGGAGATCATTCCTTACAAGGCTCCCTTTGTTTCAAAGAGAGAGGCAGAAGATATTGACTTCACGATCTATGATAAGAGATCACGCATCCGCATGCCGCAGCTTTCTCCGGAGGAGCGGAAGACCAACTTTAAGGAGGTCAATCTGGGCTTTGATGAGAAAGAGGCAAGAGAGGAAGCAAAACGCTGCCTGGAGTGCGGCTGCTGGGATTACGACGACTGCCGCCTGATCAAGGCTGCCAACAGCTGCGATATCTGTCCTTCCAGACTGAAGGGTGAAAAGCACAGTCGTTTCGTGGAGCAGAAGCTTGTTTCGATCGAGCGTGATCAGGGCAAATGCATCCTCTGCGGCCTGTGCGTCCGCGTCTGCGACGAGGTCGTCGGCAAGGGCCTTCTGGACTTTGTCGGAAGGGGCTTCGGCACGGTGATCAAGCCGGAATTCAATTCTCCGGAAATGATCGCGGTCTGCAAAGACTGCCACAAGTGTGCCGAGATGTGTCCGACCGGTGCGCTGAAGATCATCGGATAAGTCATCCTGCAGGAAATACAGTTTTCATGAAGGCCGCGGAGAGTTATCTCTGCGGCCTTTTGAATGCAGGGAAAACCGCCGGATGAATTCCGGATATGGTATAATAAACATACAGACCTGCAGTGCCGTCGGGACAACACTTGAGGAGGAGACTATGAAGATTGCGGTTTTAACAGAGAATACAGCCTGTTCGCCGGAATTCGGGTGCGAGCATGGACTGAGTCTTTATATTGAAGCGTGTGGACACCGGCTGCTGTTTGATTCCGGACAGTCGGGGCTGTTTGCCGGCAATGCGAAAATTCTGGGGATCGATCTGGAAAGTGCGGATACGGCTGTCCTCTCCCACGGTCATTATGATCACGGCGGCGGTCTGGAACGGTTTCTGGAGATCAATAAAAAAGCCCGGGTTTATATGAATATTCATGCGTTTGAAGGACATTTCGGGGGAGACGGACGCAATATCGGACTGGATCCGGGCCTGAAGGAATCGGACAGGATTGAGTATACGGATAAAGAAACAGAATTATTTGACGGGGCAGTTCTTTTCCCGGCCGGAGGGCACGGGCTGGCTTATCCGGTGGACAGCAGCGGATTAAAAACTGTAAGGAACGGTTCGCTTCTTCCGGAAGATTTTATTCACGAACAATACCTTCTGATCAAAGAGAACGGAAGACAGATCCTGATCAGCGGCTGTTCGCATCGCGGGATCTTAAATATCATGAACCGCTTTGCACCGGATGTTCTGATCGGGGGATTCCATTTTATGAATATACCGACAGAAGGGGAAGGGGCCGAAAGGCTGAATTATGCAGCAAATGAGCTGATGCAGTATAATACCCGGTATTATACCGGCCACTGCACCGGACGGGAGCAGTTTGATTTTCTGAAGAAGATCATGGGAGACAGGATAGAATACATTTCCGCGGGGATGAGATTTGAGCTGTAGGCAGTTCCCTCAAAAAGAAAGAAAAAGAAAGCAGAAGGGAGCCGCTGCGGCTGTCCTGCTTTTTCTTGCGTTTAGTCTGGCTCTGCTCCTGAACGGCTGCAGCCGGGACACGTCCGGCTTTCGGCAGGAAGACAAAAAGGAAACGGAAGCGGCTGCGGCTTCGGAACTATCAGCGGAAGGCATCAGTACCGCCTCGTACAGCAGTTCGGCACTCCCGGATGATAATGACAGCCAATCTTTTGAAGAATTTGTTTTCCCGGAGTATGCCGGAGAGCCGTTTGTCATTTTGAATAATAATGTCCCGGATTTTTCAAAAGAAGATCTTGCCTCCGTTACCGGGGAGAATTATTCCGATCTGGACTCTTTGGGCCGCTGCGGAAAGGCTGAAGCACGGCTGGAACGTTCCATGATGCCCCGGGAGGAACGCGGTGAGATCGGAGATATAAGGCCGTCCGGCTGGAATCAGGAAAAATATCCGGGACTGGTGGATTCCGAACCTCCGTTCCTTTACAACCGCTGTCATCTTATAGCGTACGGACTCACCGGCCAGAATGCCAACGAAAGGAACCTGATCACCGGCACCCGGTATCTGAACATGGAAGGGATGCTGCCGTTCGAAAGGCAGGTCATTTATCATCTGTACCGTCCGGGTGTGCATGTCCTGTATCGTGTCACGCCGCGCTTTTGCGGAGATGAACTTGTGGCCCGAGGCGTCGAGATGGAGGCCTGGTCCATAGAAGATGACGGAGCCGGACTGAGCTTTCATGTCTATGTCTTCAATGTCCAGCCCGGCGTGGAGATCGATTATGCAGACGGCTCCAGCCGCCGTATCGAATGAGTACTGAAAACAGAAAACTGGTTTTATTCGGGATGGTCTGAACCTATGGGGTTTAAAGAATTTTTATTCGGCGATAAGACAGCGGATACGCTTCTTGTCCAGATGGTGGATGATCACGATCTGGAGTTTATCGGGAGGGAAGTATCTTTTATCCGTGAATTGTCGGACGGAAAGGATTTCTGTCTTAAAGCTTTTCGGGTAAACAGCTGGAACCGGGACCTTTCGCCCTGGCCGGCACCGGCGGTGTTCGGCAGCGAGGGATTCGGCGGCGGGGCAGCCGAAACGCTGGACTGCCTTCTGAAAGCAATACCGGATCGGAACGATACGGCCGGGATGAAAGAAGACGGATCCAAAGGATATCAGAGGATCTTCATCGGCGGATATTCCCTGGCCGGCCTTTTTGCACTCTGGGCAGGATATAATACCGACCGCTTTTCCGGGATCGCAGCCGCCTCGCCTTCGGTATGGTTTCCGGGGTTTACGGATTACATGGGCAGGAACACGCTTTATGCAGAATCCGTCTATTTAAGCCTCGGGGACAGGGAGGAAAAAACGAAAAACCCGGTCATGGCCCGGGTAGGAGATGCGGTCAGGGCAGGATACGCCCAAATCAAATCCGAAGGGAAAGACTGTATACTGGAGTGGAATCAGGGAAATCATTTTAAGGAACCGGATCTTCGCACCGCGAAAGCCTTTGCCTGGCTGATGAACCGGAAATGAGCCGGAAAATGTGAAAGACAGCCGTTCAGGCTTTGCCGTGTTCCCGCAGGAATTCCAATATCTGCTCCCGTCCTTTCAGTGCGGTGCATGCACCGACGGCGGTCGAGCAGACTGCTCCGCAGGCATTGGCAAAGGTCAGGGCTTCTTCCTGTGTGCTTCCGCGCAGGAGTTCCGATACGAAGCCTGCAATGAAGTTATCGCCCGCACCGGTGGAATCAACGGCACGGATCTTAAAGGCATCCAGCCGGATGGATTTTTCCCGGTTCCTGAAAAAGCATCCCTTATCACCGAGTTTGATAATAACGTTTGAGATCCCGTACTCCAGAAAAACGCCGGCCATCGCTTCCGGCTGGTCCTTGCCGGTATAGTATCTCCCTTCATCTTCGTTCGGCGTGATGTAGTCGATCAGAGGAAGACTCTGCGCAATGTCTTCCAGCCGCAGCGGATGAAAATTCGGGATCTTGGTGTCCGCGAAGACCGTCATGCCTTTTGCTTTTGCAGCCGTCAGAACGGAATGAATGACTTGCGGATCATCAAAGGGTGCGCGGAACAAAGAGCCTAAAAGGACTGCTTTTGCATCCATCGCTTCAAAACCGCGGGCTTCCGGATGAAAATTGTATTTATGAGCCTGATTGGTAACGGACATGCGCGTCCCGTTCTCCCGGACGAACATCGTGGTGACCGGCGTAGGGTGTTCTTTTTCCCGGACGATCAGGCCGGTATCCACGCCGGCTTCCGAAAGCTTCTTTTCAATCAGAACTCCGGCATCATCTTCCCCGAGATAACACAGAATTCCGGTTTTTACGCCCAGTTTTGCCAGGGCGGAGGATTCATTTACGGCTTCTCCGCCGACATTTACGGATCCGGATTCCGCTCTGAATCCGGAAACAGAGACCGGCTCCGGGTCAAATCCGCGGAGAATGGAATCCAGAAGAGCTGTACCTATGCAGATCACATCATATTTATCCATACCCGAATTATAGATAATAATCCGCGGGAAGTCCATCCTCCTGTGAAGAATACGCCGGATCCGTGCTTTAATCTGATAATCATTCCCAAATTCGTTGACAATACCGGCCTCCGCCTCTATAATTGGGAATCATTCCCATATTTGTCGGAGGCGGGTTATGAATTCGCGTTCAAAATATAAGACAAAACAAAGAGAGATACTGATCCGTTATCTGGAAAGCGTGCCGGGAGTCCATATTACTGCCGGCGATGTTGCGGATTATTTCAGAAAACAGGGCTCAGCCATCGGTCAGTCGACGATCTACCGTCAGCTGGAAAGCCTGGTCGATGAAGGGATCATCAACAAATATGTTATTGACGGAAACAGCCCGGCCTGTTTTGAATACATCGGGGCAGAATGCCATGCAGAAGCGGAGACCTGTTTTCACTGTAAATGTGAAAAATGCGGAAAACTGATTCACCTGCATTGTGATGAACTTGAAGAGATTCAGGAGCATTTATACGCGGAGCACCGGTTCCGGATGGATCCGCTTCGGACTGTTTTTTACGGCCTCTGTGACGAATGCCTGCAGAACTGAAGCTTTGAAAGAGAGTATCGCAATGACCGGCTGCAGGAGATTAAAACTGAATAGTATGGCCTTCGTCCTGCTGCTTGTCCTGCTGGCGGCAGGCCTTTCTTCCTGCGCTTCCGGGAATTTCCGAAACAACAGCGCGGACGGAGGACAGGATACGCTCCGGATCGTTACGGACATATTTCCAGCATATGACTGGGTCCGGGTCATTTGCGGGGAGAATCCGGGAAACGCGGAAGTGACGATGCTTTTGGATAACGGGGTGGACCTTCACAGCTTCCAGCCGACAGTGGATGACATTCTTCAGATCAGTACCTGCGACCTGTTTATCTATGTCGGAGGAGAATCGGCTGCCTGGGCAGAGGATGCCATTGCAGAAGCGGCAAATGAAGATCTGGTCGTGATCAACCTGCTCGAAATACTGGGAGATGAAGCCAGAGAAGAGGAGCTGGCCGAAGGCATGAGGAAAGCAAGAGGTGAAGGTGAAGAGGAACCGGAGAAGGATGAGCACGTATGGCTGTCGCTTAAAAATGCTGCATTCTTTACGGACTGCATAGCAGAGACGCTTTCCGGGCTCGACAGTGAAAATGCGGACGTCTACAGAAACAATGCAGATGCTTATGAAGAAAGACTTTCGGAACTGGATGAAGAATACCGTCTGGCGGTATCGGCTTCCAAAGTTAAAACACTTCTGTTTGCGGACCGCTTCCCGTTTCGTTATCTTTTTGATGACTGCGGTCTTGATTATTACGCAGCTTTTGCCGGCTGTTCCGCTGAGACGGAAGCCAGTTTCGAAACGATCGTATTCCTTGCGGACAAGGTGAATGAACTGTCTCTTCATTCGATCCTGATTATAGACGGAAACGACGGAAAGCTGGCGGGGACAGTCCGCAGCAATACCGGTACAAAAGATCAGAAGATCCTGACGCTGGATTCTATGCAGTCTGTTGCAAAAAAGGATGCGGCCGGAGGCGTTTCCTACCTTTCCGTTATGGAAGACAACCTCGAAGTACTGAAGGAAGCATTGAAATAGTTTTATACGCAGGACGGTTTACCGCCGGCCGGCAGTTATATTGAAATGAGGATGTATATATTATGGCTCTTCTTACGGTTAAGGATCTATCCCTGGGATATGATTCCAATGTTATCGTAAAGAATCTGAATTTTTCCGTAAATGCCGGAGATTATCTGTGCATTGTCGGGGAGAACGGTTCCGGTAAAACGACACTGATGAGAACACTGCTTCAGCTGCAGGATCCGGCCGGCGGCGAGATCCTTATCGGCGACGGAATTAAAAAGAATGAGATCGGGTATCTTCCGCAGCAGACGGTCGTGCAGAAGGATTTTCCGGCTTCCGTGAGAGAAATCGTTTTATCCGGGTGCCAGGGAAGTCTCGGGCGAAGATTTTTTTACAATAAAGATGACAAACGTCTTGCAGAAAAGAATATGGAACGTATGGGAATTGCTGATCTGGCAGACCGCTGCTACCGGGAACTGTCCGGCGGCCAGCAGCAGCGCGTCCTTCTGGCAAGAGCCCTGTGTGCGACAGGAAAGCTGCTGCTTCTGGATGAGCCGGTAGCCGGTCTGGACCCGAAAGTAACGGTTGAAATGTACGAACTGATCTCGGAGCTGAACAGGGAAGGGGTTACGGTGATCATGATCTCTCACGATATTTCAGCGGCACTCCGTTTTGCGAGCCATATCCTCCATATCGGGGCTGTTGAGTTCTTCGGAACAAAAGAAGAGTATCTTGCCAGCGACATCGGCCGGGCTTTTCTGACGCAGCAGAAGGACGGTGATGAACAATGATCGAAAAACTTGCAATGTATCTTCAGTATCCGTTCGTCCGGTATGCGCTGATCGTCGGGATACTGATCGCCCTGTGTTCTTCCCTGCTCGGAGTAACGCTGGTCCTGAAAAGATTCTCATTCATCGGTGACGGGCTTTCCCATGTAGCTTTCGGCGGCATTGCCATCGCCAGTGTCATAAATCTTTCGAATAATATGCTTGTGGTGCTCCCGGTCACGGTGATCAGTGCGGTCCTGCTTTTAAGGACAGGACAGCATACCAGGATCAAAGGGGATGCGGCCATTGCCATGATCTCTGTCGGGGCGCTGGCGTTCGGGTACCTGATCATGAATATTTTTTCAACATCTTCAAATCTTTCCGGTGATGTCTGCAGTACACTGTTCGGTTCCGTGTCCATTCTGACACTCACGTACCGGGAAGTATGGATCTGTATTGTAATGTCTGTTGCGGTAGTGGCACTTTTTGTATTATTCTATAATCGGATTTTTTCCGTAACATTTGATGAAGATTTTGCAAAAGCAGCAGGAACGAATGCCGAGAGATACAATCTGCTGATCGCCGTGATGATCGCTCTGATCATCGTTCTCGCGATGAACCTGGTCGGGTCCCTTCTGATATCCGCACTTGTGATCTTTCCGGCGCTTTCCGCCATGAGGCTTTTCGGCAGTTTTAAAAAGGTAACGATCTGTTCGGCCATACTTTCGGTGATCTGTGCGTTCGCCGGACTGATCATTTCGATCCTGGCCGGGACGCCGGTCGGTTCGACGATCGTCGCCGTTGATGTGGCGGCTTTTGCGGTCTGCTATTGTACAGGAAGATTGACAGGAGGTCTGCAGAGGGGATGACCCGCGGCAGAAGGAAATAATGACAGTAAGGGATTTACAACCGGGCCAGAGCGCCAGAATACAGAACGTCGGCGGCGAAGGGGCGCTTCGGCAGCATTTTCTGGATATGGGCGTGATACCCGGCGCGGAGATCACATTGATCAAACTGGCTCCCATGGGCGATCCCATGGAGCTGCGTCTTCACGGCTATGAACTGACGCTTCGCCTGGCTGACGCGGAAAAGATCGATGTCGTTCCGGTGGAAGCTGCTCAGAGCTCACCGGAAAAAGCGCCTCGGAACCGCGAAGCGGATCACCCCGGACTGGGCGAAGAAGGCAGATTTCATCCGAAAGGAAGCGGAACACCCCTTCCGGAAGATACCCTGCTGACTTTTGCACTGGTCGGCAACCAGAACAGCGGAAAAACGACGCTTTTCAACCAGCTTACCGGTGCCAATCAGCATGTCGGCAATTTCCCCGGCGTCACGGTAGACCGGAAGGACGGTGCGATCCGCGGGCAGGCAAACACTTCCATTACCGATCTGCCCGGCATCTATTCCATGTCTCCTTATTCCAGTGAAGAACTGGTATCCCGTAATTTTGTCCTGGAAGAAAAACCGAAAGCGATCATCAACATTGTTGATGCGACCAATATAGAGCGAAACCTGTACCTGACCATGCAGCTGCTGGAAATGGATATCCCGGTAGTGGTGGCCCTGAACATGATGGATGAAGTTCGCGGAAACGGCGGCTCTATCGACGTGAACCGGATGGAAGCCATGCTGGGGACTCCGGTCGTTCCGATCTCGGCCGCCAGGAACCAGGGCGTGGACGAGCTGGTCCGTCATGCGATCCATATCGCGAAATATCAGGAAAAACCCGCACGGCAGGATTTCTGTGACTCGACCGATCATGGCGGCGCCGTGCACCGCTGCCTGCACGCGGTGAAGCATCTGATCGAAGACCACGCGGAACAGACCGGTATTCCGGTCCGGTTTGCGGCAGGCAAGCTGATCGAAAACGATGAACAGATCCTGAACAGACTGGCCCTGGATACAAACGAAAAGGAAATGCTGGAACATATCGTGCTGCAGATGGAAAAAGAACGCGGCCTGGACCGCAGTGCCGCGATTGCCGATATGCGCTTTGCTTTTATTGAAAAAGTCTGCGACCAGTGTGTGGTAAAACCCCGCGAAAGCAGGGAACATCTGCGCAGCCAGCGGCTCGACCGGATCCTGACCGGGAAATACACGGCGATCCCGGTCTTCATTGCTGTGATGGCACTGGTGTTTTATCTGACTTTCGAGGTGATCGGTGCCTGGCTTCAGGATGTTATGGCATTAGGGATCGAGAATCTTACCGGGATCGTTGACGCTGCCCTGACAGCCGGGAATGTGAATGATGCGATCCACGGCCTGATTATCGACGGTATTTTTGAAGGCGTCGGCAGCGTGCTCAGTTTCCTGCCGATCATTGTGACCATGTTCTTCTTTCTTTCGATCCTGGAAGACAGCGGCTATATTGCCCGGGTCGCCTTTGTCATGGACAAGCTTCTCCGGCAGATCGGGCTTTCGGGGAGGAGCATTGTCCCGCTGCTGATCGGCTTCGGATGTACGGTTCCTGCCGTCATGTCCACCCGTACGCTCCCCAGTGAGCGGGACCGCAGGATGACGATCCTGCTTACACCCTTCATGAGCTGTACAGCCAAGCTGCCGATCTACGCATTTTTCATCAACGCATTTTTCGCAAAATACCGCTGGCTTGTGATGACGTGCCTGTATCTTACCGGTATCATTGTCGGAATTATCGTTGCCCTGGTGTTCCGGCGTACGCTGTTTAAAGGCGAGGCGGTTCCTTTTGTTATGGAGCTTCCCAATTACCGCCTGCCGAGCCCGATCAATGTTCTGAGACTGCTCTGGGAGAAGGCGAAAGATTTTCTGCAGAGAGCATTCACGGTGATCCTGATCGCCACGATCATCGTCTGGTTTCTGCAAAGCTTTGATTTCCATTTCAACCTGGTCACGGATTCGCATGACAGTATTCTGGCCGCGGTCGCCGGTTTTATCGCACCGCTCTTCCGGCCGGTCGGGCTGGGAGACTGGCGGATCGTTACGTCGCTGATCAGCGGCTTTATGGCGAAAGAAAGCGTCGTTTCGGTCCTGCAGGTCTTGTTCCGGACCGCCGGCGGTGTGAAGGCGGCACTTTCCGCACTCTCAGCCGTTTCCCTGCTGGTATTCAGCCTTTTGTATACGCCCTGCGTAGCTGCGATCGCATCTGTGCGGCGTGAGCTCGGTACCCGATGGGCGGTCAACGTTGTAGTGTGGCAGTGCATCATCGCCTGGCTGGCGGCTTTGCTCGTTCGTGCTGTCGGCCTGCTGTTCGGATTGGGGTAAAAAGAATGAACGGTCTGGATATCCTTTTGATTATCATCATCGCTGCTGCTGTTGCCCTGGCAGTCCGCAGGCTTCGCGCCGACCGGAAAAAAGGAAAGCTCTGTCCGGGGTGTTCGGACGGATGTTCCGCCTGTTCCGCCGGATGCAGGCAGCGCAGGGAAGATACAGGAGATCCTGTTTAGCAGCAGGTGCTCTGTGATACAATAACAATATAAATAAACGCTGAACGATCGAAGAAAGGGAGGATGAACGAAAATGAACAGCAGTTTTGAAAACAGTGCGGCAACGCACCTTACGATCCTTCATTCCAACGACATTCACGGCGCTTTCCAGCCGGAGGAAAAAGACGGGGTAATGACCGGGGGCCTGGCTCTTCTTTCAGGATATGTGAAGGAAGCACGGCAGGAGAACGGCGCGGTCTACGCGGTCGCAGGCGACCTGTTCCGGGGCTCGATCATTGACAGTGAGTTTGAGGGCGTTTCGACGATCGACCTGATGAACGTCCTTCACCCGGATGTTGCCACAGTGGGAAACCATGAAGTAGACTACGGTATCGCCCACCTTCTGTTTCTGGAAAAATGTGCCCGTTTTCCGATCATCAACGCGAATCTGTTCGTGACGCTCAATAATGCACGGCTTTTCCAGCCCTGCCTCAATGTTTATGCAAACGACCTGAAAATTCTTTTTATCGGTATCCTGACCGAAGAAGTGCTGGCTTCGACCCGGGGAGAGAAAGTGATCGGAACGCTGATCGATGTAGAAGAGGCAGCGAAAGAAGTCGGTATCATCTGTGACAATTACCGCACGACCGGGACCGATATGACGATCCTTCTGACGCATATCGGCCTGGACATGGACCGTAAGCTGGCCGAACTCCTGCATCCGGACTGGGGTGTCGACCTGATCATCGGCGGTCATTCTCATTCCTTTATGGAAGAGGCGGAGATCGTCAACGGGATCCCGATTGTACAGGCCGGGACGGGGACAGACATTATCGGGCGGTTCGATATCGAGTATGATAAAGAACAGAAAAAGATTATTGACTGGAAATGGCGAACCGTGCCGATCAATGAAAAAACGGCACAGCCGGATCCCTCGGTCCAGCATCTTCTCGATAATTATCAGTCCCAGACCGATGCCAAATACAAGCGAGTCATTACGACCTTTGCCCGGACGCTGACGCATCCCCGCAGGGAACAGGAAACGGAGCTGGGCAATCTCTACGCGGATCTGATCCAGTGGGAGAGCAGCTTCGATATCATGATGATGGGGTCCGGTGCGATCCGCAAACAGGAGATGGGTCCGATCGTCGAATATCAAGACATGATCGAAAATACGCCGTTCGATGACCCGCTCTGGATGGTCGAGGTCACCGGTGAGCAGTTCCGGCGGATGATCCGCCACATTTTCCGGGATGAAGCCTGGGAGGGGAATACGGAGTTTTACCAATACTCCAAAGGCACAAAGATCGTTTACCGGAAGAGCACGCATACGATCGAGGAACTGAGCCTGAACGGCGAGGAGATCTCGGACGACCGGCACCTCAGGATCGCGATGCAGAGGTATCATTACAATAATTTTGATGAATTTCTGGGCGTGCCTCTGGCGGAAGTATCGGAAAACATGAAGCCGAGGATCGTGGCAACATCCGTCAACAACCTGATCGAGGAATACTTCGCGACGCATAATGAACTGGATTCAAAGGTCGAGGGAAGGATCGTTGTACTGGATTAGGCATACGAAGGAGCTTTCAGCCTGAAAGGAAATTCCGTATATGAGGATAACAAGGAAAAAGGACGGTTTTCCGTTGTGAGAACTGTCCTTTTATAAGCGTAGACACATCTTTTCAAAAGATGTGTCTACGTATCTTGCTGTTTTCAGATGTCTGACGCGTAATCAGACATTCTGTTTGTTTTTGAAATGCTCTTTGGTCGTCTTGTAAACAACTCCCGAGAGAAGCAGCAGGGCGACCAGGTTCGGGATCGCCATCAGGCCGTTCAGCGCGTCACCGATCAGCCATACAAGATCCAGACCAAGGGTGGAACCGATAATAAGAACGATACAGAAGATGATTTTGTATACCAATGTCGCACCTTTGGCGGCCTTTCCAAACAGGAACTCGCAGCAGCGGGATCCGTACAGAGACCAGCTGAGGATCGTGGAAAGTGCGAAAAGGCTCAGTCCGACTGCAATGATCAGGGAGCTTATTCTTCCGTCGAAGATACTGTTGAAAGCGCTTACGACCATTTCTGAGCCATGGCCGGTGCCCCATTCGATTCCTTCCATACCAAACTGGCTCGACAGTCCCATCAGAAGGGCAAGGGAAGTAAGGGTACAGATAACGATAGAATCCATGAATACTTCAAAGATACCGTACAGGCCCTGTTTAACCGGATCGGTCAGGGAAGTAGCGGCATGGGCGATCGGAGCAGAACCAAGACCGGCTTCGTTCGAGAAAACGCCTCGTGCAATACCTTTCTGGATCGTGGTCATGATGCTGATACCGACTGCGCCGCCCAGGGCAGAGCGCGGGCTGAATGCGCCTTTGAAGATCGCGGCAAGAACGGGGCCTAACTGTCCGAGATTGCCGAATACTACGATCAGCGTTGCAATGATGTAGATAACAGCCATGAACGGAACCAGTTTTTCCGTAACCGCACCGATCCTCTTGATACCGCCGATGATGATGACCGCTACAGCTGCGGCTACGATCACGCCGATCACGATGCGGAATGCAGTACCGGTCTCCGGTCCGTTAAAGGAAATAACAGCAGTGTTGATTGCGGTAGCGATCGAATCGACCTGTGTGGTGTTGCCGATACCGAAGGAAGCGATCATTCCGAAGAAAGCAAAGATATAGGCCAGCCATATCCAGTTTTTGCCGAGGCCGTTCTTGATGGAGTACATCGGTCCGCCGACCCAGTCACCGGCTGCGTTTCTTTCACGGTATTTTACGGAAAGCAGTACTTCGGAGTATTTCGTGACCATACCGACCAGAGCGGAGATCCACAGCCAGAAAACGGCACCGGGTCCGCCGATGAAGATCGCGCCGGTAACGCCCGCAATGTTTCCGGTTCCGACCGTTCCCGCAAGGGCAGTCGTCATGGCCTGGAACGGAGTTACTTCACCTTTTCCGGCTTCCTGCTTGTGAAAGATCTTGCCGAGCGTGTTTTTCATCGCATAGCCGAATTTGCGGAACTGCATCCACCCGACTCTGCTGCTTAAGAATACGCCGGTGCCTACCAGAAGTACCAGTATGACCGGACCCCAGGCAAAATCGTCAACAGCTGTAACAATTTTTGTAAAAGTTTCCATATTCCCTCCTCTTTGAATAAACGATCTGGATGGTTCCTGTAAAAAAAAACCTGTCTGACGGGTCAGGCAGGAATTCTAAAATCGTTTTTGTTGCCGCAAACGGTTTTCTGTCCTTTTGCCTGAGAGATTCGCGCTTATGCGTTTGCCCCTTCGGCCTCTGCATGGATGCAGATGTCTCCAGATTGTCTCGATCCGCAGTTCAGCTTGCTATTATTCCAGGAACCCACCTGCGGACGTCATCGACTATTCATTTTTCTTATCTTTTTAAAGACAGGATATAGTTTAAACTATGGTATACAAAAATGCAAGAGCGGATTTTATCCGGAATGCATTTTTAAAAAGGATCGGTTTTTGCGGATCCGGACGACCGGTATGTTTAAGCAGACGCTGAACTTACAGTGAAGCGTATGCGCCGTAAATCAGGGACATGTCATGTCTGCTGTCCAGATATTCATAGGGATGCGGCGCACCTTCATGGACCAGTTCGCCGGATATGTAGCCGAAAACCTGGTTCAGCGGCAGCGGTTCCCAGTGCCGTATGGCAAGCGGGAGAGTGCTGAAGCAGACGCTGTCGCCTTCTTCGCTGAAGTGAAGATAGCCCCTGTAATTTGAGTGAACGTACATCTGTTCCCCGTCGTACAAGATCAGGTTCAGCTTTCCGCATGCGGCCAGTGCGGTTATGCCTTCGCTGATCTCCTGGAAACGCTCTGCGTCGGAAAGGTTTCTTTTTTCTGCATTTCTCCGGCGGTTGATCCGGTCGATCAGGTACAGCAGCACACCTTCACTGTCGGTCGTTCCTTCCTGTTTGGAGAAGAACGGAGAGATCAGATGCGGTTCAAAAACCGTACCGTTATGGATCAGGGTCCAGGTCCGGCCGGAATCATCATCCCATACGAACGGATGGCAGTTGGCATACGTCATTTCTCCGACGGTTGCCCTGCGTATATGTGCCAGAAGGCTGTCTGCCTCGATATGGCAGGACAGACGATGTTCCAGATAGGTGCTTGAAATGGCCCGGACCGGTTCCTTTTCCAGAGTCACTGCATGCCCGCGAAACACGGCCAGCCCCCAGCCGTGAGGATGTTCCCGGCTGTGAAGGAAAAACAGATTCAGAAGATCGTTTGCGCGGATCGCCCGACCGGAACTGAACCCGAACAGCTCACACATTCTGCTCCTCCTGTCTCTGCAGTGCCAGTTCAAGGCCTTTTTTTACAAAACCGTCACCGTATTGCTTCAGCACGATCGAGGCATAGCGGTGTTCTTCGCAGGAGATCTTCCAGATCTGTTTCCGAATGACCGGGAGCTGTTCCGGCGCGGTTTCTTCATAAAACTCATGGATCCAGTTCAGGATCGTTCCGGATGCTTCACGCACCGATTCGGACCTGCCGGAAAGCAGGGTGATCCGGGCCAGATCCAGGTCATAATGCGCAGCGTTCTTGAAATTCTGTACGGTCTGGATCTGCTGGTCGGTGCGCATATGACCGGTCTGAAGCTGTGCCAGCCACAGCAGGAACAGCTCGATAAAGCGGATATCGTCAACGTCGATCCCGACCGGATCCAGCGGGTTCAGGTCGACCATACGCAGTTCGATATGGCTGATTCCCTGTTCGAGCAGTCCTTCCAGGGTATATTTTCCGAATGGTTTGATCCGGACCGGATAATACAGTTCTCTGGCGGCTTTCAGCAGACGGCTTTCGACATACTGCTGAATAATTGCGACGTAATCCGGTATGCTACGGTAATCCAGGATCGGCGTGAAATGGTTCCAGTAACCGAATTCGCTGCATCTTGGGGAAGCAAGGCCCTGAAAAGCGGACCGGCCGGTCTTCCCCCGTTCGATCAGTGACCGGTCGATGACCGGACTGGCCGCCATCAGGACAACGAGCAGCCAGCCGTAGGCCGCGACTTTTTCGGCCAGCTCCAGATAAAACCGGTTTCGATAGAGCGGGTATTCTGCGCCGGCTTCTTCTGCCAGTTTCCGCAGCGTTGCCTCGCCGAAAGAATAATTGAAATGGATACCGCAGTACGTCATCTTATACCGGCCGTACCGGTCGGCAAGGTATTCCCGGTAAGTAGTCGATGCTCTTTCCCGTCCGTACCACTGCGCGATATGGATATCCTCTTCGTTCATAATATAGGGAGGATTGGAAAACGGCCACAGGAGTTCCGGTGTTTCCATTTCTGCCAGTTTTTTCCGGACCCTGGACAGGTGAAAGGCCAGCTGCTTCCTTACGGCTTCCGGGCTCCCTTCAGGGGATGTATTGATCTCGAGCTGGTCCTCGCTGAAGTCCCGAACGATATGGGGGTCGTCCGGGAACGGATGCGGAGTATGGGAAAGATGGGCGTCCCTGGTGATTCGGTGGCTCTCCAGTTCAAGACCAAAGGTACCTTCGTTTAAAAATGATCGGATATTATCTTTTGAGATCGGGTTCAAGGTTTTGCATCTCCATATTTTTATGTATAATTCATACTTATCATATAGGAGTAGCTGTATTTCTGTCAATCGGTTTGAGACGGATTCATATGACATGGCAGTACACTGGACTGACGGTTTATTGTTTTTTTTAATAATCTGCCATAAAATCAGAACTGTGGAACGTATATATAATGAGCCGGCAGAAGCCGGAGCCGATAAAAGTCTGTTTGCTGAGAAAGTATTTGCCGGTATTCCGGCAGAACGGAGATCGTTATGAAAAAGAGATGGATAGTTATAACAGCAGTTGTTCTTGCCCTGATGCTTGCGGCCTGTGGTTCAGCCCGCAATTCCGCAGCAGTTCCGGATGCCGCTCCTGCAGCTGCAGAATACAAGGAAGCGGCGTCGGATACGGGTTATACAATGGGAAGCTACCCCATGGAAGAACCGATGACGGAAGAAGCAGCCTATGAGCTTGATGCAGCTTCGGCTCCGGCTGCCGGCAGCGGCATAAGTGTTGCGGACAAAGCCTATAACGGCGAAGTAAAGCTGATCTACAGGGCCGATGTTTCTGCAGAAACCGCACAGATCGATCAGGCAGTCGCAGATCTGGAAGCCCTGGCCGAGAGCATGGGCGGCTATGTGGAGTACAGTGATATCGGGAATTACGGGTACGGCAATTCCAATGAAAGGTATGCCAATTATACGATCCGGATCCCGAGCGAAAAATACACGGCATTTCTGGATGCCCTGAATGCGAGCGGATCCTGCACGGTGCAGAGCATTTCAAAATCGACGGAAGATATCGGTGCACAGTACGCGGATACGGAAGCAAGACTCGAAACGCTCCGCATCAAGCAGGAACGTCTGCAGGAGCTGCTTTCACAGGCGGAAAATATGGAAGATATCATCGCGATCGAAAATGCCCTGACCGATATAGAGTACCAGATCGAATGGAATTCCTCCACACTGAACCGCTACGACGCACTGGTCAATTATTCTACGGTGAGCGTTTATCTGCGCCAGGTAGCAAGGGAGACACAGGTTTCCGGTTCGGGCAGTCTGGGCGAGCGGATCGTAAACGCTTTCCATAACGGTATTTCAGCGTTCAAGACCGGATTTGAGAACTTCATGGTCTTTATCGCCGGAGCGATCATCCCGCTGCTGATCGTGATCGCGGTCATCGTCCTCCTGGTCCGCAGAGCGGCAAACAGGGGAAATAAAAAAGAGAAGAAGAACAAAAAAAGCAGGGAAGAAGCAAAAAGCGAAGAGGAGTGATATCTCTTAACAAATGAATTCAGACCGAAAGATGCTTCATGATCGCTTCCACCTGGTCTTTCTTTTCATAGAGGACACAGCCCCCGGAATGATCTTCATTCAGAATGCGGCCGTCCCGCAATGCGGCAAACAGGCCGGAATCGATCGCTGCGCGCAGTGAAGTATCTTTAACATTGATATCGGAAAAGGCCGAAACAGGACAGGGTTCTGCGCCTCCGTGGGAATTGATATGGAAAAAACCTCTGCCGGCGGCAAGACAGCCGCCGGAGCTTTTTTCATCGCCGGGGAAGGAGATGAACAGCATATCCTCCCGTTCGCTGCGGAGACGGCGGATGCTTTCCGTAATAAACTCGCGGTCGCCGTCATCCGGGGCGGCCGCTTTTTCTTCTTCGTTCACCGGGATATATTCCACAAAGAATAATGCCCTGCATCCGTGAGAAGTGAGAAAATCGATATATTCGTCCGAGGTGACCCGGGCCAGATTTTTTTGGTAACGGTTACGGAAGCGCCGTAAATGAGGCCCCGTGACCGGAAATCCTCCATATTGGCGATCAGCCGGTCATAGACACCGGCTCCGCGGCGGGCATCGGTTTCTTCTCTGTTGCCTTCTATGCTTACGACGGGGACGAGGTTTCGGCATTTATCGAACAGCTGATAGTATTTTTCATCGATGAACGTTCCGTTCGTAAAGATCGGGAAGAGGATATTCGGCATCGTTCCCGCAGCCTCGATGACATCGCGGCGCAGCATCGGTTCGCCGCCGAGCAGGAAAATAAAACTGATCCCGAGTTCTTCCGCTTCTTTGAAAATCCGGAGCCATTCTGCGGCGGTAAGCTGTTTTAACGGTTCGCAGTCCAGCGTCGCGTGATTGGCCCTGGAATAACAGCCGGCACAGTGGAGATTGCAGCTGGAAGTAATGCTTGCAAGGAGAAAGGCCGGGACGTGAAGGCCGGCTTTTTCATTTGCTTTGCGGATCCGGGTCGCTTTAGAGGATGCCAGCGCAAATTTACCCATAAACACGGTTTCGCGAGGGTTGCTGAAGGTTGCGCGGACGGCTTCTTTGACGATCCGTTCTACGCCTGCAGACATATATTCCTGTAGATTCAGTTCACTCAATTCCTGCTCCTTTTTTGATGGTGCCGTTATCAAATCCTTCCAACGGGGTCCGCAGAATAAGTTTGTGAAGAAATCGTCCGGAACCGTTTTTTTATAATCGGTCCGTTTTCGGAGAGTTTCAGATCGTGTTATGACAAGAGGTTTATAACAGATGCAGCTTTATTCGTCAACATGTTCCTTTTCGGTCTGCGCTGGACATTCCCGGACAAAATGGTAAGATAACGGGTGTAGCGGAGTTTTGTGATTTAATTATACTGTCATACGAATTAGGGTTGACTGTGATATTTTTCTGATTTATGCAGGCTTTTGAATTTGCAGTTCTGGACTGGATCCAGACCAATATGCGATGTGAAGTCCTTGACTTCCTGATGCCAGTGATCACGCATCTGGGTGATAAGGGGCTGATCTGGATCGTCCTGGCCGTGATAATGCTCTTTATCCGAAAAACCCGTTTCTGCGGCCTTACACTGGGGGTCGGCCTCGGGGCCAGCGGTCTGCTCTGCAATGTATTCATAAAAGAAGCCGTAGACAGGGCCCGACCGATCTGGATCAATCCGGATGTTGAGATGCTCATCCGCATCCCGACAGATTTTTCCTTTCCTTCCGGTCATACATCTGCCAGCTTTACGGCGGCGACCATTCTGTTTCTGTACAACAAACGCTTTGGAATCCCCGCATTTATCCTGGCTGCACTGATCGGTTTTTCCAGGCTGTATCTGTATGTCCATTTTCCTTCGGATGTACTGGCCGGCATGTTTCTCGGGATCCTTATCGGGATACTGTCGTTTGTCATTCTGAAGAAGATCTCCCTCAGGCGCGCTTCACGGTCCTGATCGTTGCCGCGTAAGCACTGTTGCACAGTCCCAGTATCGCGGAAAGGATAAAGAGCGTTTCGATCCCCAGCGCGTGCCAGATCCAGCCCCCGAAAAGAGCGATCAGCAGCGTGATCATGTGATTGACGGAAACACCGGTCGAGATCGTGGTCTTCATCTCTTCAGGATCGTCCGAAAGATCCTGGACATAAACGTTGGAAGCCATGGAGGCCAGCGAAATGACGGAGTCCAGGATATAATTCACGCAGCAGATGATGAAAGCGGTATGCATTGAAAACAGATGATGCGCAAAACCGTAGAAGAAGCAGACGATCACGAGGATCAGCGTATCCGAGATCATGACGATCTTATAGCCGAAGCGGTCGATGATCTTTCCGACGAGCGGGGCGCAGAAATAGCAGCAGACTGCGGATACAGCAAACAGGATACTGATCGTTCTTGCGTCCGCTCCGTAAAAAAGGATCAGGACATACGGGCCGAAGGTCAGAAAGACCTGTTTCCGCGCACCGTAAAACACCTCAAGCATATAATACTTTTTGAATTTCCGGGCGAAATGAAAGCGGCCTCCGGTCCGGTCGGTCACGCTCTGACCCTGGATACGGAGCGCGAAGATCAGCGCGATAAAAAGAAAACCGGCCGTCAGCGCAAAGAACGGTTTGTAGGGCTTGCCTGCGCCGAAGAAAGTAAAAAGCAGAATGACGAAAACATAGCCGGCAAGCGTCCCGATGTGTGAAAAAGCATTTTGCTGGCCGAGCGCTTCTCCGCCTTTTCCCGGTCGGGCGTATTCCAGTGTGAGCGTGTTTTTCATTCCAAGCTGAATATGTTCCCCGAGCGAATGCACGCAGATCGCCAGTGTGACAAGGATCTTGGAAGGAGGAAAGACGGGCAGCATGGCGATTCCGATCAGCATGATCACGGCGCCTGCCTTGTAGAGAGCCTCGGCAGTATACATGTAGAAGACTGCGAGGATCAGTACCAGCAGAAGGCCGGGTACTTCCCGGAAGAATTCCGCAACACCGCGGTCGAATTCGCCCATGGAAACGATCTCTGCCAGATAATTATCGATCATCCCCTTATACAGACCGTAGCCCAGTCCGGTGACAAGGACGGAGATCAGGAACATTTTATATCCGGATTCTTCCCGGAAGAGTTCTTGGAGCCTTTTCATCTGTCTTTCTTTCCCTGTTTGCAGAAGTTGATACATTACTGAATATCATCCTGCAATTCGGAGAAATAGTCAACAGGTTATGTCCGGCCGGGGAGAGAAACAAGGATTCAGTGTTTGTGACAGGAGCCTTTCATAGCGCAGTTCGCACAGCCGCAGCCGCAGCTTGACCGGCCTGCTTTTTTATCTTTTACCATTTTGCGGATGACCAGTGCTACGACCACGGCAAGTATGAGAACCACAATGATCGTGCCCAGGTTGGCGGCAAGCCATTCCAGCATATGAATCTGCTCCTTTCGTGAAGGGAGAGGCGAAAGGGTGAATCCCCTCCCGCCTCTGTAGAATATTTTACTTTAACTGAACTGCTTTTGTATATGTCGTTGCTTCCTTATACTTTCTGAAGCAAAGCTGATAAATAATCAGGATAATAAAGATCAGGGCTACGATAAATCCCAGGACATTTCCTTTCCCGGTGACCATTCCGCCGATCTGGTTGATGATCAGGGCGATGACATAGGCAAATCCGCACTGATAACCGATGGCGAACCAGGTCCATTTCGTATTGTTCATCTCCCGCTTGATGGCACCGATCGCCGCAAAGCAGGGAGCGCACAGCAGGTTGAACACCAGGAAGGAGAATCCGGTAATTCCGGTGAAGGCTGATGCCAGATTCTGCCAGACGGTTGCGCCTTCGGTACGATACAGGATCCCCATGGTACCGACGATATTCTCTTTCGCAACAAGACCGGTGACCGAAGCAACGGCTGCCTGCCAGTTGCCCCATCCGAGCGGGGTGAAGATCCACGCGACGGCATTGCCGATCGCAGCCAGGATAGAGTGATCCAGCTGATCTTCTTCCAACATCTGGAAAGTTCCGTCTACAGTTCCGAAATAGCTTAAGAACCAGATCACGATCGTGGACAGAAGGATGATCGTTCCGGCCTTCTTAATAAAGGACCAGCCGCGCTCCCACATGGAACGAAGCACATTGCCGACCGTCGGAAGGTGATAAGCCGGACGCTCCATAACGAACGGAGCCGGATCTCCTGCGAACATCTTCGTCTTTTTCAGCATGATACCGGAAATAACGATCGCCGCGATACCGATAAAATATGCGGATGTAGCGACCCATGTGGATCCGCCGAAGATCGCTCCGGCGATCATCGCGATGAACGGAACTTTCGCACCGCAGGGGATGAAGGTCGTCGTCATGATCGTCATACGGCGGTCACGCTCATTCTCGATCGTACGGGAAGCCATAACGCCCGGGATGCCGCAGCCTGTGCCGACCAGCATCGGGATAAAGGATTTTCCGGAAAGTCCGAACTTCCTGAAAATACGGTCTAATACGAAGGCAATACGAGCCATATATCCGCAGGCTTCCAGGAATGCCAGCATGATAAACAGGACGAGCATCTGCGGAACGAAACCGAGAACCGCACCGACACCGGCTACAATACCGTCAAGGACAAGGCCTTTCACCCAGTCTGCCGCATTCAGTTTATCCAGCAGTTTTTCTACCAGGACCGGAACACCGGGAACCCAGGCACCGTAATCGGCCGGATCGGGTTCTGCGCCTTCATATTTTTCGATCACAGGAAGGGCTTCCTGCAGTTCGTCATAGGTAAAGGTGACTTCTTCTGTCTCCAGCGTTTCTTCATCTTCGATCACATAGTCTGCCGTACTGCCTGCCGCTATTTCTGCAGCGGCTGCCTTTACGGCGTCTACATCCAAAGCTTCTTCCTCGTTCATGAAGTCATCTGCACCGATGAATGCATCCACAACATTGTACGCATCGCCGTATTCTTCCGCGTCTGCTTCGTAAGCGCTGGTCCCTCTGCCGAACATATGCCAGCCGTCGCCGAACAGTCCGTCGTTTGCCCAGTCCGTTGCTGCGGATCCGACACCGACCATGGCGATCCAGTAAACCAGAAACATGATCCCGGCAAAGATCGGAAGACCGAGCCAGCGGTTTGTAACGACTCTGTCGATCTTGTCCGATGTTGTCAGGCTGCCGGCTCTGGCTTTTTTATAGCAGGATTTGATCACTTCCGCGATATAAAGGTATCGTTCGTTTGTGATGATGCTTTCCGAATCGTCTTCCAGTTCTTTTTCCGCAGCCTGAATGTCCTGTTCGACATGTTCCATTGTGACAGAGTTGACTTTCAGCCGCTCCAGAACTTTTTCATCTCTTTCAAAAACCTTGATGGCATACCAGCGCTGCTGATTTTCCGGCATTTCATGCACAACGGCTTCTTCGATGTGTGCGATAGCGTGTTCGACCGGGCCGGAAAACCGGTGCTGCGGTACGGTTTTTGTATTATGGGCGGCTTCGATCGCTGCTTCTGCGGCGTCCATCACGCCGGTCCCTTTCAGCGCTGAGATCTCGACCACCCTGCAGGCGAGCTGCCGGGAGAGCTCTTCGGTGTTGATCTTGTCGCCGTTCTTTTTAACGACATCCATCATATTGAGTGCAACGACGACCGGGATCCCAAGCTCGGTAAGCTGGGTGGTCAGATAGAGATTTCGCTCCAGGTTCGTTCCGTCAATGATATTCAGAATCGCGTCCGGCCGCTCTTCGATCAGATAGTTTCTTGCGACAACTTCTTCCAGTGTATAAGGGGAAAGGGAATAGATTCCCGGAAGATCGGTAATGATTACTCCCTCATGCTTTTTTAATTTGCCTTCTTTTTTCTCTACGGTAACGCCCGGCCAGTTTCCGACGAACTGGTTGGAACCGGTCAGGGCATTGAAAAGGGTGGTCTTGCCGCTGTTGGGGTTTCCGGCAAGGGCGATCTTTACATTCATAAAAGTCCTCTCTTTCAGGTAAGCTTAAGCTAACCAATTGTTTAAAATAATGATGCATCCAGGAACTGCGGCAGGGCCGTTCCTTTGTGCATCCGCAGTTTTCATTCTTCCACTTCGATCATTTCCGCGTCGGCTTTCCTCAGCGAAAGTTCATAGTTGCGGACGTTGACTTCGATCGGGTCTCCGAGCGGAGCAACTTTACGGACATAGACTTCCACACCTTTTGTGATTCCCATATCCATGATCCTGCGTTTGACTGCGCCTTCGCCGTGCAGCTTTCGGACTTTTACGGTCTCGCCGATCTTTACTTCTTTCAGCGTTCTCATCTTTCTCCCTCCTGATTAAATCATGATCTTTCTGGCCATTTCACCATTGAGCGCGATTCTTGATTCTTTCACTTTGACGATCACATTGCCGTTCAGGGTATTCACAACCGTCACGGACCCTCCGACGTGGAAGCCCAGATTCTCCAGATGCTGACGGACTTCCGGGGTTCCGCCGACTTTTTTGATGATTTGTTCCTGCCCTGTTTCTGCCAAATTCAAAGGCATCATAGTGTTCACCTCATGTTCCGGTTATACAAGTCTAACTAATGATGAAAAAGGAACACGGGCTCCGCAAATAATTAGCATTGCCTAACCCATGTTGCAAAAGGAAAGGCTGCCTTAAAAAACAAGCCTTTCGACGATGGAAATTATATAACGGATCGGAGAGAGTGTCAATAAAAAATTAGCCAAAGCTAATTTTATTTCCTTCTTATGCTGATCGTATGGAAATCTGCTGCAGCGAAAACCGCCAGGACCGGTCCTGCTGCTTTCTTTTCGGACAGAGAATGTATTCAAGAAGAAAAAGCTCTTGACAGATTATATCGGGAGACGATATAATCAGGCTACGATATATCGAGAGACGATATATCGGACAACGATAATCGGAGATACGATCATGACAGACAGTCTTGTATTAACAGAAGCCACCTATTATATCCTGCTGGCTCTTTATACACCGCAGCACGGTTACGGGATCATGCAGATGGCGGAAAACCTTTCAAAAGGAAGAGTGCATCTGGCTGCAGGCACTTTGTACGGTGCCCTGAGCACCATGAGTGAAAAGGGCTGGATCCGCCTTCTCCCGGTCGAAGAAGGCAGCCGGAAGAAGGAATACCAGCTGACCGAAGAGGGATTGAAAGTACTGAAAAATGAAATCGAACGTTTGAGGGAACTTGTTGCGAACGGGGAATTGGTCCTTGGAGGAAAAAATAATGGCTGAACAGAAGACGCTGCATAAATGGTTTTGGGCATGGGATTTTGAAAAAGAAGAGCGCTGGCTGAATGAAATGGCCTGGAGCGGATGGGCGCTTTGCGATATCGGCTTCTGCCGCTACACATTTGAAAAGACTGAGCCGGGCGAATATACCTTACGTCTGGAAATGCGTGACCATGACGATGGATATCTTTCTTTCATGGAAGAGACCGGGGCGGAATACATCGGCCGGATGGTAAAATGGATCTATTTCCGCAGGAAGACAGAATACGGCCCGTTTGATCTTTATTCGGATACGGATTCCAGGATCGCACATCTGGACCGGATCTCCAGGCTGCTTCTCGTGATCGGCCTTCTGAATCTCGGTATAGGTATCCTGAATTCTGTCAACGGAGCAAGCCTCGGCTGGATCAATCTCATTTGTGCGACGCTGCTGATGTACGGGCTTGGCCGTATCCACGGGAAGAAAGAAAGCCTTCAGCAGGACAAGCTGATCCGTGAGTAGGAGAGTGAGCCGCGATGAAAAACAGACTGAATGAAATACCGGCTTATATACTGATCATCGTGGGCGCGCTCATGGCCAGCTTTTCCGTAGCCTGCATCCTGCTCCCGAATGATGCGATCGATTACGGAACAGCAGGCATCGCGATCATCATCAGCAAAATGACCGGATTTAACCTTTCGCTTTGCGTGTTCCTTGTTTTCCTGCCTTTTATGATCTGCGGTTTTGTGTTCCTCGGAAAACGGTTCGGGATCAAGGCCCTGATCGGTTCGGTCGTCTATACGCTGGGACTTGAATTCTTTGAAAGAATTCCTTTTGAACTGAATACGGAACATTTTCTGGCAGTGGCCTTCGGAGGAGCGATCCTGGGAGCCGGTCTTTCACTGATCCTGCGGCATGGAGGATGTATCGACGGCTCGGAGATCTTTGCGAACATTGTGATCAAAAAGATATCGGATATTACAGGCAAGAATTTCAGCATGACGTATCTGCTGATCGCATTCAACGCAGGCGTCTACCTTGCAGTCTTCCTTCTGATCAACCGGAACGCAGCCCTTCTGAGCCTGCTTGTTTATGTCGTTGCAACTGCGATCATCGACCATTTTACCGATCGTTTCGAAGCCGTCAAGCAGGTCACGATCATTACAAAAGAGCCGGACGGGCTTGTGAAGGCGATCAAAGAACGGCTGAACAAGACCTGTACGATCATGAATTCGTATGGTGCGATCGACGGAGAGAACAGAACGGTTATCTGTTATATCAACTATTTCGAACTATCGAAGATGAAGGAGATCATTGCAGAGAACAACGGGGTGTTCACCACGATATCGACGATCGATGAGATACTGAAACTGAACAGGAAAGGATCCGCGGGATCTGCCGGAAATAAATAACAGATTATTGAGAAAGAAAAAGTATGATCATTTCTCCGTTTAAGAAAAAAGTATATGATGCCGTAAAAATGATCCCGAAAGGAAGGGTATCGACTTATGGCCGGATCGCTCTTCTGATCGGAAATCCGCGTGCGTCGAGGGCGGTCGGAAATGCCCTTCATGTGAACCCGGATCCGGAGCATACCCCCTGCTTCCGCGTAGTGAACGGGGAAGGTTATTTAAGCGGGGCCTTTGCCTTCGGAGGCAGGGACGTTCAGAAAAAAATGCTGGAAAAGGACGGTATCCGCGTGCGGGACGGTCAGGTCGATCTGAAAAAATATCTCTGGAAGCCGCAGATCCTGCAGGCCGGAAACATTACATGCACACATGCGTTCTCAACAAGATTATGCGGCGTGAGCGAAGGCATTTATCACTCGCTGAACCTGGGGATCGCTACGGGAGATGATGAAGAAAATATCCGGACCAATTGGGAGATCTTCCTGGAAGCCTGCGGGATCATCGGAGTTTCTTTTGTATACGGAAAACAGCAGCACGGAAACCGTGTGCTTATCGTCGATGAAGAAGATAAACGGCCGGTCTCTTCCTCGGTTCCGGAGAAGTATTATGCGGACGGCTATGTAACGAACCGCAGGAATGTCCCTCTTGCCGTGTTTACCGCGGATTGTGTTCCCGTCCTCCTGCATGAAAAATATGCCGGGGTCATCGGGGCGGTCCACTGCGGATGGAGAAGCACTGCGGCGGATATCGAAAAAAATGCGGTGGAAGCCATGGAAAGCCTGGGCGCGGACCCGAAGAAGATCCGGGCCGCGATCGGACCGGCGATCGAAAAAGAATGTTTTGAAGTCGGAGAAGAAGTTGTGGAAGCCATGACGTCGCTTCTGGGAGAAGATCTGTCGCCTTTTGCGGAGAAGAAGGAAGCTCCCGGGAAATACCGGATGGATCTGAAAGGGATCGTTAAGTGGCGCTTCGCCCAGCTGGGGCTGCAGGAGAAAAACATAGAGATCTTACCTGCCTGCACCATGTGCGAACCGGAACGTTTCTGGTCGCATCGCTATACCGGAGGACAGCGCGGTTCACAGGCCAGTATTATCATGCTTTAAAACGGTAATCAGCGGGACAGATCCCCCGGGTGTTCTATCTGAAGGGCATCCGGGGCCTTTCGATGGGCCAGAAAGTACTTTCTCATTCGGTTTTCGTCTTCTTCGACAAGCGTTCCCCGCCCAAAGAGTCCGGCCCGTGTTTCAAGGTGGTGAAGAAACTCATGACGGAGCGTATCACGTATCTGTATTATGTAGGGCTCTTCCGTTTCCTGGTCCCCGATCGTGATCACAAACGAACCGTAATATAAAACAATCTGTTTCCCGAGGACCGGGTCGGAAGAATAGATCCCGAGAATATAAAGATCATCCGCCAGTCTGGCCGGATGCCGGTAAATTTCAGGGGCAATGATTACGCCCCCGTTCAGTTCCTCATGAACATATTCGGGCAGTCTGGCCAGTTCTTCTTCCGCGATTTCGGTAAAACGTTCGATCGTCATTTTCATTCTCCGGCAGAGCTTCTTCTGTAATGGAATTGTATTCCCGGGCCGGACTTTTGACAAGGGCGGAGAGTACAGGAATTAAGCGTCTTTTTGACACAGGAGGCAGTTCATTGTATGATAGTCAGGTATACTTTCATATTTCTCAACCGAAACAGGAGAGAATTTTAATTACAGAATACAATCATACGGTTCAATAACCGGGAGGAATAAAATGGCTTCCAATAACTATAAAAAAGGCGGGGCAACAAGGATTGTTGCCAGGATATTTCTGCTGATAGAGGTTGCGGCGTTTACTGTAATGTGCCTGATGCTGAACCGGGTTCTGCCGATGAAATATCTCGGAATACTGATCGGTGTCTGTGTGCTGATCTCAGCGATTCAGCTGATCCTGGTTGCCGGCAGAGGATCAGGGAGAAACATTGCCAGTATCGTACTCAGTATCCTATTCTGTGCTGCCGCGGCGCTGGCAATCTATTTCATGGGCAGTGTACATACTACCCTGGACAAGATATCTTCCACCAGCAAAAAGCAGACGGCAACGATACAGACGATGAATATTTATGTACGCAAAGCAGATAATTTAATGGTTGTCGCCGACCTGGAGGGAAGAAGCGTAGGCGTTCTTCAGGCTCAGGACAGAATCAACACCGATCTTGCACTGGAACAGATCAAAGCATTATGCGGCGGTTCGCTGCGGATCGCTGAATTCCAGGGTATTCTGCCGCTGATCAACGGGCTGGCAAACTATGATTCGGATGCGATCCTGATCAATTCGGCGTTTGCCGGGGCGATAACGGAGAACGATCCGTCATTCCTGGAGTGGGCCGAACTGCTCGGGACAGTGGACGTTACAAGAAATCCCGATGAAGCAGCCGAAACTGCCGGAGTCTCCGGGAACTTCCGGACCGGACGGGCTGTCCCCGATGTATCCAGGGATCCTTTCCTGATCTATCTGACCGGTATGGATACCAGGACAGATGAAATTGTAGCCGATCTGGGCAACTCGGACGTGAATATGGTCATCGCTGTAAATCCTTCGACGCATAAGATCCTGATGATCAATATCCCCAGGGACTACTACTGGTATCTGTGGGGCGACGAGAGTTATCCGGACAAGATCACTCACGCAGGTTGCTATGGTGTGGAATGCAGCGTTCAGACGATCGATTCCCTGTTCGGCATTAACACGAACTATTTTGTAAAAGTCGGGTTCAATTCCGTTATCAATATCGTGGATTCGATCGGCGGGATTACGGTGAACTCACCCTATGATTTCACGATCGAAGGAGTAGAGATCCATGCAGGGGAGAACTATCTTGACGGAAACGGTGCGCTTCAGTTCGCCAGGGAACGATACCAGCTGCCGGGCGGCGACCGGGCCAGAGGCATGAATCAGCAGGAAGTGATCCGTGCCATTATTTCCAAGGTATCTTCTCCTTCCATGCTTCCGAGATACAGAGATATCATTTCGATCATTGCCGCCAATACCGCAACCAGCCTGACGGCCGAAGATATGGAAAAGCTTTTCAAAAACACGCTTGAAAAAGGTGCCTGGGACATTCAGTCCATACAGGTAGACGGTGCAGGTGACTGGGGTTACTGTTATACGCTGGGCGAAGACAATGATATTATGATCCCCGACATGAGCACCGTGGAAAGCGCAAAGGAAAAGATCACGGGAGTGATCCGCGGTCAGTAATCAATCATCGTGAATATCATTTATCTGAAAGACGGCGATCTGAATTCCGAAGAGATCCGCCTGTATAATGAACGCGCGGAGACCCGGCTCTATCATTATTATGAGCCGGATCCCGGTCTTTTTATTGCGGAAACGCCGCTGGTCATCGAACGGGCGGCTGCAGCAGGGTATGAGCCGGTCTCAATGGTGGGCGAAGAAGGGATTCTGAAAGAAACCGTAGCCCGTCTGCATCCGTATTTCGAGAAAATCCCGCTTTATATCGGTTCGCATGAGCTTTTGAGCGAGATCGCCGGCTATCATCTGATCAAAGGCCTTTTGTGCGCCATGCGCCGGAAACCCCTGCAGTCTGTAAAGGACATATGCGGCAGTGCTTCGAGGATTGTGGTGCTGGAGGCGGTGATGAACCCGATCAATATCGGAACGATCTTCCGGTCCGCCGCGGCGCTCGGCATGGACGGCGTGCTGCTGACCAAAGGCTGCAGCGACCCGCTTTACCGGCGTTCGATACGGGTCAGTATGGGCAATGTTTTCCAGATCCCCTGGACATTTTATGAAGAGAAGATCTCGCTGAAAGACCGGATCCTCATGCTAAAAGAGATGGGTTATTATACCGCGGCGATGGCCTTGAAAGACGATTCGGTCCGCCTGGATTCGGAAAAGCTTTCCGGGCATGAAAAGCTGGCAGTGATCCTGGGCTCGGAATACGACGGACTTTGCAGCGAAACGATTGATGTCTGTGATGCGGCAGTCCGTATTCCGATGAAAGACGGCGTGGATTCCCTGAATGTCGCGGCGGCGAGTGCGGTCGCTTTCTGGGAATTAAGAAAAAAATAACAAATTTTTCAAAAACACTTGACCTTCCACCTTGTGGAAGCTGTATAAAGGCCCTGAAGACAGGGAGGAAAGACCCATGAAGATCCAAAATGTGGAAGAACTGGTCGGCATTTCAAAAAAGAACATCCGCTTTTATGAAGACCAGGGCCTTTTATCACCGAAGAGGGCAGAAAACGGATACCGTGAATATCATGAGGAAGATATCCGGCGTCTGAAGCAGATCAAGTTTCTCCGTAAGCTTTATGTTCCGATCGAAGAGATCCGCCAGGTTTTCTCCGGGGAGATCCCCATGGAGCAGTGCCTGGAACACCGGTTTCGCGATATCGAAAAGCAGCGGGCGGATCTGGACGAGATCCAGATGATCACGGAAGAACTGCTCCGGTCCGGAACACCCGAAGAACCGCTTTCACCGGATCGCCTGGACATCGACTCCTGTCTCGAAAAGATAGCCAGACTGGAGAAAGAAGGGAAGACGTTTATGGATGTGAACCTTACGGATGTCCATCGTAAAAAGGCGTTCGGGTCACTGATCGGCGCTTCGATCATGATCGCGGTCATGGCCTTCATTGCCGGGATGATCCTGTGGGGCAACAAGGCCGAACCTCTGCCGAAGTTCCTGTTTGTCCTGCTGATGGCGATCCCGGTCGTAATTATTGTTTGTATAATTGTTGTTTTGGTGCAGAGAATAGGAGAGATCCAAGGAGGAGAAGAAGATGAAGCTGCTAAGTATTGATCATATCCCGGGTCAGGAAGTAGAAGCGCTCGGCATGGTAAAAGGCGCTGTTGTTCAGACAAAACATTTCGGCAAGGATTTCATGGCCGGCATGAAGACACTGGTCGGAGGAGAGATCGTCGCCTACACGGAAATGCTCAACGAAGCCCGTCAGATCGCCATCAAGCGCATGGTGGACGAAGCGGAAGCGCTCGGTGCGGACGCGGTGATCGGGGTGCGCTACGGTTCTGCCCAGATGATGCAGGGGGCTGCCGAAGTAATCGCATACGGGACAGCCGTTAAATACAAATAATCTGTAAATACAGAACCTGAAAGCAGTCAGCAAAGAAAGAATCCGCGGCAAATACCGCTTGCATTCATTCGCCGATCTCATATAATTATACTGACAGAATAATTATAAACAGACCGGAACTGTCCGATTGTGTTGGCTACGGAGGGAAAAACCATGGAAGTAAAGTTTTATCAGTGTGCTCATTGCGGTCAGATCATAGCGAAAGTAAAAGATAAGGGCGTGCCTGTTATATGTTGCGGAGAGCCCATGCAGGAGATCATACCCGGGACGACAGATGCCGCGGTTGAAAAACATGTTCCTGTTTATGAAGTCCTGGACAATATCGTCCGCGTTAAAGTCGGCGAGGCGGAGCATCCGATGCTGAAGGAACATTATATCGAATGGATCCTTGTACAGACCGACAAGGGCAATCAGAGGAAGAGCTTAAAGCCCGGCGATGCGCCGGAGGCCTGCTTTGCACTGTGCGAAGGCGAGACGGTACAGGCGGTTTACGCCTACTGCAACCTGCACAGCCTCTGGAAAAAGTAACTAACACAGGTTTGGGAAAACTGAGCCGGCGGCATCTTTCTGCCGCCGGTGTTTTTAACCGCGAAATTCACGACAGTTCTGCCGGTGAAGCACTTCTTTACATTACGGACGGAGTATGATAAACTAAATACTACTTATGGGGCATTAGCGCAGCTGGGAGCGCGCCACACTGGCAGTGTGGAGGTCACGGGTTCAAGTCCCGTATGCTCCATTTATTAATTATATAGAGTATAATTAATAATCATAGCAATAACAGAGCATTCACGGATCAGAAAGGAGATTTCGAAAAATGAAATGGAGAAAAATCCTTGTTGTTTTCCTGGCGGCGATCCTGTGCGTCGGCCTGCTGGCCGGCTGCGGAGAGTCTAAGGATTCCGGCAAAGATAAAGATGTCGAAATCGAAGAAGTAGACGAAAAGGAAGACGCGGCTGCAGACGAGAAAGAATCCAAAGCCGATACTGAAAAAGAGGCAAAGCCTGAGAAGACTCCGGAAGCAGCGGAAGAGCCGGAAGAAGAGGTAACGGCGGAAGACCTTTTAAACGGCTACTATGAGCTTTCCAAAGACGTTAAGACCATCTCATTTGATATGCTTCTTGCCCTTGACATGAAGCTGAATGCTATGGATTCCGAAATGGCACAGGACATGAAGATGGATATTCATTTCGAAACCGATAAAGAGAATTCTTACATGGTCGGATCCATGGAGGGCAATTTCGACGGGGAGAATGAAACTAACGAAATCGAACAGTATGTCATGAAAGAAGACGGCAAACTGGTTACTTATTCGTATGACAAGGAGAGCGATTCCTGGTCTGTCGGCGACGGCGAAGAAGTTCCCATTTCCGAGGAAATGATCCCGCAGCCGGATCCTTCCGCGTTCGAACTCAAGGAAAAAGGTGATCAGTATATTGTCAGCGGCAGCATTGAAATGTCGGAACTGATCGAAAGCTCCGGAGAAACGATGAGTGAGATGTTTGGCGAACTGGTCGGGGCCAGCGGTATAGAATTGTCCGGGATGGCAGATCTTGAGTATGTCTTTGACAAAGAGACCAGGGATCTGAAATCGGTGAAAATAGATCTGGCCACCGTGCTGGAAGAAACCTTTATGGCGATGTTTACAGAAATGCTGTCTTCACAGGATCTCGGCGAAGATGTGGATCTTTCTTCCATGTTCGAGATCAAAGTCGACGGCTTTGATATGGAAATATCCGATATTGTGATCAATGAAGATATTGAGATCGTTCTTCCGGAAAAAGCCAAAAAGGGAGCTGGAACGCTGTCGGCAGTAAGCAGTTCAGACTCTTCCAGTGCAGATTCTTCCAGTGCAGATAAAGGACCCTCTAAGGCAGCGGTTGATTTTACCCCGTTTACACCGATCGATAACGACGAGTGTGCAGTTACGGTCACCGATCTGGATCCCGAAGGCGATTGGGGATATACTGTCAGTGTCGAACTGGAAAACAAATCCAAGGATATGAAATACGAATATTCCATCGATCGGATTTTTGTGAACGGTCTAGAGGCAAGCGGTTATCTCTATGAAGATGTTGCTGCAGGGAAAAAAGCCATGGCGGAAATCGAACTCGATTCGGATCAGCTTTCCGAGTACGGAATCGATGAGTTTACGGATATTGAGATAAAATTAAGAGTTCAGGATGCTGACGACTGGAGCGCGGATCCGGCAGCGGAAGAAACGTTCCACATCTATCCTTTCGGAGAGGAAAAAGCAGAGAAATATGTCCGTGAGGCTCAGGCATCCGACATCGTGCTGGCTGATGAAAATGGTATCACGGCGATTATAACCGATCAGTGGATGGATGATATCTGGGGCTTTACTCTGGAGATCTATATCGTGAATAATACAGATAAGGTGGTAAGGCTTTCTACAGATGACTCCTCCATAAACGGATATATGTCCGAACCCAGTTTCTATGTAATCGTTTATCCGGGAAAGAGTGCTTTTAAAACAATGTCCTGGTCCACGTCGGAGCTTGAAAAGAACAAGATCACGGATATTGAAGAGGTCGAGTTTGTTTTATCGGCGGAGGATTATGATGACTATTCTGCAGATCCTCTGATCACCAAGACCATCACGTTGTCAAAGTAATGCGGTGACGGCTGCTTCCAAAGCCGGTAAAAAGGAGTTTTACCGGATATCGGTTAAACACAGGATCAAAAAAGGGAATGTCTGAAAACGACATTCCCTTTTTGCAGTATTAATGATTACTATTCCTGCACCATCCTTATTGCGATCCTTTCTTCCGGGTCATCGATATCGTTCTCGGCCAGCGCTTTGCTGCAGTTTTCGATCAGGTCAAAATAGACGTCCCAGTATGCCGGGGTATCACACCAGGCGCGTACGGTAAAGATATAGGTGTCGTCGTCGACGGCCGTCATCCGGGCAAACGGCGCAGGGTCGTCTAAAACGCCGGCCGTCCCGGAAGCTGCTTTCAGAAGCACGGATTTTACAAAGTCGGCATCGATGTCGTTGGTGATCTTGAAATCCTGGTCGATCCGGCGCTTCGGTTCGGCAGAAAAGTTCGTCACGTTGGCATTCATCAGATCGCCGTTCGGGACCAGGATCTTACGGTTGTCGAGTGTCATAATCGTCGTATAGAAGATGCTGATGTCCGAAACGGTGCCTTCCGCACCGGTGGATTCGATATAGTCGCCGATCTTAAACGGCCGGAAGATCAGGATCATCAGGCCTCCGGCAAAGTTGCCGAGCGCGCCCTGCAGAGCCAGGCCGAGCGCCAGACCGCAGGATGCGAGGATCGCTATGACGCTGGACATGTTTACGCCGAGGATCTCGATGACGGCGATGATCAGGATGATATAAAGAAGGATCCTGGCTGCCTTTTTGGCGATCTGCTTAACGGTCGGATCGAGGTTGGTCCGATCCAGCGCTTTGGCGAAGGCTTTGCTTAAAAACTTGATTACAAAATACCCTACAATCAGGACAACGATCGCCAGAACGATCTTGCCGCCGTAGGTCGTCAGAATATCAATTGCCTTGTTCAGAAACTGATCCATATCCCATCCCTCCTGTAAAACATCTTTCTATCTGTATTACACTTTAAAACAGCGGGCTTGTCCAGCATTATTTCCTTATGGAAGGCAGCTGTTTCAAAAAGGATGGTTTAGGGAACCCGGCCCGTCCGATACCGCTGCCGGGGCGGATCTGTCCTCTTGTTTCACTATATGCAGACGTGGTAGAATAGGAAAAAAGAGACGAATAAGCAATTCGGACAAAACCGGCTTATGCAAAAGGAGAATACAGACATGAATGAACGGAAACCGAATGGAAAAGCGCTGCTGCCGATCGTAGTCTTCCTGGTGATCTACCTGGGGAGCGGAATCTATTTCGAGTACATCAAACCGATCGAAGGGCAGATGGGCTTTTATGTTATTTCGGTCGTAATTGCTTTCGGACTGGCGCTGATCGTCGCATTCGCGCAGAACCGCGGACTGAGTTTTAACGAGAAGATCCATGTCTGCGCCAAAGGCATCGGCGACGATAATATCGTGATCATGCTGTTTATTTTCCTGATGGCCGGAGCTTTCTCAGGACTGGCCAGCGAAGCGGGAGGCGCTTCCAGCACCGCCAACCTGATGCTGGATATCATTCCGAACAACATGGCGGTACCGGGAATTTTCGTTATTGCCTGCCTGATCTCCATGTCCATGGGCACCAGTGTCGGAACGATCTCCGTAATTGTTCCCATTGCGGCAGAGATCGTCAAGGCGACCGGCCTGTCCATGCCGCTCGTCATCGCTTCTGTTGTCGGCGGAGCGATGTTCGGCGATAACCTGTCTGTCATTTCCGATACGACGATCGCCGCGACAAGGACACAGGGTGTAGAAATGAAGGATAAGTTCAAGGTCAACTTTTTCCTTGCTCTGCCTGCTGCAGTCGCCACAGTGATCATTCTTGCGGTTTATACGATGCGGACTGCCGCGCCGCGTCTGGACTATTACGAATTCAATATCTGGCTGGCGATCCCTTATTTCCTGGTACTGGTACTGGCGCTGATCGGACTGAATGTTTTTGTGGTACTGGGAATCGGAATCGTCCTGTTCCTCCTGGTCGGCGGAGCGGCCGGAACCATTACGTTTTCAACCGGCTTCCTTGCCATGGGCGGCGGGACCAGCGGAATGTTCGAGACGATTATCGTGACCATACTTGTTGCCTCGATCAGCTCACTGATGAAGGAATACGGGGGCTTTGAAGCGATCCTTGCCTTTATCCGCAAACACGCCAGGACAGCAAAAGGCGGCATGTTCGGCATCGGCCTTCTGACCGGCATGATGGATATTGCCACGGCCAACAACACGGTTGCCATTGTCATCGCGGCGCCCATCGCCAAGGAGATCGGGGACGAGTACCAGATCGCGCCGAAAAAAGTCGCATCGCTTCTGGACACGGTATCCTGTATCTTCCAGGGGATCATCCCCTACGGGGCGCAGCTTCTGATCGCGGCGAGTCTGGCGGGGATCAGCAGTATCTCCATTATTCCGTTCCTGTTTTATCCGTTCCTCCTGGCAATCAGTGTAGTGATCTCGATCCTTGCTTCCAAAAAGTAGAAAGCAGTTATATCAATGCGTGTCGGAAAGCTCTTATCGGAAACGGATACCAGACAGCAGTGTCTGCAGATGCTGCGGGAATTCTTCCCGCTGCTGATTGCGCTTTCACTGACCACGCTCCTGTCCCTGGCCGTCAACCTGGTCGACAACTTCATGCTCGGGCGCTACAGCGAGCAGACCATGGCAGCGGCCGCCCTGGTCAATCAGATCCAGTTTCTTCTCCATGAGATCACCATCGGTATCGGTGCCGGGGTCTCGGTCCTGGGATCCCAGTACTGGGGCAAAAAGGAGACCGGACCGATCAAAAAAGTCATGTCGATCGGACTCAAATTCGGCATCGGAGCCGGGCTGCTTTTTACGGTCGTTACAGCGGCCATCCCGGAAAAAGTTCTGTTTCTTTTTACGAACGACGCGGCCCTCGTAGACCTGGCCTGCGATTATCTCGGGATCATGTGCTGGACGTATCTGATCTTCGGAATGTCATCGGCCCTGATGTTCTCCATGCAGGCTGTCGAAAGCGCGGTCATCGGAACCGTTATGTCCGCCTTTACGATCGTGATCAACGCGACCCTGAATTATATTTTTATTTTCGGGAATTTCGGTGCGCCGGAACTGGGCATAAAGGGTGCGGCGGTCGCGACGGTTACCAGCAGGATCGTCGAACTGATCACGATCCTGGTCTATATTCTGGTTATAGACAAAAAACTGCATACCACGGTCAGCGACCTGATCCATACGGATCTGACCTATTTCGGTGACTTTGCAAAAGCCGCGGTCCCGGTCATGGTCAGCGGTGCGATCTGGGGACTCGGGCAGGCCTGTCAGACCGCGATCCTCGGACACATCAGCGAATCTGCGATCGCTGCAAACAGCATCGCGCTCATCTTTGCCCAGCTGATCGGCTCCTTTGGAATGTCCTGCGGAGCCGCGGCTTCGGTTACGATGGGAAAAACCGTAGGCAGCGGCAAAAGGGAACTGATCAAACCGTTCACGATCACGCTCCAGCTGGCTTTTTTAGCGATCGGCGTGGCTTCCGGAACGGTGATCCTGCTTTGCCGCAATCTTATTGTAAATTTATATGTTCTTTCCGGTGAGACCCGTGAACTTACGCTTTCTTTCCTGATCATTTTCGGGATCACGATCATGGGCAGTATCTATGAATACCCCGTTCAGGGCGGCATCATCGCCGGAGGCGGAAATCCAAGGTATCAGGTGATCATCGATAATATCGGTATCTGGTGCTGGACGATCCCCTTCGCTTATTTAAGTGCCTTTGTCTTCGGCTGGTCGCCGGTCGTCACCTTCTTTATCCTGAAATCGGACCAGCTTCTGAAATGCATTCCGAATTCCATTTACTGCAATTCCTATAAGTGGGTCCGGGATCTGACACGCTGAATCTTTCCTGCACTTCGGCAGAAAGATTTTATGTCAAATCTGACCTTATAAAAAATATCAAAACTGAACATTTACGCATAATCAGAGAGAGCTTATACTTCGCAATAAATAAACTGCATCCGGCTGATCCTGTTTTCCTGAATTTAAAATGATGCAGATTCGGATTACAGAAAGGACGGGATGCGAAATGGAAGAGAGAATAAACAGCAGCCGGAAAGCGGACTCGGCGGCGCTTATCGGCCTTTGCATCGCCCTGGTATTTGTCAGCACCAGAGTCCTTCAGGTGCCGATCCCGCTCGGTTATGCGCACCTCGGCAATGCAATGATCCTTCTGACGGCCGTCTTTCTCGGACCGAAGGCCGGAGCACTGGCCGGAGGACTGGGTTCGGCGCTGGCGGATCTGACCAGTTTTCCGGTATGGACCGTTCCGACACTGATCATCAAAACCCTGATGGGCTGGCTCTGCGGAAGAATAGCGTGGAGCGGGAAGATACAGGGAAATATCCGGCTGTCATCGCCTTCTGTATTTTTCGGGACAGCAATTGCCACAATGGAAATGATCGCCGGCTATGTGATCGGCGGATCGGTCCTGTACGGGTCCTGGACGACCGGAGTACTTCAGACCCCCGGGCTTGCGGTTGAAGGGCTTGTCGGAATGACCGCCTTTTACCTGCTGGGAAACCTGCTGGCCCGGACCGGACTGGCAAAGAATTACGGATATCATAAAGGAGAGGTAAAACGTGCAGACAGATCATAACCGTCAGAAAAAGATCGCAGCGATCAATGACATGACCGGATTCGGCCGATGTTCCCTGGCGGCATCGATCCCGATCATCTCAAGGCTCGGAGTGCAGTGTTGCGCTTTTCCGACGGCAATCCTTTCCAACCACACCGGTTTTCCGAGCTTTTTCCTGGATGATTATACCAGGCATTTTGAGGCGTATGCCGCGGAGTGGAAAAAGCTGGAGCTGCAGTTCAGCGGGATCTTTACCGGTTTCCTCGGATCTGCCAAGCAGTTTGAAATGGTCGGATGTTTCCTGGATGAGTTTGCAACAGAAGATACGATCATTTGCGTCGATCCGGTAATGGGCGACTACGGAAGGACATATTCGAGCTACACAGAAGAAATGTGCTGTGCGATGAGAGACCTTGTCCGCCGCTCGCACATTATTACGCCGAACCTGACCGAGGCCTGTATCCTGACGGATATTCCGTATCATGACGGAAAATGGACCGGAAAAGAACTGGAACGGCTTCTTTCCGAACTGCGAAAGCTGGGGCCGGAAAAGATCGTGATCACCGGGATCCATCAGGGGCAGTTTGTGGCCAACCTTTGCTCGGACGGCACGGATGAGCCGGTCATTCTTCGTCAGCATCAGATCGGCGAGCAGAGGAGCGGTGTAGGAGACGTCTTTTCTTCTGTTATCGCTGCAGATGCCGTGAACGGGGTGGATTTCGGAAAGTCGGTCCGGCGGGCTTCAGCCTTTGTGAAAAAATGCATCCGGCGATCCATCGAACTGCAGATCCCGGCTACCGACGGTTTGTGCTTTGAGGAGGTTTTGGGCAAACTGAAACCGGAATAAGCCGGAGGGATCTATTTTGATAAATAAAGCGTTCAGAAAAGAGGAGATTTCATGAACAACATTTTATACAAAGTACATAACAATATTTATGTCAACCTCACGAACCGCTGCCCCTGCGCCTGCACTTTCTGTCTGCGCCAGACGATGGACAAAGTGGGCGAATCGGATTCTCTCTGGCTGAAGGAGGAGCCGGATCTCGAAACGGTCAAAGCCGCTTTTGAGAACCGGGATATGAGTAAATATGACGAAGTGGTCTTCTGTGGGTTCGGTGAGCCGACCGAGCGGATCGATCTGCTCCTGGATACTGCGAAATATATAAAAGAGACCTATCGGAAGCCGATCCGCCTGAATACAAACGGACTCGGAAACTTGATCAACGAAAGGGATATCGTACCGGAGATGAAAGGCCTGATCGATACGGTTTCGATCAGTCTGAATACGCCGGACAAGGAGGATTATCTCGCCCTGGTGCGGCCCAGATTCGGCGAACAGTCCTTCGAGGCGATGCTGGCTTTTGCGGAGGAATGTGTCGGGATCATTCCGAATGTTGTGCTTTCGACCGTGGATACCACGATCACAAAGGAGCAGGAAGAGCAGTGTGCTGAGATCTGCAGGAAGATCGGGGCGAAGTACCGGATCCGGCCCTGGGAAGGATAAGATCAGCAGGGACGCTCTAAAACATTTCAGATTACATACGGGGACACTTCTGCCTGCGGCAAAAAGCGCAGACTGAAGTGCCCCCGGTTTTTAAAAACTCCCGGCCGCAGGGACCGGGAGCTTTTTTGAAATGTGAAGTATCAGGTATTATTCTGCAGCCTCCGCGGTCGCGGTACGTCCGTACTGCGGATCGTTGTTGCCGGAATCGGTGAAGAACATTTCAAGCATGTTGATCGGGTCGTTGAAGTCTGCGATCCAGCCTTCACGAGCCATATCAAAGTTGCCGTTCTTACGTTCCTCGAGGAATACGTTCCAGTCCTGCTGAGCGATCGAGATATCGATGCCGACGGCAGAAAGGTCTGCCTGGATCGCTTCTGCGATCGCGATATGAGCGGAAGACTCATTGGTCAGGTATTCAATTGAGATAGGAGTATCTGCGGAAAGTTTTCCGTCTTCTCCGAACTTGTAGCCGGCTGCTTCGAGAAGCTCACGGGCTTTTGCAATAGTTCCTTCCGGATCGTTGTTGATCGCATAGGCATCATAGTATCCCTGTTCCGGATCATCTTTGAAGACGCCGCCGTTGCCGTCCATCATGCCGAGCGGGATGTAGGAAGTAGCGATAACCTGTCCGGTCTGGGCAATGTTCTCAACGATGTAGTCACGGTCGATCAGCATGGAGATCGCCATACGCATGCAGGTTGCCTGTGCGGGAGTCTTGCCTGCAAACAGTTCGGAATTTACGTTGAAGGCAACATAGTAGGTTCCGAGTGCGTCGATTACGTAGAATTCCGGGTTCTTGGATTCGATCAGTCCTGCAACTTCGTCGGTCGGAACGGTGTCGATAAAGTCAACGTTTCCGGCGTTGTAAGCAGAATAGATCGCGGTATCGTCTGCGGAAAGCATGAACTCAAGCTTCTCAAGCTTAACGTTGTCAGCATCCCAGAAGTACGGGTTCTTTTCATAAGTCATGGATGTGTCATGGTTCCAGCCGGTGCAGACGAAAGCACCATTGGAAACGAAACCTGCATCCTGGCACCATGCTCCCGGAGAATCCGGAGTAGCACCTGCTTCAACGCAGGCTTTCTGTACCGGGTAGAAAGTCGGGAATGCCATAAGGTCTTCCATGTATGCGCACGGAGCGTTCAGAACGAACTGAAGAGTAGTATCATCCAGAGCCTTTACATTAAGGTCGGTGGTCTCACCCTCTACATATCCGTCAAATCCGGAGAACATGTAAGCATAGTCTGCTGCGGTAGCGGGATCGGTTGCTCTCTTCCAGCTGTAAACAAAATCTTCTGCGGTAAGATCAGAACCGTCAGACCATTTCAGTCCGTCTTTCAGGGTAACGGTGTAGGTCAGACCGTCTTCGGATACTTCGTAGCCTTCTGCGCAGGCCGGAACGGTTTTGCCTTCTTCGTCATAAGTATACAGACCGGAGAAGGAGTTTGCCGCAAGGCAGGCACCGTCTACAGAGCTGTTCAGGGCCGGATCCAGGAAATCCGGTTCGGAAGCAAGGTTCAGACGAAGAGTATCGGAACCGTTGCTCATTTCCGCATACAGGAAAAACTTGGTCTGGAATGCATTTGCATAAATGCCGGAAACGTAGTCTTTCTGCATGTACAGGTCGTTGTAGTAGTAGATCGGAACAACGGCATAGTTGGACATCAGAACGTCTTCTGCCTTATGCATCAGCTCGGTACGTTTTGCCATATCGGTCTCGGTTTTGATCTCTGTGATCATTTCATCGTATTCCGGCCATTCGGCAACCGGGTCGATGAATGCCTCTGTCATGAAACCTTCAGCAACGGAAGGATCCACTTCAGCGTCTGCTCCTTTCTTCTCTCCGCAGCCGCATCCGGCAATGGATAAGGCGAGGACAGAAGAAAGTAAAACAACAAGTACTTTTTTCATTTTTCTTTCCTCCTTGGAAAATTGTCTGTTTATTTCAGACTGTTTTTTATTATTTTACAACCGTACAGAAGTACAGTTATAAGCGGTATGTTAATGATTCCAGCAGGCAACCTTGTGGCCGCCTCCGCGATCGGTCAGCTCCGGACATTCCTCAGCGCACTTTTCGGTCGCGAAGCGGCAGCGCGTGCGGAACGGGCAGCCGGTCGGCATATTCAGCGGACTCGGTACATCACCCTCGAGCATGATCCTCTGCTTCTGGCGGGCGATCTTCGGATCCGGGATCGGGACAGCAGACAGAAGGGACTGCGTGTAAGGATGGATCGGATGAGTCATCAGTTCATCGGATTCCGCTGCTTCAACCATGTGACCGAGGTACATGACCGCAATATTTTTGGAAATATGACGGACGACCAGAAGATCGTGGGCAATGAACAGGTAGGCAACACCCAGTTTCGCCTGCAGATCTTCAAACATGTTGATGACCTGGGCCTGGATGGAAACGTCCAGCGCGCTGACCGGTTCGTCGCAGACAATGAATTTCGGATCTACGGCAAGCGCCCTGGCGATCCCGATACGCTGCCGCTGTCCGCCGGAGAATTCATGTGCGTAACGTGTCGCATGTTCGGCGTTCAGACCGACCGTGTTCATCAGATCGAGGATCTTTTCGCGGCGCTCTTTTTTATTGGAATACAGATTATGTACGTCCAGCGGTTCACCGATAATATCTTCGACCGTCATTCTCGGGTTCAGTGAAGAGTAGGGATCCTGAAAGACCATCTGCATCTGTCTGCGCAGGGAGTGGATGTTCTTATCGGTCACTTCTTCGCCTTCAAAGCGGACCACGCCGCCGGTCGGTTCATAGAGTCTCAGGATCGTACGGCCCACGGTCGTTTTGCCGCAGCCGGATTCTCCGACCAGTCCCAGCGTCTCACCGTGATCGATCGTGAAAGAAACGTTATCGACGGCCTTTAAGGGCTTTGTGGTGAAAAAACCGGTCTTTATCGGGAAATACTGTTTGAGGTGTTCGACTTCCAGTAAATGTTCACTCACCTGCTGTCACCTCGCTTTCTTTTTCTTCCTCAGCCGAAGCGGCGTCCCTGAACCTGTCCCTGATATTGATCCAACAGGCCGCTTTATGCTCCCCGTTGATCACGATCTCTTCCGGGATCTCTTCCAGACAGATCTTCATCGCTTCCTCACACCGCGGGCAGAACGCGCAGCCTTTCGGCATATTCAGCATGTTGATCGGCGTACCGGAGATCGGGACCAGCCGTTCTTTGTTTCCGGATTCTCTTGGAATACTCTTTAAAAGCCCCTTGGTGTATTCGTGCTTCGGGTTGTAAAAGATCTCGTCCGCCGAGCCGCGTTCGCAGATGCGGCCGCCGTACATAACGATGATCTCATCACAAAGCTCGGCGATAACGCCCAGATCGTGCGTGACCATGATGATGGCCATGCCGAGTTTGCGCTGGATATCCTGCATCAGTTCCAGGATCTGCGCCTGGATGGTAACGTCAAGAGCCGTCGTCGGTTCGTCTGCGATCAGAATGTCCGGTTCGCAGGCGAGGGCCATAGCGATCATAACACGCTGGCGCATACCGCCTGAATGCTCGAAAGGATACTGCTTCAGCCTTTTTTCGGGCTCGTTGATGCCAACCAGGGTCAGAAGTTCGACCGCGCGGTCGTGAACCTCACTTCCTTTTTTATCGGTATGCAGGCGGATCGCTTCCGAGATCTGGTTGCCGATGGTAAAGACAGGGTTTAAGCTGGTCATCGGATCCTGGAAGATGATCGAGCAGTTTTGTCCGCGGAAGCCGGACATCTGCTTTTCGGACCATTTTGAAATATCTTCGCCCTTGAAAAGGATCTTTCCTCCGGAAATGCTTCCGTTATCAGCAAGGATCTGCATGATGGAATAGGCGGTAACGGATTTGCCGGATCCGGATTCGCCGACGATGCCGAGTATTTTTCCGTGATCCAGATCAAAGGAGATACCGTTTACGGCCGAGACCGTACCGTTATCTGTGGTAAATGATGTATGCAGATCCTGTACACTTAAAAGATGTTCATATTCAGCCATATCATCACCTCTTCAATTTCGGATCAAAAGCATCCCGGAGTCCGTCGCCGATCAGATTCAGACTTAAAACGATCAGGCAGATCATGATCGCAGGAAAGACCAGTTTATAGGGATAAGAAGCCAGTCCGCCGCGGGCTGCGTTCGCCAGAGATCCGAGCGAGGGCATCGGAGCCTGCACGCCCAGGCCGACGAAGGAAAGATAACTTTCCGTAAAGATCGCGGAAGGAATCTGCAATGCCGTTGAAATAATGATAACGGACAGGCAGTTCGGCAGGATATGCCTGCGGATGATACGGCTGGGCTTTGCACCGATCGATCTTGCCGCGAGGATGTAGTCATTCTCTTTAATGGAGAGGATCTGGCCGCGGATCAGTCTGGCCATTCCGACCCAGTATAATACGCCGAATACGATGAACAGGGACAGCATATTGGATCCCATGTTGCCGATAAAGGAACCCTTCGGCAGGCTGATCACGCTCCCGAGTACAACGGAGAGCAGGATAACCATCAGCATATCCGGCAGCGAATAGATGACGTCTACAATACGCATCATGATCATATCGACCTTTCCGCCGGCGTACCCCGAGATACTGCCGTACAGCATGCCGATGATCAGGACGATGATACTGGCGAAGAAGCCTACGAACAAACTAACTCGTGTTCCGTAGATGACACGGATAAAGTAATCGCGGCTCTGCTCGTCGGTCCCGAAAAGATGCGGAAAACGGCTTCCGCCTTTTTCGATATAAGCTTTTTCGGCGTCACTGTACTGGAGCGGGCCCAGATTCTTGGCACCCTTATCACGTTTGCCTTCTACGGAAAGGATCTCCTCATAACCATAGGGGACGACGGCCGGTGCGACGACGATCGTCAGCAGGATCAGGATAATGACGATAATGCCGAACATGGCCAGCTTGTTTTTGCGGAGTTTGCGCATACCATCCTTAAGGAAGGTCGTGCTCTCACTCATAACGTCCTGCTGGCGCTTTTCTTCGTCTGTTGCTTTTTCAAATTTCGTAAGATCTATCTGCAGACTGAGGATCTGCTTTTTGGGAGTCTGATTCGGATCATAAGCCTGTTTTTCCATAGTCAGCCTCCTTACTCGTATTTGATACGCGGATCAACGACCTTGTAAACGATGTCGCAGATGAGCGTAGCCGTGACCATAAGGACCGCCAGGAAGATCGTCGTCGCCATGATCAGGGTGTAGTCCCTGTTGTTGATGGCACTGACAAATTTACTGCCGATACCGCCGATGGTAAATACGGTTTCGACGACCATGGAGCCGGTGATGATGTAAGCGATCTGCGGACCGGCATAGGTGATGATCGGGATCAGTGAGTTGCGGAGGGCGTGCTTGAAGATAATGGCACCTTTTTTAACGCCCTTGGCCTTTGCCGTACGGATATAATCCTGGCTTAAGGCATCCAGCATGCTGGTCTTGGCCAGACGCGTGGTATAAGCCATAGGATAAGCCGCCAGTGCGATGACCGGCAGAATATAATTCTGACTGTCTGCGCTCCATACATCGACCCATCCCAGCAGTATGCAGAAGATCAGTAGCAGGAACGTGGCCAAAATAAAGCTTGGTATGGATGTAAAAAGCGTCGTCAGAAAAATGATGATGCGGTCCGGCAGCCGGTTCCTCATCAAAGCGGCCAGACTGCCCAGGAATGTCCCGATCAGCAGGGCCACTGCGATCGCCATCAATCCCAGTTTACAGGATATCGGGAACGATTCCCTGAAAATCTCCGAGATCTCACGGCCGTTCTTCAGACTTACACCGAAATCACCGCGCATCAGCTCTTTTACATAGAGCAGGAACTGCGTCGGAAGAGGCTTGTCCAGATTATAACGTTCGTTCAGTGACTTGATGGTAGCTTCGCTCAGAGCTTTTTCTCTATTGAACGGGCCGCCAGGAACTGCGTGCATCAGAAAAAATGTCAGCGCAGCGATGATAAAGACCGTCAGTATAGCGAGAATGATACGCTTAACAATGTATCGAGCCAAATCAGCTACTTCCCCCTTTCGTCCCGCGGAAATAATATAGGAAAAAACAGAAAAAACCGCTTTCTTTTTTCCGAAAAAAAAAGTTCCACGGCATAATCAATCTCAAATACTAGCCAATAACCGCAGGAGTTTTATTAAAATGTCAGATCGCTGAAAAAGAAATCTATCCATCTATTCTATCACGTTTTGGCGAAAGTACAAGCATAAAAGTTGTATACCCGCATTTACGTGAACGGAAATCCGTTTCATGCGGTGATTCTGGACAGAACTTCCGGCAGATCGCCGAAAGAGTCAATGACCGCTTCCGGAGAAACGGCGGAGCCGAAGCCGTAGGAAGCGTGAATGAAAGGAATGCCGGCTTCATGAGCTGAGGCTTCGTCGCCGGCGGTATCGCCGATATAAACGGCTTTTTCAAAGTGATTGCGCTCCATGACGAGCCGGATGTTATCGGCCTTTAACAGGCCGGTATTACCCCATTCCTCCAGATCACAGAAATACTTCCCCAGATCCATCGAAGTAAAAAAGGCGCCGACGTATCCGCGCTGGCAGTTGCTGACGACAGACATCTTATATCCTTTTTGATGCAGTTTTCGGATCGTTTCTTCTACGCCGGGATAAAGTACCCCGCCGTGCTCCGAAATGTATTCGACTTCGTATTCCTCACAGCGCGCAAACAATGCCCTCCGGTCCGGGATATCCTTATCCGAAAGGAGCAGGTCCGCGATCTCGTCCATGGTCCTGCCCATGACGGAGCGGATATCTGCCCCGGTGAAAGGGGGAAGCTGCGGAGCGTATTGATTTAAAATGACATTCCAGGATTCGGCAACCTGTTCGGAGGAGTTCCAGAGGGTGCCGTCCAGATCAAAGATCAGCAGGCAGTTCATGGTATAATTTCCGGGATTTACAGTTCTTTTACGCGGAACCAGTACTGGTACGCTTTTTTGAACCCCAGGGATTCATAAAGGGAGATCGCCGGCGTATTGTCAGCAATGACCTGCAGATAGGCTTTCCCGATCCCGGGATTCTTCAGACCTTTGCCAAGAAGAGATTCGCAGATCTTCCGGGCGAGACCCTGCCTCCGGAATCTTTTATCCACGTTGATCGCGTAGATACCGATCTGATCCCGGTCCAATATCCCCAGTCCGGTTGCGATGATCCGGCCGTTTTGCCGGATCCCTGCGCAGAGAACGTCTTTGGGGATCGCCGCATACATGGACGGAACGATCTTTAAGTGCGTTACGGTCGCGTTTTCCTTGATCGAAAAGAGTGCGTCGATCCATTCGTCCGAGATCCGCTGTTCGATCTGAACCGTTTCATGCACCGGATACCGCGCGGGGTCACCCAGACTGCAGCACATGACATCGGTTACATGTTCAATATGGTATCCGAGCCCTTCCAGCTTTTCGTCGAAAGCCGGATCCGTCAGGGGAGTGATCTTAAAAATACAGGGCGTATTCCAGCGCCGGTAGATCTTTTCACAATACTGTATCTTGTCGTCCCACGGGATCTGTGCATTTCCAATTTGTTCTACACAGTTTGTGCGGTGTGTGTAATAGTGGGAAAACCGAAGGATCCAGCCGTCGTACAGCTGCATCTGGTGGGAAGGCCATGCGTTTAGGGAAAGATCTTCGATGGTTTTTATCTCTTTTTTATTCATAGTCATAGTTTTTCTGCGCATTACGGGCGCTTTGTCTTTATCCGACAGAATCCGAATTGTGTATTCATGATTATAATTCTTCGCATTTGAAGCCGTCAAGGAATCCGTGAAAGCGGATTCGGTCTTTTCTTTTTATTTAAAAGCATATAAGATAAAAAGAAGATTCAGTCCGAATGGGAGTTATTAATGGAAAACATTCTCGGAATAAAGCCGATCCCGAAACTGCTTCGGCAGTTTGCGCTGCCATCGATCATATCCATGCTGGTCAATTCTGTCTACAATATGGTAGATCAGATCTTTATCGGCCAGAAGATCGGATATCTCGGCAACGGTGCGACGAATGTGACCTTTCCTTTTGTGACGGTCTTTCTGGCGATCGGGCTGATGATCTCGATCGGAACCGCGGCCAACGTCGGACTGAACCTCGGGAGGAAGAACCAGGAGCGCGCGGACAGGACCCTCGGCAATGGGCTGATGCTCGCAGTCACGGCCGGACTGATCCTGGTCGTCATCGCACAGATCTTTCTTGTTCCGCTGTTAAAAGCTTTCGGTGCGACCGAGATCATTCTTCCGTACGCGGTCGATTATGCGAGGATCTATACGGTCGGCACCATGTTTGTAATGATCGGGATCGTCGTCAATGACGAGATCCGTGCGGACGGAAATCCGAGATATGCCATGATCAGCATGCTTTCCGGTGCGATCCTGAATGTCATTCTCGATTATGTATTAATCTTCCCTCTGGAAATGGGGGTGGCAGGTGCGGCCCTGGCTTCGATCATCGGGCAGTTCCTGACTATGATCGTAGCACTTCTTTATCTGCGGAGATTCCGGACACTGAACCTGCGGCTGAAGAACCTGAAGCCGAACCCTGTTATTATCCGGAGCATTTTCATACTGGGACTGCCGTCCTTCGCGACGCAGATCGCCGGACTTGCCGTACAGGTCATTATGAACAATCAGGCCGTCAGATACGGAACGCAGTCAGCCTACGGGCCGGAGATCCCCCTGGCGGTCCTCGGCATATCGATGAAGATCATAATGATCATGATGTCCCTGATCATGGGAACGGCCATCGGGGCACAGCCGATCTTCAGCTTTAATTACGGCGCAGAGAAATATGACCGTGTCAAACAGCTGATCCGGATCTGCATTATCGTGACGACCATGATCGGAGTGATCGGAGTGCTTGCCATACAGATCTTTCCGGCCCAGATCATGGCAATCTTCGGACAGGAAGATCCCCTGTACAGGGAATTTGCCGTCCGCGCACTGAAGCGGATGACGATCCTGGCCTTCGTTATGGGCGTGCAGATGACCGCAAACTCTTATTTCCAGGCAGTCGGCAAACCGAAGCTTTCCATGCTGGTATCGCTCTCCAGACAGGTGCTTTTCATGGTCCCGCTGATGCTGATCCTGCCAGCTTTTTTCGGGCTCGACGGGATCATGTATTCCTTCATCCTGAGCGATGCCGGATCCGCAGTCATGTGTTCCATCCTGCTGGCAAGAGAAATCAAAGAACTGAAGGCGCTGACCGCAAAACCGGAAGCTTCATCCTTTTGAGACGAATTGCACATCATTTCAATGGAAAGGCTTCCTTTATGCAACAGGCATGACGGAAAACATGCTGTTCAGAAAACAGAATCAAAGGATTTCATCCAGGAAACCAAATACCCGGTCCATATTGGCGTTCATGAACCAGTCGGGAGTAACGATGCGGTTGAGCGCACAGTGATTCCATCCGTCAAAGACCTGGAAACGGACGCGGTCTTTGCCGCAGCGCTTTTCAATTATCTTTGCCAGGCTTTCCGATTCCGTGCAGGGTACGATCTCGTCATTCTTTCCGACCTGTATCAGAGTGGGCGGGAACTCCCCGGTTATATAGGTTATCGGATTCAGAAGGACAGCTAAATCCGGAAAGAGTCTCGGATTTGCACCTACGTAGATCGACATCAGGTTGATCGGAATGGTTCCGGGAACAAATTCTTTCGGAGCGGCGGCTTCGGCTTCCGGAGGGGGAGTCAGGGTCAGAAGATCATAACAGCCGCATTGAGCAATTACGGCTTTAACGTTGCCGGATATTTCCGAAAAGAGAGGATCAGGGCCGTCAAAAGCAGGAATTCCGGCTGTTGCGGCTGCAAATACGGCATAGTACGCCCCGGCGCTGTCACCGCCGAGCGCAAAACGATCCGGGTCAAGGCAGTAGTCTTTTGCGTGTGCTTTCAGAAAACGGATCGCTGTCTTAATGTCATAGAGACCGCACGGTGCCTTGCTTTCAAACCCTTTCCGGTATTCCAGGGATACCACTGCATAACCGCGGTTGATACCGTCTGCAGCCAGGAGAAACTGTACGTCCTGCTTGTCGCCGGCGATAAAGGCGCCGCCGTGTATGAAGATATAGGTTGGAAACGGTCCGTTCCCTTCCGCCGGCAGATAGATATCCAGAACCTGGCCTGAGGAAAGGGATGAGTAGGGAACGTTAAGCCATTTTCGGATCACATTGCTTACATCCACCATTTCGGATCCCAGCGGGTCGGTCGGTTCGATGATGTTCCAGGGGATGTCCAGATTGTAATTATTCATTCTTTGATCTCCTTCTGATTCAGCTGTGATTGGTTTGATTCTTCCTAATTATGATTATATCCCAAACCGGAAGAGACAGATACTTTTATTTAAGGAAAAGCCGTGATATAATCAATTGGCCTGCGCCGGGTGAGGAAAACCTGTGCAGAAAGACAAAGCTCAACTCGTACGAAACAGGAGAATTATAGTGATGAGAATTGCGGTACCTTTGGAAAATGGAAATGTTTTTCAGCATTTCGGACATTCGGAGCAGTTTAAAATATATGATGCGGAATACGGAAAAGTAGTTGCACTCAATATCATCCGTGCGGAAAATGGAGGACACGGAGCACTGGCTGCACTGCTGGGCGATCATGGAGTAGATGTACTGATCTGCGGCGGCATCGGCGAGGGTGCCCGGAACGCTCTGGAGGAACAGGGGATCGCTGTCTTCCCCGGGATCACGGGCAGTGCGGATGAAGCCGTGGAGGCTTATCTCAACGGCGACCTGGAAGAGGGCGGAGCAAACTGCGACCATCATTCTTCGGAGTCGTCCTGTGAAGGGCACGACTGCGCTTCGGGAGGGTGCTCCGGGTGTTCCGGCTGTCATTCTCAGCCTGCAATTGAAGGAAAGAACGTCGGCAAGGTCTGTAAGGCACATTATATCGGCACTTTCAATGACGGAACACAGTTCGATTCCTCTTATGACAGAGGCGAGCCGCTGGAATTTGTCTGCGGTACCGGAATGATGATCCGCGGCTTCGATGAGGCCGTTGCCAATATGGAAGTCGGGGAAAGCATCCAGATCCACCTGATGCCTTCGCAGGCCTACGGCGAAACGGATCCGAACGCGGTCTTTACCGTGGAGCTGTCCATGCTGCCCGGGATTGAAGAGGTTCCCGTCGGCGAGCGTATCTATCTTACCAATGCGTACGGAAACCGTTTCGGAGCGACGATCGTGAAGAGAGATGAGAAGACGGTTACCTTCGATGCAAATCACGAGATGGCCGGAAAAGAACTGAATTTCCAGATCGAACTGGTCGAAGTTAAAGGCTGATCCTTCGAAGGCAGGGCATACGCAGAAGTTGCATTTCTGCCTGCCCGGTGATATAGTAAATAAAACAGAAAACAGAAGCTAGGGGAGCGGCAGCTGAGAACCCGGGAATTATTCCTGATGACCCTTATTACCTGATCTGGTTAATGCCAGCGGAGGGAAGCTTCAGAGTATAAGAATAAAAACTCTGAATTTTAAAGTGTGCTGCTTCGGCAGCACATTTTTTGTTTGCGGCCGGATACCGGCTCCGGCGTTTCAGAGTACCGCAGAACGGTTATTAATCACATGTATTCTTATGAATCACTCCGAAAACTGCATCCCTGTCTGGGCAGGGGGAACGAAGGCGGCGGCAGGCTCCATCTGCCGGTCAGTCCGTCCTGCAATCTTTGCTGCCGGTACTGCAGCCGCATGTTCACCGTTTCCGAAGAACGGCCGGGCAGGACGAGGGGGATCCTTCCTCTGCAGAACGTCGGAGACGTGATAAAAAAAGCTCTGGAGCTTTGTCCGGAACTGACGACGGTCGGCATTGCGGGCCCCGGCGAGGCCCTGGCTACAGACCATGCCGTCCGGGCATTTGAGATTACCGACCGGGAATTTCCGGAGCTGATCAAATGCCTGAGCACGAACGGGCTGATGCTGGAGGAGAAAGCTCCTGAACTGGCTGAGGTACACGTTGATACGGTTACGGTTACGGTCAATGCGGTGGACCCTTCTGTTCAGGAGAAGATCAATAAAAGGATCTATTTAAAAGGCCGTTGGGTCTATGGAGAAGAAGCGGCGCGGATCCTGATCGACAGGCAGCTGCGCGGCATCGAAAAAGCTTCCGCCCTTGGAATGACGGTAAAGGTCAACACCGTCCTGATCCCCGGGATCAACGACAGCCATATCGGCGAGACTGCCCGGAAAACCGCAGAAGCGGGAGCCAGGATCTGCAATATTATCCCTTTGATCCCGCAGGCCGAAATGTCGGATCTGGATGCACCGGGATGTGAGGAGCTAGCGGATGCAAGGGCTGAGGCCGAACCGTATCTGGATGTTTTCCGCCATTGCCGGCACTGCCGTGCCGACGCTGCAGGGAAACTCAACGGAGAAGACTATGGGAAAATACTGTACGGCGGACCGGAACTCGGACAGGAAACCTTTTCTCACGGATAATACGATGAAAATGCCGAATTAAAACATGACAAAGAATACGAAAACCTGGAAAAGGAGAGGCAGATCGTAATGAGAAAGATAATATCAGGAAAAACGGCAGTGATTGTATTTGCGGTGGCACTGGTTCTGTGCCTGCTCACGTCCTGCGGGAAGGAAACAGCCCCGTCTTCGGCAGAAGCCGCCGCACAGAGCAGTACCGCTGATCTTAAAAAAGTTACGGTACTTCTGGACTGGACGCCGAACACCAATCATACCGGTATTTACGCGGCCAGGGATCTGGGCTTTTATGAAGAAGCCGGGCTGCAGGTCGATATCCAGATCCCGTACGACGGTACGGCAACCCAGCTCGTAGGCGTCGGTAAGGGCGAATTCGGCATCAGCAACACGGAAGACACCCTGCATGCAGTCTCCCTGGATGATCCGATGCCGGTCATCAGCATCGCCGCGATTATCCAGCATAACACCTCCGGTTTTGTATCGCTGAAGGAAAAAGGGATCCGTTCGCCTGCAGACTGGTCCGGAAAAACCTACGGCGGCTTCGGCGGAACAACAGAGCAGAAGATCGTACAGACCATTGCCGCTGACAACGGGGTGGATCCCGATTCGATCCGGTTTGTAGACCTTGGAAACAGTGATACCCTGACTGCCCTGCAGAACGAGATCGATTTCATCTGGGTCTTTGAAGCAGCCGAACTGACTGCACTGGACAAAGAAGGCGTGGAATACAACTATCTGCCCGTCCGTGATTACGGAGAGGCGTTTGATTATTATACACCGATCATTGTTGCGAATACGGATGCCGCCGCAGCGGATCCGGACATGGTTAAAGCCTTTACGGCAGCGACCGCGAAAGGATACGAATATGCCATTGAGCATCCGGATGAGGCGGCAGAACTTCTTCTGAAGGCCGAAGACGGACTGGATGAATATATTGTCACGGAAGGACAGAGATACCTGTCGGAACGCTATGCGGAAGATGCGCCCCGGTGGGGCTGGCAGGAAGAAGCGGTCTGGCAGCGGTTTGCCGACTTTCTGGAAGAAAATGACCTGATCGAAAATGAAGCGGACGTTAACAGGGCCTTTACAACGGAGTATCTGCCGGAAGAATGATCATGAAAGTAAAGAAGAACGATCTGATATATCCCATAGCGGCAATTGCGGCGGCGGTCCTGATCTGGTGGGCTGTAACGCGGATCTTTGATATTCCTTCGTATATCCTTCCGGGTCCCGGACAGGTGGTGAAGGCTTTTGCCAAAGATTTTACGCTGATCATGTATCATGCTGCCGCCACACTGGGCGAAGGTGCTGCAGGCATTGCAGTCTCTGTGGGGATCTCGATCGTGATCGCGGTGTGCATGGATCGGTTTGCGCCGGTCAAAAAGACGCTGTATCCGCTGCTGGTGATCTCCCAGACCGTACCGGTCATGGCGATCGCCCCGATCCTGATCATCTGGTTCGGATTCGGCATGGCGCCCAAGATCATCCTGGTCGTGCTGATGTGCTTCTTTCCGATCACGGTAAATCTGACCGACGGCTTTGCCCAGGCAGATCAGGACCTTCTGAATATGTTCCGGGTGTGGAACGCTTCCGGCCGGCAGGTCTATCGACACTTGAAATTTCCGTGCGCAATGCCGTATTTCTTTTCCGGACTGCGCATTGCGGTCACATGGATGCTGGTCGCAGCCATTCTTTCGGAGTGGCTCGGCGGCGACCGCGGGATCGGCGTGTACATGCTTCGGGCCAAACAGGCTTACGCGCTGGATAAAGTCTTCGCCTCAGTTGTTTTTACAGTGATCCTGAGTCTTCTGCTGATCGGTCTGCTCGGGCTGATCCGGAAAAAGACCGTTCGATGGAGTGAGAGCGTATGACGGATACAGCGAAAATCAAACTGGAACTGAAAAACGTCCGGAAGCAGTTCAAAGATGTGCGGGTCCTGGACGATATCTCCCTTACCGTGCGGGAAGGAGAGCATGTTACCGTGCTCGGGCCGAGCGGCTGCGGAAAAAGCACGCTTATGAATATCCTGACCGGGGTCCTGGCTGCGGACGGAGGGGAAGTACAGGTAAACGGAAAGATCGGATATATGCAGCAGAAAGACCTGCTCCTTCCCTGGAAGACCTGCATGGACAACGTCATCCTGCCCGCTCAGATCGCCGGAACAAAGAAGGAGGCTGCCGCAGAGCAGGCCCGGCCGTATTTTAAGATCTTCCGGCTGGAAGGGTATGAAGACAGTTATCCGAAAGAGATGTCCGGAGGCATGCGGCAGAGGGCGAGCCTTTTGCGAACGTTTTTATCGTCGGGGGATATCCTGCTTCTGGATGAGCCCTTCGGCGCAGTGGATTCGATCACCAGGGGAAAGCTCCAGCAGTGGCTGATCGACGTCAGCGGCACACTCGGGCTGACGATCCTTATGATCACCCATGACATCGAAGAAGCGGTACTGCTTTCGGACCGGATCTATGTCCTTTCGGACAAACCCGCTTCCGTACGGGACGAGATCCCCGCAGATTTCCTGCGTGAAGATAAAAAGAACCGGCTGTTCCATACCGGTTTTCTGGAAATAAAGAAACGGATCCTTACGGATCTGGCAGGAGAGTAATAATAATCAATTATCGGAGAAAAAGATATGCCGATCGATCTGAATCAGGAAGAACCGCAGATCCGGGAGCTTCGGACCCGGTCCGTAACCGGATATGACGGGACCCTGAAAGATATTACACAGCAGGGCTGCTGCGGCTGCCTGAAAAATAAAAAGAGATGCTTTACGACCGGTTCGTACTGTACGCATCTTCCCGCGATCACTTCGGTGCTGGGCCTTCCGGATACCCTGGTGGTGGATCATGCGCCGATCGGCTGCTGCGGAGTGGAAATGACATTTTCGGGCGGCTACAGTATGAATGAGCCTTTTGCCCCCGGGGAATACCGGGATAATGTCCGCATGTTCACTTCCAAACTGACGGAATCCGATACGGTATTCGGAGGGGAAGAAAAGCTGAAGGAGGTCGTCAGAGGTGCGTTTCACAGGCACCATCCGAAGGAGATCTATATTGCCACCAGCTGCACCTCCTCCATCATCGGAGAAGATGTCGGTGCAGCGGCTGCGGAAATGACCGAAGAGCTCGGGATCCCGGTGACCGTGCTGGGCGCTGCAGGCATGCGTTCGAATCTGTGGTCCGTAGGCTTTGAAGCGCACTTTCATTCTGTCGGAAAGACACGCTTCAGAGCGCCGGAAAAAAAGACCGATACGATCGTCTACGCGGGTTTTGCCTCGGTCGCGTCCGAAGCCGTGGAACCGATCTTTAAAAAACTGGGGCTCGATATGGCCTTTCTTACAGCCGGCAGCACGAAGGAAGATTATGAGAAAGCCTGCACCGCCAGAGTATCTTTCGGGCAGTGTGATGTGGATGCTTCGTACATCCTTACCTACCTGGAGCAGGAATACGGTGTGAAGTACTTCCATCTGCATCAGCCGAACGGCGGGATCGGGTTCGAGCGTTTCATGCGGGATCTGGGCGGATATCTCGGCAGAGAGAAAGAGGCCGAGGAGATCATCCGGGAAGAGCGTGAAAAATACCGGGAAAAGATCGAAGAGCTGAAACCCCTGCTGAAAGGGAAAACGGCCCTGGTGGCGCTTGGCGCGGGCTATGCTTTTGAAATGGTGCGCATGCTGAAGGAACTCGGGATGGAAGCCGTGCATGCGGTCTCGTTTCATTACGATCCGCTGATCGACGCCACGGAAGACCGGACTGCCCGTTCGCCGGTGGCGGACGCGGAAGAACTGGGCATCGATTATCCGGTAACGGTCAACAACGCCCAGGAGATGGAAAACTACCTGATCGTGAAAAAATATAAACCGGACATTGTGGTCACCCGGGCGCACGGAGCCGGCAGCTGGTCGGCCTTTACCGGGGTCCCCTGTCTGGATCCCGGACTGGGGATCAATATTATAGGATACCGGGGACTTTACCTTTTCGCGGATGCCCTGGCCTCCAGCTTCCGGAATACCGCGGTATTTGACGCGCTGAAAGCAAGGTATGTCTCACCCTTTACGGATGAATTCGAGGCACTCCCGCCTCACAGTTTTTACGCAAAAGCCGGTGAGGAGGGCGTTCCTCACAAACCGTATAAAAAGAGCGGAGAGGAGGTGCTTTCATGGGAGAGAATAGCGGATTCTCCTGCCCGGAGCAGCAGAGAGTAGGCTGCGGGCTGGGCGGTATCTATACGGCACTTTCGATCGGCGGGGTGCTTCCGGTCCTGCACAGCGGCCCCGGATGCATCCATGCCATGAATTCCGTCCTTTCCCTTTCCAACGGAGGACAGAACCCGGTCCCGTTCATGGAGCTTTCGGTTCCCTGCAGCAATTTAAGCGAAGAAGACGTCGTCTTCGGAGCAGGCGGCAAGATCCGAAGCGTACTGGAACATGCCCTTCGCTATTACAAGGCGGAGATCTTCCTGATCATTACCGGGTGCTCCGCGGAGATCATCGGAGAAGACATGCAGGAAGTCGCGGATGAGTTTTCCACACCGGAAAAAACAGTCCTTCCCGTGGCACTCCCGGGTTTTAAAGGGAACAACGTCTGGGGACACGGACAGATCCTTTCAGCCCTTATCGACGGTTTTGTTGAGCCGTACGGAGAAAGAGGGACCGTGAAAGGCAGGGTCAATGTCCTGGGTGTCGTTCCGTTTTATGACCCCATGTGGGCCGGAACACTGGAGCGGCTGGAATGCCTTCTGAAACAGATCGGGCTGGAGCCCAACATCCTCTACGGGCGCGATAAAGGCATTCAGGAATTAAAAAGGATCCCGACCGCAGAGTTCAACCTGGTGCTGGCGCCGTGGACGGATCTGGATGCAGCAAAAAAACTGAAGAGGAAATTCGGCACGCCTTATGTTCATTTTCCGTATATGCCGGTCGGCCCGACCGCGGAAGCGGAGCTGATACGGGTCCTGACAGAGACAGCAGCGCTGGACGTTCAGAAAACGGAAAGCATCATAAAAGACCGGACAGATCGCTATTTCTATTATTTTGACCGGAACCTGAACTGGCTGTTCGACATGCACAACCAGCGCAGCCTGCCCAGGGAGTTTTTTGCAAACACATCGGCTTCGGCGGCGCTTTCGATAACGAAATACCTGGTGTGGGATTTGGGCTTAAGCCCGAGGAAGATCTTCATTCCGGAAGACGTACCGAAAAAGCATCAGCCCGGAGTAAGGGACCTTTTCCTGCAGACGGCAAAGGGGTATCTGAAAGAGGAAGATATCGTGTTTACCGATGACGGGGGCCTTTTTGAGCAGTACTTGAAAGATGTGGATCAGACGGTCCGGAAGAGCGCCGTGTTCGGCTCGATCTGGGACGATATCACCGCAAAAAAGGCCAATATGCCTTTTGTTCCCGTGGGAACGCCCTACGGAGATAATCTGATCTGTGACAAAAATTATTTCGGAACGGACGGCGCACTGTGCCTGATGGCCGATCTGTATAATGACGCGGAGAAAAAAGGACTGTTAAGTGCGGTCATCTGATGCGCCGCAAAACAAACCGGAGGAGAACATGGGAGAACTCAGACAGATTGCAATATACGGCAAAGGCGGGATCGGCAAGTCCACGACGACACAGAATCTGACGGTCGGACTGAGCGAGATCGGAAAAAAGGTCATGGTCGTCGGCTGTGACCCGAAGGCGGATGCCACTCGGCTTTTAATGGGCGGAATGATGCAGAAGACCGTGCTGGACACGATCCGCGACGTCGGGGAAGACCTGGAACTGGAGGATATCATGAAAACCGGGTTCGGAGGGATCCGCTGCGTGGAGTCCGGGGGCCCAGAGCCGGGAGTGGGCTGCGCAGGCCGCGGGATCATCACTTCTATTAACATGCTTGAAGAGCTCGGGGCGTATACCGAGGATCTGGATTTTGTATTTTATGACGTTCTCGGCGACGTCGTCTGCGGCGGTTTCGCCATGCCGATCCGCGAAGGAAAAGCCAAGGAGATCTATATCGTAGCCAGCGGGGAGATGATGGCCCTGTACGCGGCGAATAATATCTCCAAGGGCATCCAGCGTTATGCTGCGAGGGGCGGTGTAAGGCTCGGCGGAATCATCTGCAACAGCCGGAACGTGGACAACGAACTCGAACTGCTGAAGGCCTTTTCCGCAGAGCTGGGCACAAAACTGCTGTATTTTGTACCGCGGAACAACATCGTCCAGCGTGCCGAGATCAACCGGAAAACCGTGATCGAATACGCTCCGGAAAGCGACCAGGCGAATGAGTACCGGAGCCTGGCAAAAGCCCTTCTGGAGAACCGGGATTTTGTGATCCCGAAGCCCATGACGCATGAGCGCCTGGAAGAGATCCTTCTGAAATACGGTGCGGGGGAACAGTAAAAAAGTAAAACGAGATACTATGTTACAGGGACTGTATAACAATTGCCATCTCTGTCCGAGGTCCTGCGGAGCAAACCGGAATGCGGGAGAAAAAGGCTTCTGCGGTATGACCGACCGGTTCGTCGCAGCCAGGGCAGCGCTTCATATGTGGGAGGAACCGTGTATTTCCGGAAGAAACGGATCGGGCACGGTTTTCTTTTCCGGCTGTACGCTGGGCTGCGTTTACTGCCAGAACCGGAATATCGCCCTGGGCCTCGCAGGAAAGGAGATCCCGAAGGAGCGCCTTGTGGAGATCTTTTTTGAACTGGCGGATCAGGGCGCAAACAACATCAATCTGGTGACGGCGGATCACTTCATCCCCGGAGTGGCCGAAGCCATAAAAGAAGCAAAAAAGGAAGGTTTTTCCCTGCCGTTTCTTCTGAACACCGGCTCGTATATCCATGCGGATACGCTGAAGCTGCTGGACGGGCTGGTGGATATCTATCTGCCGGATCTTAAATACATCGATCCGAAAACAGCAGGATCCTTTTCCCATGCACCGGATTATCCCGAAATCGCAAAAGCAGCGATAGACGAAATGGTCCGGCAGCTGAGAAGCCGGTGCGGCGGTCAGCGGATCGAAACGGTTTTTAACGGACAGGGGATCATGCAGCGCGGGATCATCATCCGGCACCTGCTCCTTCCGGGCAGGGTCCTGGAAGCAAAGCTGATCGTAAAATATCTCTTTGAAAAGTACGGCGATGAAGTATATCTGAGCCTCATGAATCAGTATACGCCGCCGGCAGATCCTGCAGAGCGGATTCCGAAACTGGCCCGGAAAGTTACGGAAGCCGAGTACCGGAGCCTGATCGGTTACGCTGCGGAACTCGGGGTAAAGAACGGGTTTATGCAAGAGGGCGAAACCGCCGACGAAAGCTTTATTCCAGAGTTTGACGGAGAGGGCGTTTAAAAGCAGGTGCCGATATACTGTTTCCCCAAAACGGTATTTGTTATTATCAGTGAAACTATGCTATAATTACTCTTCCTTTCCGGCAGACCGCGGGCATGTTGCGGCTGCGGAAGCTGCAGATAACAGTAAAAAGACAAGAGGAGCACCATGCCATATATTACGGTTCAGGACGTTACAAAGATCTACAGAATGGGCGAGGTCGAGATCAAAGCGTGCGACGGCATCAGCTTTGAGATCGAAAAAGGCGAATTTGTCATTATCGTCGGTCCTTCCGGTGCGGGAAAAACGACCGTGCTGAACATTCTGGGAGGAATGGATACGCTCACGGACGGCCAGGTCGTCGTGGACGGAACGGATATCAGCCGGCTGAAAGGCAGGCAGATGGCCGCATACCGCCGGGAGGACGTAGGTTTTGTATTCCAGTTCTACAATCTCATGCAGAACCTTACAGCTCTGGAAAACGTCGAGCTGGCCATGCAGATCTGCAGAGACCCCATGGATCCGGAGAAAGTTCTGGAAGATGTCGGCCTTGCCGAGCGGAAGAACAATTTTCCGGCCCAGCTTTCCGGCGGAGAGCAGCAGCGCGTGGCCATTGCCCGCGCGCTTGCCAAAAATCCCAAGCTTCTGCTGTGCGATGAACCGACCGGGGCGCTGGATTACATTACCGGCAAATCCATCCTGAAACTGCTTCAGGACATGTGCCGGAACAAAGGCATGACCGTGGTCGTGATCACACACAACAGTGCCCTGACGCCTATGGCGGACCGCGTTATCCGGATCAAAAGCGGAAAGGTCAGCAGTACGGAGCTGAACGAGCATCCGGTACCTGTTGAAAACATCGAATGGTAAGAATGCGGGTTTACATCCCGTTATCTGTATTTTTTTCATACTCTCAGATCCCTGGCCCGGCGGATCTGTTTTGGACAAAACTGAAAGTACAGGCAGCAGAGCAGGACAATGAAGAAATCCGTCCGTAAGGACCTTTTCAGGGAAATAAGGAAAAACTTCGGAAGATTTTTTTCGATCTTCTGTATCGTCATGCTCGGAAGCGCTTTTTTTGCGGGACTGCGGTCCACCGGATTCGATATGAAGTATTCGGCGGACTGCTTTTATGATGATCAGAAACTGATGGATATCCGGGTGATCGGTACGCTCGGGCTTACGGAAGAAGATATCGATGATCTGAACCGGCTTGCGGGCGTCAAATCGGCTGTGGGAGGAAAGACACGGGAGGCTCAGTTTTCTACAGAGGATACGACCTATGATATCCGGACGATCGCTTATGTCCCGGGGATCAACGAACCGGTCGTTACGGAAGGAAGACTGCCCGAAAAGCCGGATGAATGTCTGGCGGATGCCGGAACGTTTCCGCGTGAAGGTATTCGGCTTGGCGACAGGATCTGCTTTGAAACCGGAGATGATGAAGCGCTTACGGAAACACTGAAAACGGATTCCTTCGTCGTCACCGGATTTGGCTATATGCCTTATTATACCGACCTGACGAGGGGGACCGGAAGCATCGGGGACGGATCGATCGATGCGTTCGTACTCCTGCATCCGGATGCTTTTGATACGGATTATTATACGGAAGCCTATGTGTCTGTCGAAGGCGCCGGGGACAGGATCACATTCAGCGATGATTATGAAGCCCTGACGGACCAGGCAGTCGACCGGATCGAAGAGCTTGCCGGGACTGCGACGGTAAGACGGTATGATGCCATTTATCAGGAAGCCAGGGAGAAGATCGCCGATGCGAAGAAGGAAGTGGAAGACGGAGAAAACGAGCTCGCGGACGCGGCTGCTGAAATAGAAGACGGGAAAAAAGAGATCGCCGATGCCGAAGCGGAGATTGCCGAAAAAGAGCAGGAACTGATCGACGGCAAAGCAGAGCTGGAAAAAGGCCAGCAGGAACTGGCGGATGCCGAAGCGGAGATCGAAAACGGCCGGGCAGAGCTTGCAGACGCGCAGGCAGAGGTCGACCTGAACCGAAGTGATCTGGAGAGTGCGAGGCAGCAGTACGAAGCCGGCCTTGAGGAATTCAATGCAGGTCTGGTTCAGTATGATTCCGGCGTGCAGTCCTACGAAAGCGGCCTGGCGGAATATGAAGCGAACCTGGCGGAGTTTGAAGCAGGAAAAGAGCAGTACGAGGCCGGGCTCGCCGAATACAATGAGAATAAAGCCGCTTTTGACACAGGCAAAGAAGAGTACGAGGCCGGCCTGGAGGCTTACAATACGCAAAAGGAAGCGTTCGATCAGGGGAAAGCGGAGTATGAGGCCGGTCTTGCAGCATGGGAAGAAGCGTATGCCCAGCTTGAGGCTGCGGCTGCAGCCGGAATGATAACGGAGGAGGAAGCTGCAGTTCAACGTGCTGTCCTGGATGAGCAGGGCGCGGTCCTTCAGGAGAAGGGAGCGCAGATTGAAGCAGCCGAACAGGAGCTTGCGGCCGGGAAAGCGGTCCTGGATGAAACGGGAGCGCAGATTGAAGCAGCCGAACAGGAGCTTGCGGCCGGGAAAGCGGTCCTGGATGCGACAAAAGAGACGCTGGACGCGGCTGAAGGACAGCTGGCTGCGGCAAAGGAAACGCTCGACGCGGCGAAAGTGGAACTGGACCTGGGAAAGGAAGAGATCGAGAGCAGCAGGATGCAGCTGGATGAAGCGGCTGTACAGATCGCTTCCGGCGAGGCACAGCTTGCCGACGCCCAGGCTCAGATCGATGAAAATGCAGTAAAACTGGACGAAGCGCAGGAGACCGTCGATTCCAAAAAAGAAGAAGTCGCGGATGCGGAGACAGAACTGGCGGATGGCGAAGAAAAACTTGCGGAAGGGAAAAAGGACCTGGAAGACGGGAAGCAGGAGCTGGCGGACGCGGAAGCGGAATATAACGAAAAATATCCCGAAGCACAGCAGGAGATCCAGGATGCAAAACAGAAAATAGCGGACGCGGAAGAGGATATCGCGGATCTTGAGGTACCGGAATGGTATGCCCTGGACCGGGGACTGATGGAAAGCATTGTCGGATACGACCAGAACGCGACCCGGATGGACAGCCTGGGCAAGGTCTTCCCGGTGATCTTCTTCCTGGTTGCCGCGCTTGTGAGCCTGACAGCCATGACACGGATGGTCGACGAGCAGCGGATGCAGATCGGGACGTTAAAGGCGCAGGGCTATTCCAACGGAGTGATCGCCGGCCGGTATCTGATTTACGCGATGCTGGCTGCGGTCAGCGGAAGCATCCTGGGCATCGCCTTCGGGGAGTGGTTCCTGCCGAAACTGATCATTGACTCCTACGGGGTTTTATTTACGGGCATGCGGTACTGTCTGACACCCGTCAACTGGAAACAGGCGCTGCTCGGGCTTGCTGCCGCTGTCGGCTCGATCGGGATCGCGGTCCTTGCGGCCTGCCTGCGCCAGCTGCGATCCAGGCCGGCAGAGCTGATGCGCCCGGAAGCCCCGCAGAACGGACAGCGTATTTTCCTGGAGCGGATCACCGGGCTCTGGAAGCGACTCGGATTCACCAAAAAGGCTTCATTAAGGAACCTTGTGCGGTATAAAAAACGTCTGGTCATGACGATCATCGGCGTGGGCGGATGCATGGGCCTGCTCCTGGTGGGCTTAGGCCTGCACGACTCTATCAACGAGGTCGCCAAGGAGCAGTACATCCATATCTTCATGCAGGATGCGACGGTGACGGTGGATCCTTCTGCAGAGGAAGAAGAATGGAAAGAGCTGGAAGAGGCACTGGCATCATACCCCGGGGTAAACGGTTCCGAGCGGATCAGTCTGTTATCTGTGGACCTGCAGAATAAGGGCGCGGTCCGTGAAACGTCGCTTTATGTTCCGCAGAATGTTGAACACATCGGAGAATATCTCTCACTGAGGGATCGTGTTACAAAGGAGGAATATGCCTATCCTCAGACGGGAGCCGTCATTTCCGAAAAGACCGCGAAGATGCTGGGCCTTTCGGTGGGAGACGAAGTGACGATCGCCAGGGAGGGCAGGAAGAATGTGAAGGTCCTGATCAATGCCATCACGGAGAACTATGTGCTGCATTATCTTTTCCTTTCGCCGGAAACGTATAAGGAACTCTACGGGGAGGAGCCGGAGTACAACCGTCTCTATGTCGTTTATGATGAAATGACGGAAGAAGAGGAATCCGCCATCGGCTCCTTCCTGATGAAATACGACCAGTGTACCGGTGTCGGCTTCACCACGGAACTGGAAAAGGATATCGACGATATGCTGGCGATCCTGAACAACGTCGTTTATGTACTGATCATTTCCGCCGGCCTGCTGGCCTTTGTCGTGCTTTACAACCTGAACAGCATCAACATCACGGAGCGCCGAAGAGAACTGGCTACGCTTAAAGTCCTGGGGTTTTATGACGGGGAAGTGGCCTGGTATGTCTACCGCGAGAATGTGATCCTTACGATCCTCGGCTGTATTTTCGGCCTGATCCTGGGTACGATCCTGCACCGGTTCACCATTGTGACCGTCGAAGTGGACCTGATGATGTTCGGAAGGACGGTCAGCCTGCTCAGTTACATTCAAAGCATATTCATTACGATCATTTTTGCGGTCATCGTAAACTTCGTCATGTTTTTCTCCCTGAAAAAGATCGATATGGTCGAGTCGCTGAAAAGCGTGGAATAATACATTTGAACGGCACAGAGGCAGTGTATGGCACTTTAGCCCTGCCGCATTGCTCAAAGTGCCATACGCTGCTTTTATGCAGTCATATCAGAAGAAATGTAAAAGTATTTACGGCTGTCTGTAAAGTGATATAATATATCCATCCGTTCACTTAAACAGTTTCACAGGTCTGCTTCATTATGAAAAAGAGAATTACAGCAATTATACTTGTTCTCTGCCTTGCCCTTGCGATGATGTTCGCAGGCTGCGGCAAAGATAAAACACCGGCGAAGCCCGACGGGACGGTCACGGCAGCATCTTCTGCGGACGTATTGCCGGAGATCCTTCCGGAGGATGATTCCGGGGAATCTGTTTCCGTTTCATCAGGGACTGAACCGGAGAACGGCACAGCCGTTTCGGAAGTGTCTTCAGCTTCCTCATCGTCCGGCACGGATGGAATTACTTCGGTGTCTTCATCGTCCGGCACGGAAGAAGTCTCTTCTGCATCTTCATCATCCGGCACGGATGAGGTTTCTTCGGCATCCTTATCGTCTGCAGCGGAAACCGTTTCTCAAACAGGGCCTTCAGAGGAGGAGCTTACCGTCACGGAGGACGGGGAGTACACGGACAAAGACCATGTCGCGCTTTATATCCACGAATTCGGACATCTTCCTTCAAACTATGTGACCAAAAATAAGGCTATGGATGCAGGCTGGGATTCCAGAGCGGGCAATCTGAACACTGTCCTGCCCGGCAAGAGCATCGGGGGAAGCCGCTTCGGAAATTATGAAGGCCTGCTCCCAGAGAAGAACGGCCGGAAGTATTACGAGTGCGATATCGATTTCAATCCCGACGGCCAGACGTCCGAGCCGGCCTACAGGAATGAAAAGAGGATCATTTACAGCAATGACGGTCTGGTATTCTATACGGAAGACCACTACAAAACCTTTGAGCAGCTGTACTGACGGAACAGGCTTCCAGAGTGAAAAACAAAGGACGGCAGAAGTGATCTCTGTATCTCACAGGTTCACGGTCCGGCGGGGATGAATTTATACAGGAGGGCAGTTATGAGAAAGATCGATCTTGATATGAATATTCCGCATTCCAGACAGCAGATCCATGAGTATCTGAAGGTCAAACTTGACCTGCCGGATTATTACGGCGCGAACCTGGATGCCCTGTATGACTGCCTTGCCACGATCACGGAGCCGACGGCTGTAGGTGTGACTTATCAGTATCCTCCTTATGAAAGCGAGGATCATGACCTGATCGCATATCTTGAGAAAATAAAAATGGTCTTCCGCGATGCGGAAGACGATAATCCGAACCTGGCTGTGTTCTGGTTCGACCAGTATTTATAATTGCTGCAGCAGCTTATTCGGCTGCGGTCATTCTGGCGTCGCGGGACAGATGATCCGCGATACGTTCGAAGTTCAGAAGGATGTCTGTAAAGTATGTACCGATCGATACTTTGGAGGCATCCTTTTTCAGCCTCTCCAGATGGGATTCCCTGTACCGGCTGCAGTCCGAAACGAGTTTTTTCTCCAGTTCAACAACTTTTCTGGCGACCTCTTTATCCCCGGTGTAAAACAGTTCTTCCGAAATCTCCAGCAGGCCAAGGGTCTGCGCGGAGAGATCCTGAAGCTGGGCCATACCGGCTTCGGAAAGCTCGCTTCCGCTGTCCCACATCTTTTTTATGCTGATAACCATGTGATAGATATGGTCTGTGATGTTTTCCACATCCGAAATGACGCGGATCAGATAGGAAAGCTCTTTGCTTTCCCGGTCTGTCAGACTGCTGGAAGAAAGCGTGGAAAGATAACTGTCGATCTCGTCCCGATAGACGTCGACCATTTCTTCCGCTTCGTGTACGGATTCGGCTGTGTCTTCGTTCCAGTCCTTCAGAAGGGAGACCCCGTCCTTAAAGGAATCCACACTGGCTTTAATGCATTCGCCGGTACGCATCCTGCATTGTGAAAGCGCCAGGGACGGAGTTGCAAGGAAGCGTTTGTCCAGCAGCGCTTTTTTGAAGTCTTTCGGTTCGCGCACAAAGATCCGGCTTGCCTTCTCGAAAAGATTTCTCGCGGGCAGCTGCCAGACGGAACAGATCAGCTTATAGCCGGTGTGTGTGATCGCAAGCGTTACGGGGGTTGCCAGCGAGGCGATAAACGGCAGCGAGCCGGTGCCTCTAAGGATCATGTAAACCGGCATGGTCACGATCGCCCCGGTGAGGTTCAGCGCGAGATTGATATGTGCGGCCCTCCTCGCGTCATAGGAGGTTCCCGAGGAGGCGATCATTACCGGAACGACCTGTCCGAGATTGATGCCGATGATCATCGGGATCGCTACTTCGTACGTGATATCACCGGCCAGCGCTAGCGCCTGGACGATACCGACCGAAGCCGAAGAACTCTGCATGACTGCTGCAAGTACTGCACCGACGATAAAGCTTAAGAGCGGATTGGAAAGTGCTGTAATGATGGCTGTGAACTGAGGCATCTCTCCAAGTTCGGACATGGAAGAAGACATCGTCGTCATTCCGTACATGAGAAGGGCAAAACCGATCAGTATCGCTCCGATATCCTGCCTTTTATGTTTTTTTGAAAAACGGTAAAGGAGCACTCCGACAAAGATAAGGATCGGAGTGAAAGAAGCCGGTTTCAGAAGCTTCAGTACAAAACTGACGCCGTCGATACTGCTTAAACTGATGATCCAGGCGGTAACGGTGGTACCGAGGTTCGCGCCGATGATCAGCGGAATAGACTGAATAAGGGAAAGCATCTGAGCGTTGACAAAGCTCAGGATCATAACATTGGTTGCGGTGGATGACTGAATGATCATCGTGACCGCGCATCCGACAAGGAATCCCTTCAGCGGATTCGATGTGACTTTCGAAAGAATGACCCTCATCTGACTGCCGGTGAGCTTTTTCAGGGCATCACCCATATAGGTCATGCCGAACAGAAAGAGGGCTATTCCGCCTAAGAGTGACAATACGTCAAAGAAATCCATTTTTTCCTCCCCGCACTTCCGATGAGTGCGACATCGGGTCTTCCTACCCGATCTTTCTAACCACTAAATTCCAATCCTTTTATAAATCAGGATCAGAGAGCTGTCAAGAAAAGAGACCGATTTCGCTTTTTGTCACAAACGGCGGCCACGATTGATCGTTGTTTTATGTCTATTTTTACTTCTTCTTAAAATATTTCAGCTTCAGGTTGGTGCTGTAAAAGTCCTTGGTGGAGCAGCCGGCCCTTCCGCCTCCTGCACAGGCACAGGCACACGCGCACGCACAGGAGCTGGCACAGGCGCAGGAACTGCTCGCGCATCCGCCTCCGCCGCGGGAGCCGCCGCCCGAACTTCTGCTTCCGGAGCTGCTGTGTGACCGTGAGGACGGGATGATGATCGGTACGACATTGACCCGTACATAGGTATTGGGGTCGTGTTCGTAGCGATAGGTCCCGCTGGTCGTTTTTCCGCGGATCGCCTGTTCTTCGGCGGGGATATCCTTTTCTTCAATTATTTCCTCGCTCTTGATAAAGCTGCGTCCGCAGTATTCGCAGTTATCCTTACCCTCCGGACGCGGGGCGCCGCAGCCCTGGCAGGTCGGATAATATTCGATCTTTGTGCGGGTGATCTTTTTCTGGTTCGGGGCGCTGAAATTGGCGGAGTCAACAAAGTGTCTGACGCTTTTTACGATCCAGCGGATAATGAGGAACATAAAGACGAGCACGATAAGCCCGCCGATCCAGCCGTAGTCATCATCGTTTCCATAGCCGCCATTGTCAGGATCCCCATCCGAGCCCTGCTGGATCATTTTGGTGTCGTCAAACGCGAAGGCATCGTTCGGATAGACGACCTGGACGGAGAAGGTTTCCCCTTTTGCAAGAGAAGAGGACCAGACATTGTATCCGTTCTTTATCTCGCAGGACGGCGCCCAGCTGGCCATTTTATCGCTGTTCCAGCGGAGGGTCAGGTCGTCTACACGGATGTCGTCGAACCATCCCGGGGTGAACCGGAAGACCGTTTCTCCCTCGGTCAGCATGTTCATTTCATACATATAATCCTGGACGACTTCGAAATCGAACCGGACCACTTCACCTTCAAAATATTCCCGGTCGAAGTCGATCCGGAGATTCGAACCTTCCGAAGATGAATAGGAAATATCCGAGACGGTGTCGCTTAAACCGCGGTACGATACATAGTGGCTGTTCGGGATGCCGATCGTGACCCAGGAAAGGGGACCGTACGAATCCGAATCCAGTACTTTCCATTCGATGTGATAGACCATGTTCAGTGTGGCGTCCTCATTCACATCCACGGTGATCTCATAGCGCAGGATCTCGTCCAGGTCATCGGAGGCATAGGCCTTCTGTGTGAAGAAACAGAAAGTCAGCAGGACGCAAAAGGTAAGGAAAACCGGCAGCAGCGCTCTTTTTATCGTGTTGTTCATTTCTGTTCCACCTGCCTTTCTTTCCAGATCCGGAGCGGGCATTCGCATCGCATGGACGCGGAGAATTTCCGGCGTTCACGGCAGCCTTCGCTTTCCCAGATCGTTTCCCAGTCGTCGTTCAGGAAGTTTCCGAATACGGAGCCGGTCAGCCAGCTCTGGCAGGGAACGACGTTCCCTCCGGGCGTAATGGCCATATTGCTTAAGGCCGCGCCGCAGTTCGGCGTACTGATCCCGAGTTCCCTGCAGAAGTCATCGTCGACCCATCCCGGCGATGTAAAGCTGATCTCCATTCCGTTTTCAAAGCAGAAGGCAACGCTTTCCCGCAGGATCTCCCGGAGCTTTGCGTGTTCCAGCTGCAGGCTGATCGATTCTTCCCCTGCGGCATTTCCGGTCGTGATCAGGCCGGAACAGGTAACGTAAGATACGCCTTTTTCGTGAAGGAATTTCAGAGTCTCAACATAATCGCTGTTCAGCGTACATAAAGGAGTATTGATGCTGAGGTTCAGCCCGGCCGCCAGCGCGTTTTCGATCCCGGCAACGGTTTCCCTGTAGCGGGGTGCGCCGACCAGGCGGTTGTGCACCTCTTCTTTATCCGAGTAAAATGTGATCTGTACGCTGTCCAGCGAGGCTTCCTTCAGCTTCTGACAGTATTCCGGGGTCAGCCGGATGCCGTTTGTGTTCAGCCTTGTTACGAACCAGGCGGCATGGGCGATCAGTTCGGGCAGATCTTCCCGCATGGTCGGCTCTCCGCCGGTGAAAGTCACCTGTGGAATGCCGATTTCGCGGCATTTATCCAGGACCGCCTTCCATTCATCCGTAGTCAGTTCTTCTTCCGAAGATTCATCCTGACCGGCAGCATAGCAGTGGATGCAGTTCTGGTTGCAGTGCCAGCTGCCGTTTTTTGTCATTGCGCTTACCAGCAGATCCATCCGGTGCGGCGCCCTCATATACGGTGCGTACTGACCGATATTCATATAGGCGATATCCTCTTCGACCGGCTGCCCGTATGCGATCTGCGTGAACGTTTTCATGATACGGTAGATATCATTTTTCAGCCGTTTGCGGGTGATCAGGGGATACACCTTTTTCACTTCGGTGCAGGTGCGCTCTACGATCTCATCCACCTCTTCCTGCGTGACTTCACGGCCGTGATATTTGTTGATCTCTTCGATCAGCGCCGCCAGGAGGATGCTCCACGAGATATTGACGGGGATCAGATCCATTCCGTTGATGATCGCAATACTCGCAAACAGTTCTCCTTCCTGAACTTTCGGCGGCACAAGATGAATGCGCACGACCCCGGGCCCTTCCGGATTCAGCGTCGTGTGTCGGACTTCCTGAAAATATTTTTCGGCAAATGCCAGTTCCCGCTTGGTTGCTTTCATATTCTTCCTTTCAGATGAATTTGTTTTCTGTTTTTATAGATTATATCAGAACCTTCTTCTTTTTTGAATATATGCCTCCGTAAAAAACACTTCTTCCGCCCTGCTTCGACGGGCCCTTTATGCTCTTCCCCTGCGGGATCAGGACATGTTATAATACTTATATATTTAATGAAATCAGGAGCAGGAGTACAGCGTTGTCCCTCAGACTGGTCGCCGGAAGCTCCGGCAGCGGAAAATCATACAGGATCTTTAATGAGATCATTCAACGATCGCTTGAACATGCAGAAGAGCGTTTCTTTTTCATTGTTCCGGATCAGTATACGATGCAGACCCAGAAAGAGCTGGTGCGGCTGCATCCGTCGCACAGCATCCTGAACATTGACGTGCTGAGCTTCAGCCGGCTGGCGGCCAGGGCGTTTGACGAGACCGGTTTTGATCCCGGAACGATCCTTGAGGACATGGGAAAGACCCTGCTACTCCAGAAGGTGATCTGGGACCGGAAAAAAGCACTTCCGATCCTGGCAAAAACGCTGGAACGCCCGGGCGGGATCGAAAAGATGAAATCTCTGGTCTCGGAACTGATGCAGTACCGTATAACACCGGAGGAACTGAAAGAATACTCGGAAGAGGAACTCTCTCCCCTGCTGTCTGCCAAACTGTCCGAGGCGGGTCTGATCTACGACGCCCTGAAGGAAAAGATCGCCGGAAAATACCTGGCAGCAGAGGAGATCTGTGAAGCGCTGAGCAAAGTGCTTCCGGAGTCAAAGATTCTGGATGACAGTATCGTTGTTTTTGACGGGTTCACAGGTTTTGTGCCGACCCAGCTGCCGGTGGTCCGGGAGATCCTGAAAAAAGCCAAAGAAGTGATCACCGTGATCACCGCAGACGAAAAAGCCGGCCTGATCCGGAAAAGCTCTCCTGCCAACCTGTTCCACATGAGCCACGAAATGGCGGCCGGCCTGGCCGGCATGGCAAAGGAAGAAGGAATCGAAATCCTCGGACCGGAATACATCGATGCGAAAGAAGGAAGGTTTAAAGACAGCGAAGCCCTGGCATTTCTGGAACGGGAACTGTTCCGGTATACCGGCAGAAAATATGAAAAAGAACAGAACGATATCCGTGTGATCTGTGCCGAAAACACTGAAGGAGAAGCGGCTGCCGCAGCAGCGCTGATCCGGAATCTGGTGCGGACGAAAGGATACCGATACGGGGATTTTGCCGTGATCTGCTCGGACATCCGGCTGTACGGACGGAGAATGCGCAGCTGCATGGAAGACTGCGGCATCCCCTGCTTCCTGGATGAAAAACAGTCGGTGCTGGCCAATCCCTTCATCGGTTTCCTGCGCGGGGCGGCGGCAATGATCGATGAAGATTTCTCTTATGACAGTGTATTCTCTTATTTTCGAAGCGGCTTTTCCGGCCTGACGGTCGAAGAAGTCGACCGGATGGAGAACTACGTTCTGGCCGCGGGGATCCGGGGACTGAAAAGATACAATGAAATCTGGACAAAGACACCGAAACAGGCGGACCCGTCACTGACGGAAGGCCTGAACGCCCTGCGGCTCCGGTTTATCGATGAACTGAAAGAAGTTACGGAAGTGTTCAAGACCCGCATGTCGACTGTTTCGGCCAAGACACAGGCGCTTTACGGACTCTGTGTCCGGTGCGGGGTCCAGCAGAAGCTGGGCAGACTGGAAAACATCTTTAAAAACAGCGGGGAAAAACTGAAAGAAAAGGAATATGCCGGGATCTATAAGGCGGTTATGGATCTGTTCGATAAGATGGTATCCGTCCTTGGAGAGGAAAAGATCGGTACGGCTGCGTACCGCAGGCTCCTGGAGACCGGCTTTTCGCAGCTGCGGATCGGGATGATCCCAACGGGGCCGGATGAGGTCTTTATCGGCGATATCGAACGAAGCCGGATCAAGAACGTCAGGGTGCTGATCTTTGCCGGGCTGAACGACGGGCTGGTGCCGCGCCGGGCAAAAGATCCGGGCCTCCTCAACGAAAGCGACCGCGAGGCTCTGGAAATGAAGGGACTGATCCTTTCGCCTTCCGCAAAAGAGGAGATGTTCCGGCAGCGTTTTTATCTCTACACGGACCTGACCCTGGCTTCCGAAAAGATCTTTCTTACATTCAAAAAGACGGATGAACAGTTTTCCGGGGTACTGCCTTCGTATCTCATCGGAGAGATCCTGAGGATGTTCCCGAATACGGCGGTGGAAGATACCGGTTCTGCAGAGTTTGCGCCCCTGTTTCTTGAGACGCAGCCGGGAAGAAGGTCTGCACTGATGGATCTGCTGAAAAAGGCACCGGCCGAAGGGGAATGGAATCGTTTTATGGAACTGTTCCGCAGGATCCGAAGCGCCGGAGGGGAAAACAACACCGCAGAAAGTATCCTGAAGGGTATGGCAGTGAGGAACACGGATACGGATATCGATCCGGAGATCGCGAAGCAGATCTTTTCGGATACATATTCGGTCACGAGGCTCCAGATGTTCGCAGGCTGTGCTTTTGCGCATTTCTGCAAATACGGTCTGAAACTGAACGAACGCGAGATCCGCGAATTCAAATCGACCGATGCCGGAAGCATCTTCCATGACGTGCTGAAGTATTTCTTTATCATGGCGGATGAAAAGGGCGGGGCGGCAGGGCTTTCCGCCGAAGAGCGGATCCGGATCACGGATGAGGCGCTCGATACGGCAGTCGGAAATTATCCGGATACGGTTGTCCTTGAGAGCAGCAGGGGAAGGGCCAGGCTCGAAAGCATGCGCCGGATCCTGCAGATCACGACGGAAGCGCTGCAGAAGCAGATGGCTGCCGGCGAATTCGTGACCGCGGGGATCGAAAAAAAATACGACCTCGGAAAACTGACCGGAAAAATAGACCGGTACGATGTCTGCCGGATCGGCGATACAGCCTATGTACGGGTCATCGACTATAAATCGGGAAATACGTCGATCGATTATACGGGGATGTTTTACGGCCTGCAGATCCAGCTGCCGGTATATCTGAATGCAGCCCTGAATATTGAGGGAAAAGATTCGAAAGTCCGTGCGGCAGGGCTTTATTACCTGAACATCAGGGCCCCGTTTATCGAAGTGGGGTCCGTGAACGAGCCGGTCAGCTATGACAGGTTCTTAAAGGAAATGCGCTTTAACGGACTGACCCTCGATGAAAAAGCTGTGATCGACAAAATGGATTCGGACGCGGCCGGTTCCACGATCATTCCCGTGCGCTTAAAGAAGGACGGCGGATTCTATAAGGACACGCCGGTAATATCGGAAGGGGACTTCCGGCTGATCGAACGGTATACCGAAAAGTTGGCCGGGGATCTGGAAAAAGCGATTCAGAAAGGGAAAGCGCAGATCCGGCCTTCCGTGCAGAATACCACGGATGAAGGCCCCTGCAAATACTGTGTTTTCACGGATATCTGCGGATTTGACGAAAAGATCCCCGGATTCCGGAAAAAACAGCTGAAAAAATACGACAGAAAAAGCATCTGTCCCGCGATGAGCGAGGCACTGGCAGTGAAACGATAAGAACAAGATATTCCGGTACGGAAAAAACGGTATGGAATTTTCACCAGAACAGAAAAAAGTAATTGCATCAAGAGGACGCAACCTGCTTGTCAGCGCCGCCGCCGGCTCGGGCAAAACGGCTGTGCTGGTGGAGCGTGTGCTGGCGCTGATCACCGATCCGGATGCCCCGGTGGATCTGGACCGGATCCTGATCGTCACTTTTACCGAGGCGGCGGCCGGGGAGATGAAGGAGCGGCTTGCCCGGGAACTGGAAAGACGCATTCTTGAGGAACCGGACAGCGAGCATCTGAAGCGGCAGGCCGTACTTATCCATCATGCCCAGATCAATACGATCCATTCTTTCTGTTCCTACATTATCCGGAATTACTTCTTCCGGACCGGTATCGATCCCACTTTCAGGGTGATGGAAGAAGGAGAAAGCCGGCTGATGATCTCGGACGTGATGTCGGAGATGCTGGAAGAAAAATACCAGGAGGCAGGAGAAGAATTTACCGGCCTGGTGACGAATTATTTTGCCCAAAAGAGTGATGAAGGGCTGGAGGATGTCATCGAAACCCTCTTCCTTACCGCTCAGACCATGCCCTGGCCGAAAAAATGGTTTGAGGGCGCGGCAGAACGATACGATGAAGAGAAGATCCCGGAGTACTGCGATACCGAAGAAGAGATCGCGCAGCAGCGGTACACGGCGCCTTATGTCCGTGAACTGATCGCCCTGGCTTCCGAATTCACCGAACGGTTCAACAGCCGGAAAAGAGAAAAGAACGTCTGTGATTTTGCCGATCTGGAGCATCTGGCGCTGGAGATCCTACATGAAGAGGATGACACCGGGGAGATGGTCCGTTCGGACGCGGCAAAAGAGCTGGCGTCCCGGTATAAATACATCATGACGGACGAATATCAGGACAGCAACCTGATCCAGGAAAGCCTGCTTTACGCGGTATCCGGCAATGCCGACGGCATCTGCAACCGTTTCATGGTAGGCGATATCAAGCAGTCCATTTACGGATTCCGCCAGGCAAGGCCGGATCTGTTTCAGGATAAATTCGATTCCTATGTAAAAGAGGAAAACGCAGACCGGTGTGAACGGATCGATCTGAACACGAACTACCGGAGCCGGAGGGAAGTGATCGATACGGTCAACGGGTTCTTCGAAAAGCTTATGACCAGGGAGCTCGGCGGTGTGGATTACGACAAAAGCTCCCGGCTGAACTACGGAGGACTGTATCCGGAAGAGGAAGAAACCGGGAAGTACGAGACCGAATTCATTGTCATGGACCGGAAAAGCCCGGATATGGAAGAATTTGACTCTTCGGCGGGATCCAGAAGGATCGAAGCGCTGCTGGCGGGCAATAAGATCAAAGAGATCGTCGGGAAACTGCCGGTCTATGATAAGGAGGCCGGCGGATACAGGCCCTGCCGGTACTCGGATATCGCCGTACTGTTCCAGGTGCAGAGCGGTGTTTCGGAGGTATTCCAGAGAGAATTTACGGCGCTCGGCATTCCTTCCAACAGCGTTTCAAAAACCGGGTATTTCTCCGCGACAGAGATCAAAACGGTATTGAACTATCTTTCCATACTGGACAATCCGCATCAGGACATTCCTTTTGCCGGAGTCCTGCTCTCACCGATCGCCGGTGTTTCCGCCAACGAACTCGGAAAGATCCGTGCCGCAGTCCCGGAAGGCGATTATTATTCCGCCTGCCTGGAATACGTACAGAAAGGTACGGATGAAACGCTTTGCCGAAAGCTTCAGGCATTTCTGGAGAGCTATGAAAAACTGCGGGCCATGGTCCCCTGTACACCGGTCCACGAGCTGGTCGAGAAAGTATACCGGGAGACCGGCTATCTGGATATTGCCTCGGCCATGCCGGCGGGAGAACAGCGGGCGGCCAATCTGTACATACTTCGGAACAAGGCGGTGAAGTTCGAAGAGACCAGTTATCACGGAGTCTTCAATTTTATCCGCTATATTGAAAAAATGAAAAAATACTCGATGGATGACGGAGAGGTCAACATCTTTTCCGAAACGGCCGACACGGTGCGGCTGATGTCGATCCATAAAAGCAAGGGACTGGAATTTCCCGTGGTGTTCCTCTGTGACACGACTCATAAATTCAATAAAAACGATCTCAGCGGGAGCTTTGCCTTCCACAGTGATCTCGGGATCGCGATGGACGTACTTGATGCGGCCGCCCATAAAAAGGTGGCCGGAATCGCGAAGCAGAAGATCGCCGACCGGAAACTCAGAGAGCTTTACAGCGAAAAGATCCGGGTGCTCTATGTTGCCCTGACCCGGGCGAAAGAGAAGCTGTATATTACCGGGATCCCTTCGGATCTTGAAAAACTGAAAGAAAAATGCCGGACGGCCGTACTGTCGGAAAAAGGAACGATCGATCCCGGGTTCCTCCTGAAACAGGATAATCTTCTGGTGTGGCTGATGACCGCGCTTTGCGGAGACTCCCCGGATCATCTGAAGTTCCGTATTGAAACGCCTTCTTCCCTGATGTCCGGAATCACCCGAAGCGAGATCCGGGAGAACAAACTGCTTGAAAAGCTCAGGGCGATCGACAATGAGACGGTTTACGATCCGGAGATAATAAAGAGGACAGAAGAGATCGACCGTTTTGAGTATCCTTTCGCAAACCGGGAGGGGATGCCCGGCAAGATGACGGTAAGCCAGCTTAAGCTTCTTGGAGATGCCGATGAGGAAGAACCGGGTGAGCTTCTGGAAAAGGAGCCGCCGGTCGTGCCTTATATTCCCCGGTTTGTTTCGGGAAAACCGGAAGAAAAGCTTTCCGGCGCAGCCCGCGGAACACTGTATCATAAGATCTTTGAACGAATCGATTATTCCGCGATAACGGACGATGCTCCGGAAACCGCAACGCAGTATATCAGAGACCTGGTATCCGGACTCAGGGAAAAAGGCTTTCTCAATGAGAATGAATGCAGCAGTATTGCGCCGGAAGATTTCGTGAACTTTCTGGCTTCCGAAACAGGGATCCGGATGAAGAAAGCTGCGGAAAAAGGCTGCCTTTATCGTGAACAGGCATTTACATTTTCCATCCCGGCGCAGGAGGCGGACGCGTCCTGGCCTGCGGATGAACCGCTGCTTGTCCAGGGGATCATCGACGCATACTTCGAAGAGGACGGAGAGTATGTGATCGTAGACTATAAAACAGATCATACGGACGAGCCGGACGGCTCCGGCCTTGTGGACAAATACCGGAAGCAGGTGTATTATTATGCGAGGGCTCTGGAAGCCGCTTCCGGGAAGAGAGTGAAGGAAGGGTATCTCTATTCCACCTGTCTCTCCCGGGAATTCCGGGTCCGTTGAGCATTATTCAGGAGAAACGGAGAAGCAAGCCATGTATTCAGAAAAAATGTACGGATACGGAGCGAAAAGCTCCATCATCAGGGAGATCTTTTCCTACAGCCAGGCCAGGGCCGCTGTGATCGGGAAAGACAGAATATACGACTACAGCCTGGGCAATCCTTCTGTAACGGCACCGAAAGAAGTACAGGAAGCCTATCGCCACACCCTGACCGACATGTCTCCGCTGGAGGTCCACGGTTATACGGCGGGACCGGGGGATATGGGGACCCGGAACGCGATCGCGGAAGACCTGAACGAGCGGTTCGGTACTGACGTGACCGGGGCGAATATCTATATGACCTGCGGTGCAGCCGCGGCTCTGAAGATCGCCATGTGCGCCTTGTATGAAGAAGGCGACGAACTGCTGACGCTGACTCCTTTCTTTCCGGAGTATGAAGTGTTCTCGGAGTCGGCAGGCTATAAGTTCAAGCCGGTAACCAGTGAGTACGGGACATTCCAGCCGGATATCGCAAAACTCGAGGAGGCGATCACCGAAAAGACAAAGGTGCTCCTGCTCAATTCCCCGAACAATCCTTCCGGAGTCGTCTATACAAAGGAAAAGCTTAAGGCGGTAGCCAGACTGCTGCAGCAGAAGACCGCCGAATACGGGCATCAGATCTATATTATTTCGGACGAGCCCTACCGGGAGCTTGCCTACGGGGCTGAAGTGACGTTTATCCCCAAACTCTTCCGGAATACCATCGTTTGCTATTCCTACAGCAAATCGCTTTCACTGCCCGGTGAACGTATCGGCTATGTCTGTGTGCAGCCGGAAATGGAAGACGCCGATAAACTCTATCTGGCGGTATGCGGAGCGGGACGGGCGCTTGGCTACGTCTGCGCGCCGAGCCTCGCACAGCAGGTCATCAGGCAGTGCGTGAAAGTAAGACCGGATCTTCAGCCTTATATCGAGAACCGGAACCTCCTTTACGGAGAGCTTACCCGGATCGGGTACGAGTGCATCTATCCGGACGGAGCGTTCTATCTCTGCGTCAAAGCACCCGACGGGGATACGGAGCGCTTCTGTGAAAAGGCGAAGAAGTACGATGTGCTGATGGTGCCGGGAGAATGCTTTGCGGCGCCCGGCTATGTAAGACTGGCCTATTGCGTAGACCATGAAATGATCAAACGCTCGATCCCATTCTTCGAGATGATTCTTGAAGAATACAGAGCATAAACATAAAACAGAAACGATCGGCAGGAGTAAAAAATGATTGACGGAAAAAAAGTATTATTCTCTGGCATGCAGTCTACGGGGAACCTTACCCTCGGAAACTATCTCGGTGCGCTGAAGAACTGGGTCGCACTGGCGGAAGAATACGAATGCTTCTACAGCGTGGTGGACATGCATTCGATCACGGTAAGGCAAGTGCCTGCGGAGCTCCGCAAACGCGCCAGAAGCCTTCTTACCCTCTATATTGCCGCCGGGATCGATCCTGAGAAGGCATGCCTGTATTATCAGTCCCATGTCTCTGCGCATGCAGAGCTGGCATGGATCCTCAACTGCTATACCTACATGGGCGAGCTGAACCGGATGACCCAGTTTAAGGACAAGTCCGCAAAGCATGCCGATAATATCAATGCCGGTCTGTTTACCTACCCGGTCCTGATGGCAGCAGATATCCTTCTTTACCAGGCGGACGTGGTCCCGGTCGGAGCCGACCAGAGCCAGCATCTCGAACTGGCCCGGGATATTGCCATGCGCTTCAACAATATCTACGGAGACGTGTTTACGGTCCCCGAGATCTATCTCGGCAAAGTCGGGGCGAAGATCCAGTCACTCCAGGATCCGGAAAAGAAAATGTCCAAGTCCGACGAGAATCCCAACGCCAGCATTTACCTGATGGATGATGAGGATACAGTCATGCGCAAATTCAAGCGCGCGGTCACGGATTCGGAAGGTGTGATCCTTTACAGGGATGAGCAGCCGGGCCTGAAGAACCTGATCAACATTTACTGCGCGTGCACGAACAGGACACCGGACGAGACCGTAAAGGAATTCGAAGGCAGCGGCTACGGCGTCTTCAAAGAGGCTGTGGGGTGCGCGGTCAACGACGTCCTCCGTCCGCTGCATGAAAGATACAGCGAGCTGGAGAAAGACAAGGCCTATATCGATAAAGTCATCAGGGACAATGCCGACAAGGCGGCGTATTTCGCAGGAAAAACGCTGCGGAAAGTCCAGAAAAAAGTGGGCTTCCCTGAAAGACCGAGATAAATACGGAGCAGGGCAGGAACGCCATGTACAGAATTGGAATCGATATCGGCGGGACAAATCTGAAAGCCGGCATCGTTGACGAAAAGAATAATCTGGTGGAATCGACGTACGCCCCGGTCCGAAAGGGCGCTTCGCCGAATGAGATCATTGCGGATGCCTGTCAGCTGGCGGAAGCCGCCATGGGCCTTTCCTGCATTTCGAACAGCGAGATCGCCGGCGTCGGGATCTCCTGCGCAGGAACCTGCGATACAAAGACCGGGCGGGTGATCCATGCCTATAATCTGGGCTTCGAAAACACGCCGGTCTGCGACCTGGTGAACTTCCGGTTCCATGTTCCGGCAAAGCTCGCGAACGACGCGGATGCGCAGGCCCTGGCAGAAGTGCGCGCCGGAAGCGCACTCGGGATGGAGAACGTACTTTATATCTGTCTGGGAACCGGCGTGGGCGTCGGGATTATCATCAACGGAGGGATCTATTCGGGCTGCGGCTATGCCGGGACCGAAGCCGGGCATATGACCCTGATACTGGACGGAGAACAGTGCACCTGCACGGAATCCGGCTGCTTTGAAGCCTATGCTTCGGCAACGGCACTGATCCGTCAGGCAAAAAAAGCAGCGGCGTCCGATCCCGGGTCCGCCCTCAATTCTTTGAAGAAAATGGGTGCAAAAGATATTTTCGGCCTGGCGGATGCCGGGGATGAAACCTCGGTCCGCGTGACCAAAGAGTACATCCGGTATCTTTCCGCAGGGATCACCAGCCTGGTCAATATTTTCGATCCGGAAGCGGTCGTGATCGGAGGAGGAGTAGCCAACCGCGGAGAAAAGCTTCTGGAACCGGTAAGGGAATATGTCGGAAAACACATCTTCGGTGCGGACAGCCGGAAAGCGCCGGTGATCACCGCGGCAGGATTCAGGGATAATGCCGGCGTGATCGGCGCGGCAATGCTGATCAAAGACGGGACGGAATAAATGATCTATTACACAGCAGATCTCCATTTTCACTATGAACCGGTCGCAGAAATGCGTCCGGTGTCTTCAGCTGCGGAAATGGATGAAATGCTGATCCGGAACTGGAACGGGACAGTCGGAGAGGAAGATACGGTGTATGTGGTCGGTGATGTCGGCTACAACGACAACCACGTGCCCTGTGATGCGCTTTGCCGGCTGAAGGGACATAAGCACCTGATCCGCGGCAATCATGACGTCGGCTTTGACGACGCAAAGCTGCTTTACGATTATTTCGAAACGGTCACGGATTTCAACGAGATCGACGACGGGGAGAACCACATCCTTCTCTGTCATTACCCTATTCTGCACATCAAGAAATCCTATATGATCCACGGACATCTTCATCAGGTCCGGGAAGGGATCTTTTATGACACACTGAAAAAACTGCCGCAGGTCCTGAATGCAGGAGTGGATCTGAACGGATACCGCCCTGTTACGCTGCAGCAGCTCATTAAAAACAACAATTCTTATTTTCAGAGAGGGCCGGAGGATTTTACCCCGCCGCTGAAACGTGCGGCGGCAAGGGGAGCCGGCCTGATGCCTGTCAAACCGAATTTCAAGCCGATACCGGAGAAAAAGTGAAGGGAATTTATCTGCACGGACAACTGAAGGGACGTATCTCTGACAGAGATGCGTCCCCTTTTGATTTGGAGATGATTCTGTTTATCGTTTTTTTGCTCCGGTTCGATCAGCCTTCCGGCAGCGGGGCGATCACCTTGCGGTAGACGGTCCGGAAAAAGAGCAGAACACAGACCAGGGAGATGATCTCCGCAACAAGATAGGACCACCATACGGCTTCCAGACCGCCGAAACGGGAAAGAATGTAGGCGCAGGGAACCAGGACGACGATCTGCCGCAGCGCAGATCCGATAAGCGAATAAAGAGGATAGCCGCTGGCCTGCATGATCGAACTCAGGATAATGCTCACGGCAGCTGTCTGGAAGAACAGGCACAGTATTCTCAAAGCCCTGACCCCGATCTCCATCATGGAATCGGACGCGTTGAACAACATCATCAGCTGGGTCGGGAAGATCTCGAAGATTGCGGTGCCGATGCACATGACCAGTACGCCGACGACCAGTGCAGTGCGGATGGTCTGTATCATACGGGTCTTGTGCTTCGCTCCCAGATTGTAGGAGAAAAGCGGGATCACAGCCTGGTTCAGCCCGAAGACGGGGAAGAACACAAAGGAATTCAGCCGGTGGAATGCACCGGCTACCGCAACGGCGGTCTCCGTGAAGCTGATCAGCAGCTTGTTGATGAGAACATTGGTGACCGACATCAGCAGCATCATGACGATCGACGGAGCGGCAATTTTGTAGATCTCACCGATCATTTCTTTCCGGGGCCGGAATCCCTTCATGCTGAGGCTGATCTCCTTATTCTTTTTAATATTCAGAACAAGGGCGACTACCGCGCCGAGGGCCATGCCACAGACCGTGGCGATCGCGGCGCCGGCGACACCGAGTTCCGGGAAAGGCCCGTATCCGAAGATCAGGACCGGATCCAGAATGATGTTGAAGACGGCACCGATGATCTGGGATGCCGGGGTAAGATGGGTCTTCCCGGTAGAGTTCAGCAGCCGTTCGAACATGACCGCGAACGGACCGCCGATCCCGGCCATAAGGACGATGCTCAGATAGGTGATACCGTATTCCCGGATCAGCGGATCGGCGTCACCGACCATTGCGGTCATAAAAGGCTTCACAAAAATGAATGCAAATACGATGTTGAAAATATAAATGGCCGCTGCCAGAAAAATACCATGCTGGGCGAACGAATTGGCTTTTTCAAAGTCTTTTTCCCCGAGGCTTCTGGAAAGCAGGGCATTCACACCGGTGGCTGTTCCTACAGAGAGTGCGATCATTATATTCTGAACGGGAAAAGCCAGGGAAACGGCCGAAAGGGCGCTTTCGTTGATCCATGATACGAAGATACTGTCGACGATGTTGTACAGCGCCTGCACGATCATGGATGCAATGATCGGCAGCGCCATGGTGATCAGCAGCCGGGCTACCGGCTGCGTCCCCATTTTGTTCTCTTGAAGGGTATTATTGACTTCAGGCATGGATCAGTTCCTTTACCAGGGCCTCCATTTCCGCATCATTTTCCGGGCGGAGCGCCGATTTGATATGGACCGTGTTTTCGGCGAAGGTGATGTTTTTGCTTGCTTCAAACATTTTCTTTATGACTTTTTCCGGCATCGCAGCCCAGGAGCCGTTCTCGATGACCGCGATCCGTCGGTTCTGGTAGTTCCGCTCGAGCAGCTCGTTGATGAAATCCTTCATAAAGGGGAAGATTCCGCCGTTGTAAGTGGTCGTCGCAAGAACCAGCGTGTCGTAGCGGAACGCGTCTTCTACTGCTTCGGGCACGTCATCCCTTGCCAGATCGGCAATGCTGACTTTTTCGCAGCCGGCTTTTTCCAGCATTTCCGCAAGTTTTTCCGCAGCGGCTTTGGTATGCCCGTAAACGGAAGTATAGGCAATGTATACGCCTTTATCCTCAGGCTGATAAGAGGACCAGGTATTGTATATATTCAGATAATAACCCAGATCGTCCTTCAGTACAGGTCCGTGCAGCGGGCAGATCGTCTGAATATCCAGGGCGGAAGCTTTGCTGAGAACTTTTTGTACCTGGGGACCGAATTTTCCGACAATGCCGAAGTAATACCTTCTGGCTTCGCAGGCCCAGCCTTCCGGATCTTCGACGTCATTTGCCCCGAATTTTCCGAACCCGTCCGCGGAAAAGAGGACTTTTTCGGAAGATTCATAAGACATATGGACCTCCGGCCAGTGTACCATCGGGGCGGCGATAAAGGTCAGTTTGTGTGTTCCGAGTTCCAGGACATCGCCGTCTTTGATCACGAGCCGGCGATCCTCATAAGCGGTGCCGTAGAAATTCTGCATCATGTCAAATGCTTTTGCGGAAGAGACGATCACGGCTTCCGGGTATTTCTCCATGAAGAAGGAGATGCTGGAGGAGTGGTCGGGTTCCATGTGGTGGATGATCAGATAATCGGCTTTGCGTCCGCCAAGGTCCGCCTCGACGTTGGAAAGCCATTCTTCTTCAAAACCGGCGGATACCGTATCCGTCACAGCTGTTTTGTCATCAAGAATTACGAAGGAATTGTAGGCCATGCCCAGCGGCACGTCGTACTGTCCTTCGAAAAGATCGACTTCGTGATCGTTAACGCCTGCGTAAAGAATGTTTTCGGATACTGTCATGTTGTTTTCCATTGTTCCTTCCTATCCGGCGCCGCTGCGCCTGTCATTAAAATAAACAGTAGTGCTGATTTTCTGCTGCAGAACAGAAGTACGGTGCATCAGGGACCGCACATGATTTTCGTTAATAATTCTCCGCGATCACCCTGGCAGTGTGGATCCCGCTTGCCGAGGCATGCGAAAGAGAATGAGTTACGCCGCTGCAGTCTCCGATAACGAACAGGCCCTTGTGCAGCGTTTCAAGGTTTTCGTCGAGGACGACCTCCATATTGTAGAATTTGACTTCCACTCCATAGAGAAGGGTCTCATCGTTGGCAGTGCCCGGCGCGATCTTGTCCAGCGCGTAGATCATCTCGATAATGTCATCCAGGATCCGTTTGGGCATTACCAGGCTGAGGTCTCCCGGTGTCGCTTTGAGGGTCGGAATGATGAACGATTTATCGATCCGGCGCTCCGTGCTCCGCTGTCCGCGGATCAGGTCGCCGAAGCTCTGGATGATCACTCCGCCGCCCAGCATGTTGGAAAGCCTGGCGATGCTTTCACCGTAGCCGTTGCTGTCTTTGAAAGGCTCGGTGAAATGCTTGGATACCAGGAGGGCAAAATTGGTATTCTGCGTATGGAGAGCCGGATCCTCATAGCTGTGACCGTTCACGGTCACGATGCCGTTGGTATTTTCGGCAACGACGGCCCCCATCGGATTCATGCAGAAGGTGCGGACCAGGTCCTGGTACTTTTCGGTTTTGTAAACGATCTTGCTTTCATAAAGCTCGTCCGTAATGTGGCGGAAGATTTCCGCGGCCAGCTCCACGCGTACGCCGATATCCACCCGGTTGGATTTGGTCGGGATCTCCAGATCCCGGCAGACGGTCTCCATCCATTTGCTGCCGCTCCGTCCGACGGAGATAATGCAGACTTCGGCACGGCAGGTACCGCCGTTATAAACCGCTTCGTAGCCTTCCGGCGTTTTCCGGATGGATTCCACCGCGGTATTAAAAAAGAAATCAACCCTGTCCTTCAGCTCATCGTAGAGCTGTGAGAGCACCTGGTAGTTGATGTCCGTTCCCAGATGACGCACCGATGCGTCCAGCAGATGCAGCCTGTTCTGCATGCATTTTGTTTTGAAGGCGTTGCCGGCGGTGCTGTAAAGCTTTGTGTTTCCTCCGCCGTGGGAAAGGTTGATCCCGTCCACGTAGTGCATCAGTTCGAGAGCCTTCTCTTTGCCGATATAGCTGTGAAGAGTCCCGCCGAATTCATTGGTGATATTGTATTTTCCGTCGGAAAAAGCGCCTGCGCCACCGAAGCCGTTCATAATGGCACAGGTGGGGCAGTTTGCGCATTTCGTGACCTTTTTTCCGTCGATCGGGCAGCGGCGCTCCTCCAGTATACGGCCTTTCTCAAATACGGCGATCTTCAGGCCGGGCTTTTTCAGGCACAGTTCATAGGCGGAAAAGATCCCGCCGGGTCCTGCACCGATGATCATAACATCATAATTATTCATTTCTCTTTATATCCAAATAATATTTTTTAATTTACTGCACTATAAAACCTTACCATATTTAAGCGCCCGGTGCAACCGATGCGCCTTCACTGTGCACCGTTGACGAAAGCCGGCTGTTTACTTAAAATAGAGCAGAAAACCGGATGATTTTCGGAGGGTCAAAAGATGATTGAAACAAAGGTGGATGTGAGATACCGTGATTGTGACAGCATGTGCATCGTTCACCATGCGGTTTATATGGTCTGGTATGAAATGGCGCGGATCGATTTTTTTGAAAAGCACGGGTATGGTTACGCCTGTACCCACGGACTGGGTATTGACCCGGCAATGGTGCATCTGGAAGCGAACTACGGCGCACCGGTAAGATTTCCGGAAACCGTGACGATCCGGACAAAAGTGACGATGTGTGAAGGCAGAAAGATAGCATTTTCCTATGAAGTCTGGCAGAAGGATGCAGTCAAACCCTGTGCAACGGCCAGCAGCTTCCATATCTGGGTAAAAGACGGAAAAAGCTGCAATCTGGAACAGGAGCATCCGGAAATCTTCGAAGCATACAGAAACGGAATGGAAAAAGCAGACTGAATCATTTCAGCCCGTCTAAAAACAGCGGGAGCATCTTGGCGGCATACTGGCAAAGCGAATAATTGCCGCCGCAGATGCACCAGTCATACATCATGGCTCTTTCATAAATCGCGTAAGCCTTTGTGATATCGTTTACCGAAAGGTCTTCTCTGAAACAGTTCTTTTCCTTGCCCTCCGCGGCGATCTTTCGAAGCAGCCGGTAATAGATCCGGTCGGGATCAAGCAGATGCTTTTCCCCTTTTGTCGTTAGCTGGGACCGGAACAGCTGTGTGAGAAGGGTAACAGGGACGGTGTTCTCGATCATAAGAAACAGCTCCTGATTGATGTAGACCAGCTTTTCCGCCGGGCTTAAGGACGGATCCATAGCTTCTGTGAGTTCTTCGTATTTTTCATCAAACAGGTAGGACAGGGACCCGAGCAGGTCATCCTTGGATTCGAAATAATGATAAAAGGACCCTTTGGAAGTCTGGGCCAGTTCGATGATATCGTCAATGGTCGTATTGCTGTATCCGTATTCGTAGAACAGTTTCCAGGCGGCGGAAACGATGCGGCTTTTGGTCTGATTTACGGTTTTTCTCATAAAAGGCCCCTTTCCGGGTGCAGGGCGTCTGCACGGGTTTAAGCTGTTTCTTATAAATAGTATATACTTTGGTCTGTTAAAAAAACAAGTAAAATCAGTTTGTTTTTTTGCCTGTTATTATAATAATCTATAAAAAAGTTCAGTATTCGGTCGATATTTTATTCCAGGTGCTGCTGTGATACAATGCCTCATTATAGTTTTATTCAATGTTTCAATGAGGGAAAAAAGATGTTCAACGCTGAAAGCATAGTATTTATCGCTTATTTCGTCATCCTGTTTTTTGTAGGATTGATCTTCTTCTTTAACGGAAGCAATAAGAACGAGGAAGACTACTTCCTCGGAGGACGGTCCATGGGACCGTGGGTCGCGGCCATGTCCGCCCAGGCTTCGGATATGTCGGCCTGGCTCCTGATGGGCCTCCCCGGATCGATCGTCGCCTTCGGTTTCGGCCAGATGTGGATCGGGATCGGTCTGGCGATCGGAACGGCCGCAAACTGGATCCTCTGTGCGGCCCGTCTGAGAAAATTCAGTAAGGCTGCCGGCGATTCGATCACGCTCCCGCAGTATCTGACGAACCGGTTCGCGACGACGGGCAAGACTCTCCAGGTCATCTGCGCGGTCATCTTCCTGATCGCATTTACCGTGTATGTCGCTTCCGCTTTTGTCGCAGGTACGTCTGTGTTCACCATGCTCTTTCCGGGCATGAGTGCTCAGACCGCAATGATCATTTTTGTGATCATCATTATCGGTTATACATTCCTCGGCGGATTCAAGGCGGTCTGCTGGACCGACTTTTTCCAGGGCATCCTGATGCTGATCGCCCTTCTGGCGATCCCGATCATCGTCGTCGCGACCCAGAATCTGGACACCAGCCTGCTTTCCAACGTTTATACATACACGGATGCCGGCGGTGCGGTCGTAACCTGTGATTTCGGTACAAGCCTCTGGTCTTCCTCCTGGCAGGATATCGTGTCCGGACTCGGATGGGGTCTTGGCTATTTCGGAATGCCGCATATCATCATCCGTTTCATGTCGATCGAAAAGCCGAAGATGATCAAAAAATCGGCGACGGTTGCGATCATCTGGGTCATTCTTTCCCTGGGAGCAGCCTGCGTTATGGCTTATTTCGCAAGAATGCTCGTTGCGGATGAGATCCTTCCGATCGGAGCCCAGAAAACAGTCTTTATGGTCATGGCACGTAAATTCTTCCCACCGGCGGTCGCCGGGATCCTTCTTGCCGCGATCATGGCGGCTTCGGTCTCTACGGCCGATTCCCAGCTCCTTGTGGCTTCCAGCTCCTTCACGGCAGATATCTATAAGCCGCTGATCCGCAAAAAGGCCGGAGAGCGGGAAGTGCTCTGGATAGGAAGGCTCACCGTTGTCGCAGTCGCGGTCGTAGCTTATTTCATTGCTTCTTCAAAAGGATCGGGTGCCCAGGCGATCATGAACCTGGTCGAAAATGCCTGGGGTATTTTCGGCGCAGCCTTCGGACCGGTCATCATTCTTTCCCTTTTCTGGAGACGCTTTAACTATGCCGGCGCCTGCACGGGCGTTATCGTCGGTGCGCTGGTCGATGTGATCTGGCTGTTCGGCATCAAGGGCACGGGCGTTTATGAGCTTGTTCCCGGATTTGCGGCAGGCCTGATCGCGGCGATCATCGGGACCGTTGCGACAAAGGCTCCCGGCAAGGCGGTCACGGATATCTTTGATACGGCGACGGCGCCGGATTATGATGAATGATCCGGATCCGTTTGAAAAATGCTTTACCCGGCGGCGCTTCGGCGCCGCTTTTTTCAGGGATAAAACTCAATATCACATCATTGCATTAACGCGGCGAAAGGGGTATAATAGGGGCACTTATCAAACCGGTACCCGAAAAGGAGTTATTCATGGGAAAGACTATACATACTGACGCCGTAGACAACCTGTTTGATGCGATACTCACTCTGGAGACCAGAGAGGAGTGCTATAAGTTTTTCGAAGATGTATGCACGGTCAATGAAATCATTTCGTTCGCACAGCGGCTCGAGGTCGCAAAGATGCTGATGGCCGGCAATACCTATCTGGAGATTTCGGAGATCACAGGCGCGTCGACCGCTACGATCAGCCGGGTAAACCGTTCGTTGACCTATGGAGCGGACGGATACAAGATCGCTTTTGACAGACTGAACAGCAAGTAGGAGATCCTATGCCCGCAATTTCCGGAGAATGGGAGGCTGCACTGAAAAACGAATTCAGACAGCCTTATTATAGAGAACTGTACCGGACTGTACGGAACGAGTATATGACCAGAACGATATACCCGCCGGCAGCCGAACTTTTCAATGCGTTCCACCTGACACCGCTGGAGAAGGTTAAGGTCGTCATTCTGGGACAGGATCCCTATCATGAAGAAGGGCAGGCTCACGGCCTGTGCTTTTCTGTTAAGCCCGGAATTGAGATCCCGCCGTCCCTTGTGAATATTTATCAGGAACTGCAGGATGATCTCGGCTGTTATATTCCGAATAACGGCTGTCTTCAGAAATGGGCAGATCAGGGAGTGCTCCTCCTCAATTCGGTGCTGACTGTAAGGGCTCATGCGGCATTTTCCCATGCAAATATCGGTTGGCAAACCTTTACGGACCATGTCCTCCAGATCGTGGACCGGCTGGATTCCCCGGTCGTATATATGCTTTGGGGAAAACCGGCAAGAGAAAAGAAAGCGCTTCTCGGCAACCCGAAGCATCTGATACTCGAAGCACCTCATCCCAGTCCGCTTTCAGCCTACAGAGGCTTTTTCGGATGCCGGCATTTTTCAAGAGCAAATGATTATCTGCAGAAGAACGGACTGGAGCCGGTCGACTGGCAGATAGAGAATATTTAGTTTATAAGAATATGGCAAGAAAAAACAACCTGGTCAAAAACGCATCGATCCTGATGATCGCGATCATTGTAGCAAGGGTCATCGGGCTTCTTTACAGGCGGCCTCTGGGACAGATCCTGGGGACGGTCGGACTGGGCTATTACGGATATGCCAGCAATCTTTATACGATCCTGCTGCTGATCTCTTCGTTCAGCATCCCCACGGCTCTTTCCAAGATCATCTCCGAGAAGATGGCGAAGGGAGAGTACCGGAACTCCCAGAAGATCTTTAAAGGAGCGCTTCTTTATGCCGTCATCATCGGAGGGATCTTTGCGCTGATCGCCTTTTTCGGCGGCAGGATCCTGCTGCCCGGAAATCAGGCCAACGCCATTCCCGCGCTGAAGGTCCTGGCTCCGACGATCTTCCTTTCGGCTGTTCTGGGCGTTTTAAGGGGCTATTTCCAGGCGCATAAGAATATGACGCCGACCTCCGTTTCCCAGGTCATCGAGCAGATCTTCAACGCGATCGTCAGCATAGCGGCCGCCCTGATCCTGATCAAAACCCTGGCTCCGGAAGGAGGGACGGGCCGCGCCGTCTGGGGGGCCGTCGGAGGGACGATGGGCACCGGGGCCGGTGTGCTTTTCGGCCTGCTTTTCATGTGGTACGTCTACGGGGTGAACAGAAAGACGATCAGCCGTATCGTCGCCAGAGATGTCAACGGAACGGAAGATTCCTATACAGACATTTTCAAACTGATCCTGATCGTAGTCACACCGATCATCATTACATCCTTTATCAACAATGCAAGCACCTATCTGGATGCCTATCTGTATTCCGCACTTCAGGGCAGGGCCGGGATCGATTCGGACGTGATCTCCGCGGCATACGGGGAATACAGCAACTATTATATCCCGCTGATCAACATTCCCCTGGCACTGGCGGCTGCTTCCGTTGCGGCAATGATGCCGGAGGTTTCATCTTCCTATGCGGTTCAGCGGATGGAGGATGCGAACAATTCCGTCGGCACGACGATCCGTCTTACGATGTTCGTATGCCTGCCTTCAACGGTCGGCCTCACGGTCCTTTCTTCGCCGATCATGAAAATACTGTTTCCCGCTTCCACGGATCTTTCGGCGAAACTGCTGCTGACCGGCTCGCTGTATGTGGTGTTTGCGGCGCTTTCCACGATCACCAGCGGCGTGCTTCAGGCGATCGGGCGGCAGAAAGAAGCGATGATCAACGCGGGGATCTCCCTGGGCATAAACCTGGTTTTTCAGACGCTTGTTCTGCTTGCGGTGCCGAAACTGGATATTTACTCCGTCATGATCTCGAATATCCTTTTCTCGGTCGTTCTGTGTGTTGTGAACGATCTGTCTCTTAAGAAGCATCTCGGATTCCGGAATGAACTGAGGCTTACTTATGCGATGCCGCTCCTGGCTTCGGCCGTAATGGCTGCAGCTGCAGCCGGTATATATTACGGGCTTCATATTCTGACAAAGCAGGTCTTCCTGCCTCTTGTGATCGCGATCCTCGCCGGGGTGATCGTTTATCTTGTCATGTATGCAGTATTCACACGTATCCCGGAGAACCAGCTTCGTACTTTCCCGATGGGCAGCAAAATGGTTAAGATCCTGAAATTCCTGCACGTTTATCAATAAACGTGACACCTCCTGGCAGAGCAGGAAATCTTTTTTTCCGGAAAACCGGGCTCCTGCTGAAATGATATGTACCCTCTTTACTGGACAACCAGTAAGGAGGGTATATTCTTATGCGTTATAGTTACAAGTACAAGCGGAAATGCGTCGAACTATACAGGGAAGGGAAGTGGCCAGAAACTCCGGATGGGATAAAGAATCCGA
>JAFWOE010000024.1 GCA_017509985.1 Lachnospiraceae bacterium
GCTGTTTTCCGGCGTGGGCGATGATGATATCAGCACCATGCTTTCCTGCCTGGAGGCAAGGCTCCTTACATACAAAAAGGGCGAATATGTGCTGCGGCAGGGCGAACATCTCAGTGACATTCTCGTCCTTGCAGAAGGCAGTCTGCATATCCAGAGAGATGATTACTGGGGGAAACCGCAGTATTCTCGGGCACATCGGTGTCGGAGAGATCTTCGGCGAAGCTTATGTGGCACCGGAGAGCGGAACCCTTTTGAATGATGTTATCGCTGTAGAGGACAGTGCCGTCTTTTTCTTTGACGTGAAGCGCGTCATTTCAACCTGTTCATCGGCGTGCCGCTTTCATACTGCCAAGCATGCTCATAAAGTTGAAAGCATAAAAAGATAAGCCGAACCCCTCGGATTCAGCTTATCTTAATGAAACTGCCCTCTTGCAATCGTTTTAATCAATTCCAGTCATCCTCATCATCAAACAGATCGTCTTTGGAATCGTCGTCATCGTCGTCAAACAGATCGTCCTCGGAATCTTCGTCATCATCGTCGTCCCGGGTGACTTCTTCAAACATCTTATAAGCCATGAATTCTTCGCTGATGTCTACTTTTCCGTCGCCGTTCAGGTCAAACATTCCGCCAAGGAAACTATTATCAAATAATCCCATAGTTGTACCCCCTGTAATTAATACATCACAGCCACTTTTTACCCATTTTGTTTTCCTCCCAAAGAGCTGTTTTTATCGTATCTGTTTTATATTTCATACTTTTCCAGGATCATGTCATCAACATAGGCTTCTTTAAGCTCTACCAGCCGTGCTGTATGGGGCTGTCTCACATGCTCAGCAACTGCATCTTCGTCCTGATATTTTTCAATCAGGAGCAGATCTGTGCTGTTACCTGTCGGAATATACCATTCATACATGAGATTTCCTGGTTCCGAGCGGGCAGCTGAATCTATCCCTTCCGAAAGAATTGCGTCCAGAAATACATCCCGCATTCCGTTTTTGCATTTGAAAGTTACGTTAAATACCAGCATTTTTCTCCCTATCGTATTTCCCGTTCCTCATCCAATATTTCTGCTTCTGTATTCTGCTCTATGAACAATGAAATATCGTCCATCAGGCTGTCGGCCAGCGCATTGTTTGGAACAATTGCTGCAATGCCGATCACGATGATCTGATACGTGTCCTGCTTATCAATCTCTGCCGCAGAAACATGATATTTATTCTGCAGCTTCACGATGAGGCTTTTGACAAGCATTCTTTTCTCTTTGAGGCTGTGGCACCAGGATGCATGCAGCCGGAAGGTCATTGCGGCAATTCTCATAATCAATACAGTTCTTTTAACACCAATACAGTGATGCCTGGATTGTCGCCCGGCATGATTCTTTTCACTTTCGGCTCATAACGATACCAGTCCTGGATCATAGATCGAAGGCTTGTTCCGCGATTGTAACCATGGATCAACTGAAGGTGATATACTGCCGGACCGGCAGAGGCGATCGCCTTATCAATTGCTTTAACAGCTTGTTCCTGGGTCATTCCATGCAGGTCGATTTTGACAAAAGGTTCATTCATTGTCATCTTATTCGCTCCATGCATCTTCTATAATTTCAACAGCATCGTTGAGCGCATCGACTGCCCGTCAGGGTCAGTGCCGCCTGTTAATACACTTCCGAAAGCTGTCGGATCTCCTCTTTCAGCTTCTCCACCACATCCTCCGGCGAGATCACACGGATTCCCGTGCCGAAAGACATGACCCAGCCGAAGAACTGCGGGCTGACTGCCACATTGACCATCGTTTTGAAATGCTCCTCATCATAAGGGATGATGGCGATATCTTTCCCGAAACGGTCGATCGCGACACCGACAAGGTCTTTTCGGATCAGAAGGGCAACGGTTCTTTCCTCTCCCCCGAACATGCCGAACAGGCTTTTGGAATACTTCGGCATATCGAACTGCCGGAACGCCTCTTTCCCTTCCCTCTTTTCCTGCACAACATCGATCTTCAGCATCTTGTCCACGCGGTAATGCTTGATCTTTAGATCCTCGGAATCATAACCGACCAGGTAGTAATTTTCATCGTCCCACATCAGTCCCCAGGGGCTGACGGCGTATTTCGCGCCGTTTTTCCGCAGCTCCATCTCTTTTTTTATATTCCAGCGATAATACAGGAAACGGATCTGGCGGTCCGCGCTGATCGCCTCGTGCAGTTTGTCCACGTTGTAGTAGATGCTTTCATTCATCGCCTTGATCCGCCCGGAGATCACGACCTGGCGCTGCAGCTGCTTCGCTTCATATTTGCTGACCAGGGACTCCAGCTTTTTGATCAGTTCATTGGATTTCTTATCTGTGATGAATTTTGCGGACTGGACGGAATCTACCAGAAGTTTCAGTTCCGGAAGCTCGAAATCACGGCTGGCAAGATAATAAAAGGTGTTCCGGCCGGACTTTTCCGAAATGATATCCAGCCCGAAATGCCTCAGCTCTTCAAAATCCATATAGAGGGTTTTACGGTCCGCATTGACGCCGTAAGACTCGAGTCTTAAAATGATCTCCGGCATTTCAAGTCCGTGCTGTTCATCGGTCTCTTCTGAAAAGATCTTTGTCAGATAGAGCATTTTAAGTTTCTGGTTGTCGCCTTTTCTTTCCTTCGAAGCCATAAGGGTACCCTCCGAAAAAATACAGCCTGGTTTCCGGTGCAGGCATATCACCAGGGCCTTGCAAGTTTCTATGCTTCTGTCCGAAAAGCCGGACAGTATCAGAGTCTTTTCGATGTTCTCCTTAATGATCGATCAGGCATAAAAGCGTACCGCTGACGCCAAAGATCCAGTGCACGATCCAGACTCCGAAGATGTTCCTTTGTTTTTCGTAAAGGATGCCCTCAAGCCCCGCCAGGATTGCTGCGCTGACCATAAACACGAAACCTAAATGGATGTGCAGCGCGGCAAAGATCATTGCTGAGAGGAAGATCGCTAACGTCGCTGTGTGTTTACCCACGGCAATGCGCTTGATATTTCTCTGGACCGCAATGCGGGCCAGGAATTCCTGGATCCCTGCAGTAAAGATATAAAGGATCTGCCTCAGGCCAAAACGACTGAGATCAAGGAAAGGCGCCTCCGGCTCGAAACAGCCGGGATCGACCAGCCTGCATACCGCCTTGAGCCCGCAAAGGAATCCGAAAACGCACACTCCGACGATCAGCGCCGTCCAGATAGTTTTGGCCGGCTCCCGGGCCTTCACTCCTAAGTCCCGCCATGTGAGGCTCGTTCGCCGCAGGATGAATACCAGCATGATAATGCCAAGAAGTTCCACCCCGTGGGTCATAAAATCCGCCGAGATCGGACGTCCCAAAAATTCCCAGAGCGCATAGATGAGGATCCAGCCGCAGAAACAGAAAAGGAAGGTCGTGAAGGTGTTCGATGCGTCGTTGAACTTCTGCGTCATCTCCTCGGCCACCGTCTCGTCGCTTAAGGTAACGACAAGCTGTGACCCTTCCGTGTCCTGCAGAAAGGAGCTGGATAAGACAAAGACATACTTTTTCCCGGAGGGCGACATATAGGGCACTTTTTTGACCGTTGTCTCTTCTCTGTGGTAGAGCGCGGAAAAGATGGCTTCGTTGAAGCTGCTGTTATAGTCGTTGTCAGTCAGAAACGAAAAGCGTACTCCTGCTTCCCGGTATCCCTCGTTCACCTCCAGCATACGGGCGGCGGGACCGTTCACATAAACGATTCCGTCCCCGTCGAGCACCAGGACTGCGTCGTACATATCCCGCAGGACCCGTTCCGAAAAAGTGTGCTGAATCTGTTCCATTAAAATATGCTCCTTGCAAAGAGAATATCCTGCTGCATTGAATGCTTTTCTTTTAGATGTATTAATAATACTTTGTTGAAAAGCTCAAGTCAACGAAGCTACGTTGTGCCGCAGCATCGAAGCGTATTCCGTTGTCCGGGTCCCTTTCCCTGATATTCCTTCTCTGCCTATAAAAGAAGAATTGACCGCCTATTTTATTATTGATATAGTGACGTTAAAGTGGGTGAAGTATCAGCGGCAGGCCAATTAAGATCCACACTGCTGCTGGAACAAAAAAGCCGCTGCAGGCCCATGAAGAACACAAACGATACAATAAGTCACCTGACATAAAGATTTTTTCAGGGAGGCCGTACATGACAGATGAATTAATCATTTTAAACGAAGAACGAGGCGTCACGCTTAGTGTTTATCTCTCCGAAAAAGCCGGCGCTTCTCCAGGGCCCGCCGTGATCGTGCTGCCGGGCGGAGGCTATCAGCTCTGCGCAGACGGAGAAGCCGATCCTCCGGCCTTTGCCTACCGTGATGCCGGATTCCACGCATTTGTCCTGCGCTACACCGTAGGCAGAAGCTGCCGGTGGCCGCTCCCCTTGGACGACTATGAACAGGCCGCAGAGGTCATAAAGGAAAATGCCAAAACGTGGGGTGTTGATGTGAACAAAATCGCCGTGGCAGGCTTTTCCGCCGGAGGTCACCTTGCCGCCTGCGCCGCCGTATCTGCAAAGAATGCGCCGGCAGCGGCCATCCTTGTGTATCCCGCGATCCTTTATTCCAGCTTCCCTGACGCGCCAAATCCGAACGAACTCGTTAGCGAAAAGACCTGCCCCTGCTTCTTAACCGCAGCCCGGGACGATAACGTCGTGGACATCCGCAATACCCTGGCCATGGAGCAGGCGCTTGCAGAGCACGGCGTGCCTTTTGAAAGCCATATCTATTCGGTGGGAGGCCATGCGTATTCCATCGGGGAAGCTTCCCCCTGGGGGCATGAACTTTCGCCCCGCCTGAAAAACTGGGTTACGGAAAGCATCGGATGGCTGAAGGAAGTATTAGTGTAAACAACGGCTGAACAGGAGGAAAAACCTATGGCATCATCTTCAGAAATGTATTTCACAAGGCTTCAGAACGGAAACGATGTCCGCGGCGCCGCCATTGAAACAGAAGACGAAAAGATCACGCTCACCCCTTCTCTGGCGAAATACATCGCCCAGGCGTTTGTATCCTATCTGGCGCAGAAAACCGGGAAAGAACTGTCTGCTCTTCGCATCGGCGCAGGTCATGACAGCCGCATCACAGGCCCCGCCTTTTTAAAGGCCTGCATGGCGGGCTTTGCCGGAACGAAGGCCTTTGACTGCGGCCTGGTTTCCACGCCGGCGATGTTCCAGTCCACAATCCTTCCGGAAAGCGATTTTGACGGGGCAGTCATGATCACGGCCAGCCATCTTCCGTTCAACCGAAACGGACTGAAGTTCTTTACAAAAGAAGGAGGTCTTGAGAAGCCCCAGATGTCGGCTGTTCTGGCGGAAGCAGCAAAGATGGCAGATGCAGACGGCAATACGGATGAGGCTGGATTCCCGGTCTGCGATATCACAGATAATTCGGCTGCCGAAAGCTTTGACCTGGTCTCGATCTACTGCACTCACATGATGGATCTGATCAAAAAGGAAGTAAACGCAGACGATTACGATCATCCGCTTTCGGGTCTGCATGTCATCGTCGACGCGGGCAACGGCGCCGCCGGATTTTTTGCCGGCAGGCTCCTGAAACCGCTTGGAGCAGATGTTTCAGGCAGTGTTTATCTGGAACCCGACGGGACTTTCCCGAACCATGTGCCGAATCCGGAGAACAAGACCGCCATGGAAGCCGTGCGCAGCGCGACCCTTGATGCAGGCGCGGATCTCGGCGTCATTTTCGACTGTGACGGGGACCGCGGGGCCGTGGTCTTTTCCGACGGAACAGAAGTGAACAGGAACACCCTGATCGCGCTTCTTTCCGCGATCATTGCCAAAGAATATCCCGGATCGACGGTGGTGACGGATTCGGTCACTTCCGATGAACTTTCCGATTTTCTTGCCGGCATCGGAATCCGGCATCTTCGCTTCAAGCGCGGATATAAAAACGTCATCAATAAAGGGATCGAGCTTAATGAGAACGGCGAAGAGTGCCGGCTGGCGATCGAAACTTCCGGCCACGGTGCGTTCAAGGAAAATTACTTTTCCGACGACGGCGCCTATATCAGCGTCCGGATCCTGATCGAGATGGCCAGGCTGCGCAAGGAAGGAAAGGACATCCGTTCGCTCATCGCCGATCTCTCCTATCCTGCCGAGGATGCGGAAATCCGCTTTAAGATTGCCGGCGAGGACTTCAAAGACTATGCGGCACAGGTACTTAAAGACATGGAGGCTTTTGCAAAAGCCGACGCAAGATTCCACATCGTAACGCCGAATTATGAAGGCATCCGTGTCTCCTTCGACGACGAGGAGGTCAAAGGCTGGTTCCTTCTGCGCATGTCCCTGCACGACCCTGTGCTGCCGATGAATATCGAGGCAAAAGAAAAAGGCGGCGTGCAGGTTATCATGGACAGGCTTTCGCCTTTCTTTGCAAAATATGACCGACTGAGCAGATAAAAAGATTGTAAAAGCAGAAAACCGGCGGCGGGAAATGATTTCTGCCGCCTGCTTTTTGTTTTATGAGCTCGAAATTCTCCTCTGCCGTCAGAAACCGAACAGTGCTGCTGTCTTTTCCATTCTTTCGGCCACCTGAACACCGAAGGGACAGCGGCTCTCGCAGCTGCGGCAGCCGATGCATTCGGAAGCGGTGGTTCCCAATGCTTTATAGTGCGCTTTCACGCTTTGCGGTACTTCCGGCTGGGAAACGGCAAGGTCGTAAAACTTGTTGACCATTGCGATGTCGATGTTCACCGGACAGGGCCTGCAGTGTCCGCAGTAGGTACACTGCCCGGTATAGGAATGAAGCGGCGCGGAGGCAATGACTGAAGCGTAATCCTTCTCTTCATCCGAAGCGGTCTCATAGGCGACGGCCGCGTCTACCTGTTCTTTCGTATCGTATCCGACCAGGATGGAAGATACGCCGGGCCTTGTCAGCGCATAGTGAATGCACTGAGCCGGTGTAAAGGCCGTCCCGAAAGGAGACGTCTTTTCGTCAAAAGCCTGCCGCCAAAATAGCCCATCATGACCGTAATACCGATCTCTTTTTCTTCGCAGAGCCGGTAAAGCGCGGCTCTTTCTTCATCGATACCGGAAAGGCCGGCATCATATTCTCCGAACATGATGTCGATATCCTCGCAGGCAGGGCGCATGTCAAAAGCCGGATTGATGGAGAAAAGGATCATCTCCACAAAACCGGTTTCTATAGCCCGTTTTGCGATCCTCGGATTATGGGTAGAAAGACCGATGTGGCGGATTATTCCCTTTTCATGCAGTTCACGGACATACCCGATATACTCCGTGTTCATGCAGGTGTTCCAGTCTTCGAGGGCATCCACATAATGGATCATTCCAAGATCGATATAGTCTGTCCGCATGCGCTTTAAAAGGTCCTCGAACGCCAAAACGACCTGTTTCATCTCGCGGGTGCGTACATACTGCCCGTTCTGCCAGGTGGAACCGATGTGTCCCTGGACGATCCAGCTTTCTCTTTCTCCTTCCATGGCCTTTCCGATAATATCGCGGGACTTCGGGTCGGCCATCCAACAATCCACGATATTGACGCCTTTGTCATGTGCATATTTCAAAAGTTCAACGGATTCGTCTTCTTCATGACGCTCGAGCCACTCCCCGCCGAAACCGATCTCACTGACTTTCAGTCCTGTTTTTCCAAGCTTTCTGTATCTCATCAATTCTCTGCTCTCCATTCCTACTGTCCGTCCTGCTGGTTAATGTTCTTTATGATCCAGTCCGCTGTCTGCCTTTGCTGGTCTTCAGGGGAAAGAGCTGCCTCCTTGTCGCCTTTCTGCTCTCCGTAATCGCCGAAATAAGCATGGTTCCCGCCGTCGATGACCTGCTCAACATATCGTTTAGGCGCATACTGCCGGCCTTCTGCCACTTTCTTCATGTTGAGGACTCCGTCTTCCGAGCCGTAGATACTCAGCAGAAGAAGATCGTCATCCAGCTCTTTCGTCGGATAGGCCGCCAGCAGAACAACGCCGCTTAATCCTTCCCCGTGACCGGATGCATAATATGCTGCAAAAGCCCCGCCCAGTGAATGCCCTCCGACATACCGGTGCTCATAGTCCGTGTCAGCCAGGATCTCTTCGGCCCTGTTTGCTCCGAAGAATGCCAGCCGGAACGGCATCTTGACCAGGCAAGTGTCGATCCCCTCTTTCGCGAGACGATTCAGAAGCGGTGCATAAGCGGTCTCTTCCACTTTTGCTCCCGGATAAAAGACAAGGATCGTATCCTTAGAGGGTCCATCGAAAAGCCATCCGTAATCTTTTTGCGTCACATAAACCGAATCGTCTGTTTTTAGCGCTGCAAGTGCATCCGCATCCGCGTGATAGTAGATTCCCGTGTAGATCAAAAAAACAGCGGCAAGGATTACAATTATAAATATGGGGATAAGCAGCTTCTGTCTCTTTCTCATGGTTTTCTTCCTGCCTTAATAATCATCTGTTCTCACTCAGTTCTTTCTCTCCTGCGTTATCCTCTTATACCCTTCGGGGTCGGTATCTCCTTCCGTGCTGATCAGAAGAATGACGGAGTGTTCGTCAAGGCGCAGCAGCTTTCGAAGATCGGGAGATTCAAGGGCAGAAAGCAATAACCCGTATGTAACGGCCCCGGATTCTCCGGAAACAAGGGCCGGATCCGATCCGAAGGGCTTTGCATAAGAGCACATGCCCCGCTTGGTGATACTGTCCTCACAGGCAAAGTAAAACGCTGAACAGTCTCTGAGGATGGGCCATACGACACCGCAGGGGGTTCCGCAGTTTAACCCGGCCATGATCGTTTCCGCCTCACCGGTGACCGTATGCAAAAAGCCGTCTCCGATCTGCGCAGATCGATAAACGCATGCCGCATCTAAGGGTTCCACGATCGATACCAGGGGTTTATTCTCACCGCAGAAGTCCATGAAATACGACTCGATCCCTCCTGCCATCGAGCCGACACCCGCCTGCAAAAAGATATGGGTCGGAACACGGCCGCCCATCTGGCTTGCTGTCTCATCCGCCAGGGTGAGATACCCTTCGATGATCCATTCGGGATACTTTTCATACCCTTCCATGGAAGTGTCCTGGATCAGGATCCAGCCTTTTTCCTTTGCCAGCGCTGCGGCATACTGAACGGTTGCGTCGTAATTCAGATCCGTGATGACGGCTTTGGCGCTGCCGGCCTCTTCGATCGCACGTCGCCGCGCTTCCACCGTTCCCTTCGGCATATATACATGTGCTTTGCAGCCGAACAGTTTTGCGGCCCAGGAAACGCCTTTCCCGTGGTTTCCGTCTGTGGCTGTTGCGAATTCAAACTTCTTGCAGGCTTCGCGGACCGCTTCCTTTTGAAAGTCGGAATAGTCGGCGCAATCTGCATCGATCCCCAGCTTTTCACACAGGATTCGGAACATGCAGTAGCTTCCGCCGAGGCCTTTGAAGGCTTTTAAGCCAAACCGGGAAGATTCATCTTTAACAAAGATCGAATCGACCCCGTAATGATCTGCCGCACTTTGCAGTAAGAACAGAGGCGTTTCTGTGTAAGCCGGAAGGCTTTTGTGAAAACGCAGGGGCTTTTTTGCGTCCGAAACCGTAAAAGGCAGGGGCGCGTTATTGTCCGGCACCTGTTCAATAACAGTAAGATCTTCAAAACGGTATTCCTGCAATGCTTTCGCTCCTTTTCTCCGGCTCTCCCTCTGCCGCCTGCATAATATTTCTCTGCTTCCTGTACAGGAAACAACACAGTTCATTATAATTGCAAAACCATCGGGCAACAACACTTTTCATGTTGCTCCGGCTATAGAGGGCGGTTCCCAGTCGTCTTCGGTTTACCCTTTCAAAAGAGTCTGTTATACTGTCTGTATCAGTTGGATCATCAAGGAGGATCTCAAAATGGATGAAGAAAAAAAGACCTGCACCAGTGACGGGAAAGATGACGACATCGTATTTGATTATATCGCCAGCGAAGAAAACCGTGTAGAGGAGGTCAAAAAGACCGCCTACTCCGATTGTGCCTGGGCAAAACAGCCCGACAGGATCCCGGAGTCGGAGATCGCGGAAACCGTCGAAACAGAAGTACTCATTGTCGGCGGAGGCATCGCGGGGCTTTCGGCCGGAGCACGCTGCACCGATCTTGAGCTCTCGTGCATCGTTCTGGAAAAATACCACGGGATCGTGGCGAGAGGCGCCCATATTGCCTGTGTGGAATCGGACGTCATGAAAAAGTACGGCGTTTCGATCGACAAGAAGCAGTTTGCAAGGGACTGGATGCATATCTGCGGCAGCCGCGTCAACGAAGACCTGCTGTGGCTGTATATAAACAACTGCTCGGATTCCGTCAAATGGATGTGCGACCTGGGCGGGGATAACGTGGAACTTAGGCTTTTCGGCGGCCGGTACAAAGGACCCGACTTTACCGAATACGACGGAACGCACTATCTGATCACCACCCCGGGCCAGACCCGTTACAAATCCAAGGGCGGCGCCCGCCTGATGTGCGAGATCTTCCAGGAAAGATGCCTCGAAGGAAAAAGCAATCAGATCCTTCGGAATACGAAGGCTCAGTATCTCGAAAAAGACGGATCCGGCCGGGTCGTTTCCGCGATCGCCCTTTGCAGCGACGGTGTCTACCGGAGATTTAAGGGCTCAAAAGCGGTGATCCTCGCTACCGGCGATATCGGATCCAATCCGGATATGGTGCGTACGTTCTGCCCGATCGGCCTGGTACCGAAGCGCAACGCTTACGCCCCGGTCGACCCGAAGACGAAGACCGGTCTGAATACCGGTGACGGTCACCGGATGGCCTACTGGATGGGCGGCAAGTTCGAAACGCCTTCCTGGGCAGTCTCTTTGCACCTTCTGGCCTATTCGATCTATGTCTTTTTCTTCCTTTTCGTAAACCGGGAAGGGAAACGCTTCATGAACGAAGATACCTGGGTCCAGGCCAAAGCTATCCGCTGCGCAATGCAGCCCCGCGGGGATTTTGCCTATACGGTCTTCGACAGCAAATGGTTCAAAGAACTCCGTGACCGCATCGAGATCACCGGCGGACAGTTTACCGAACCTCTGATGCTTGATTACGGCGAGAAGTGGTCCGACGACAACGGCATCGACAAGCAGATCGAGCGCTATGTAAAGCTCGGAACCTGTTTCAAGGCCGATACCTTAGAAGAGCTGGCCGAAAAGATGGAAGTCCCTGTTGAGACCTTCAAGGCAACGGTGGCCCGCTACAACGAACTGTACGAAAAGGGCGATGATGAAGATTACGGCAAGCGCAGCGAACTGCTGACCAGCATTACAAAGCCTCCGTTCTACGCCCTCAAGTGGGGACCGGCTCTTCTGAACGTGCACGGCGGCATGATCACGGATACCGAAATGCATATCCTGGATGAAGATAATAAACCGATCCCGGGTCTTTATGCCATCGGCAATACGGCCGGCGGCCTGTACGGTGTGGATTATCCCCTGCTCTGGAAC
>JAFWOE010000025.1 GCA_017509985.1 Lachnospiraceae bacterium
GCAGATGTCCGGCTGAGCGGTCTTAAGATCCGCTTCGCCGATCTCGTCCGCGCACATCATTGCCGAGAATACCGCGTTCAGAATTCCTGAACCGCGGTTGCGTCCGGGAGGTGCCGGAACCGCGCCTGCCAGCCCGGAACCGCAGTAGCTGCTGTCGCCGATCGCATACAGTCCTTCGACCGTAGTCTTCATGTGATGATCGACCTTGATCGGAGACTGTTCTCCAATGAACATCGGAGCTACTTCAAAATCATCCCCGTCGATCTCTCTGGCCTTGGAATCGTTCAGGTCGCGGAATTTCTTTCCGTACGGGCGGTACCAGAGGCGTTCAAGCGCGTTCTCACCTGCCGCATCCTGGTCCTCACCGAAATCCAGATGGATCGGGCCGTTGCCGTCCATCATCTGGGTGTACCACTCGCGGATGGTCAGGCTCTTGATATCGGTCTCACGGTGCTCCTGGAAATTTTTGGTGATATATTCGCCTTTGCTGTTGTACATATAGTTCTCGCCGAAGACGATCTCGTTATGGCTCTTGTAATGGACCAGCTGGGCAAAGTTGCCGAATTCGGTGTTCCGGAGTTCCGCACCGATGCGGTAAGCGGCTGCAATACCGTCGCCGCGTCCGGATCCCCACATGGAACCGAAACGGTAGTCCTGGCTGCCGGTGGCGATAACGACTTTTTTCGCGCTGATGGCGGTCAGCTCACCGTCCAGGACGTTGAATACCACGGCGCCGGCGATACCTTTTTCATCGGTAAGCAGATCTGCCATGACGTTCTTATCCATAAAGCGGACGCCCAGTTTTTCCGCGGTGCGGCGTACTTTCAGGGTGATGTCCAGATCGATGCAGATCATGGCCGTCATGGGGCCGGTCGGAAGAACATGGAAACCTCCGTCTTCTTCTCTTTCCAGGTTTACGCCCCAGGACTCCAGCTTGTTCATCATGTATTCATTCTTTTCAACATAAAGCGCCATCTGCGGCTGATCGGTAAAATCAGCGCCGATGTTCTTTGTATGGAATACCGCGAATCCCCAGGGATCGACTCGTTTCGGGAAATACTGCAGCACACCGCCGCCTCGGTTCGCTTTTCCGGCGTAGCCGGCAAAGTTCTTTTCCACGATCAGTACATCTGCCGCGGGATTATGTTCTTTAATGGATACGGCACAGGCAAGGCCGCCGATGCCGCCGCCCAGGATCAGAACATCACAGGAATTTGTTTTATAATCACTCATGGTCTTCACCTCACATGTACTTTTCGAAAGACTGCAGTAAATGTTCGCTGGAGTAGTCCGGAATAACGTTGATAGCTTCCTTCTTGCAAAGTGCCATGCAGAGGAAGCAGTGTTCACAGTCCTCTACATATTTGAAGACCGGCCTCTTTTTTTCCGCGTCCCATCGGATCACATCTACAAAGCAGGACTTATAGCAGATCTGACAGCCAACGCATTTTTCTTCGTCAAATTCAATGCGGTGATTGGTGTTTATCATTTCGTATGACCACCCTTTCCTTTTCTGTTTTGGGGTTATCTTACAGGCCTGAGCCTGAACTGAACTTAAAGCATTGATCCTAATTTAATAAACATAATCAATATGTTATAAGCGTAACGTTATATTGGTTGTAACGCAAACGTAATTATGGTAATATTGTTATAACTAAAATGTTTTGGAGAGGAGGTATGATATGACCGCAAATCAGATCGAATGTTTTGAAGCCGTTGCCGAAACGCTCAGTTTTTCGAAAGCCGCCGGACTGCTCTATGTATCCCAGCCGGCGATCAGCAAAAGCATTTCCCACCTTGAAGAAGAGATCGGATATCCTCTGTTTGAGAGAGACAACAATATCCTGACGCTGACAACGGCCGGCGAACTGTTCCGCGATTATATCGCACGGACCAAAGCGGACTACCAGTCCTTTCTGGATCAGCTGGAGGTCCTGAAACTCCAGGCTTCAGAAACGATCCGTGTAGGATGTCCCGAATTCTGGAATCCGAATCATTTCTCCGAATGGATGGAAGGCTGTTTTCACCGTGTTTTTCCGGAAGGCCGTCTTATCATAGAAGCCTATAAGCTTTCAGATCTGCTGCTCCGCCTGAAAAGCGGAAAGCTGGATTTTGTTATCTCTCATGATTTCTATACCCCTTCGATCCCCGGGCTGCATGCCGAAACGCTTTGCGAGACCGGTATGGGTATATTGTATGCCAAAGATCTGTTTCACGATCCGGTCCGGATCGACGATCTGGCCCGGAAAGGATTCCTTGTCTTTGATGACGATATCAAAAAAAGATTCGGCGCACTGATAAATTCCGTCTGCAGAACAGAGGGCTCCGACGCCGCCGTCCGAAACGGCGGGACGATAACCAAATGTCTTTTCGAGCTGTCCCGTGGGAATGCCGTTATGCTTTTTACCGACTGGGACAATTTCGTCACCAACAACTCTTTCGGCTATTACCGTGTCGAGGGCAAGATCCCGGTCAGTCTGATCTACTATACCGACCGGGTCAAATCCGTAGGTCAGGCATTCATTGACGAGATCAGAAGAAACCATATATGAAAAAAAGGCTGCCGCACCATCACTGGTGTGCTACCCGTCAAGAGGACAGTGAAAAATTAAAAAGTTCCGTACCGCCAGTTGTGCATTGCAGCTGGCGGTATTCTTATGCCGCCAAATAGTATTTTTGATGA
>JAFWOE010000026.1 GCA_017509985.1 Lachnospiraceae bacterium
AGTAATGGACGGCAAGAAATAGAATCCCTTGAAGGGATAGCCTGAGGAAGTGGTGCGGTTGGGGCATTTACTTTCGAAGGCCCTTTGAGGGCCAGGCCGGCAACCGCGCCTTACAGGCGCAGAACAAACCACCGGCTGTCGCCGGTGGTCATGATTGCCTTATCGGCTGAAAACGTACTTTTCCAGCCGGTCAAAGGCCTCTTTTACGTATTGCGTCGGGAGAGCAAGATTTGCACGAAGGCTGTATTCTCCGCGGAACATCCGTCCGTCCTGAAGCGCCGCGCCGACATCCCAGCAGGCTTTTTCCAGCTCATCCATTGTCATGCCCCGTTCGGCGCAGAATTCTTTAAAATCCGGGAAGATCATGTAGGTTCCCTGGGGCCGGAAGACCGAAACGCCGCGGATGGCTTCAAGGCACTGACAGGCGAAATTGACGTTTTCCCCGATCACTCTGCAAAGCTGGTCCGTCCAGTTCATCCCTTCTTCCGTGTATGCACCGATCAGGGCATGCATCGACAGCACGTTCATGTTGTTGTAGTGGGAGAGGGAAGCTTCTTTCCTTACACGTTCTCTCAGTTTTTTGTCATAAATTATATGGTAGCTTCCGACCAGTCCGGCCAGGTTGAACGTTTTGGAAGGAGCGTAAAAGGCCGCAGTATGATCGTGCAGGTATGGTGTAGCGGACTGTGTCGGTATATGAGTGCAGCCTTCCAGAATGATATCCGACCAGATCTCATCGGAAATGACGGCCAAATCGTATTTTTCGCACAGGGCGGAAAGCTGTTCCAGTTCTTCCTGTTCCCAGACACGCCCGCAGGGATTGTGAGGAGAACAGAAGACAATCACATGAATGTTGTTTTCACGGATCTTCTGTTCCATGTCGTCAAAATCCATTCTCGGGATTCCGGAAGCGTCTTTAACCAGAGGGCTGTAGATGATATGGTACCCGGTTTCGTAAAGAGAATGAGAGAATCCGATATAGGCGGGGCTGTGGACAAGAACGGGATCGCCCCTTGAGCAGAGCGTGTTTACGGCGCTGATCACACCGCCGATCACTCCGTTTTCATAGGCGATATCCCCCGGCGTAAGGTTCTTTATACCGTTCCTTTGCTCCTGCCAGCGGATGATCGCTTCGTAGTACTCATCGCGCGGAAGAAAGTAGCCAAAGGCCGGATGTCCGGCCCTTTCGATGATTTTCTCCTGAATTCCCGGGAACACCTTGAAGTTCATGTCCGCGACCCACATCGGAATAAGGGAGAATCCGTCTTTTGGGGCAGACGGGGCCATGCTCATCTTACCGATGGCGTCTACAGCCAGGGCGTCTTTTCCGGACCGTTCGGGTTTGGTCGTAAAATCGTAGTTCATTTTCAACACCTTAAATTTATCTGGTTTGCCATGCAATGACGATTTGATTTTACTCTTATAATCGGATCGCGTACAGATAAAACTGTGAACTGCGCAAAAAAGAGGCACATACAGACATCCTGCAGTGATAAAATAATATTGAGCACCGGTACAGATGTGGACTATAATAGGTCTGCAAAACTGCAGACGGAGGCCTTGACAGCAGCCGTTTGAAATGCCTGACGACCACCAGATTTAAAGAACGGACAAAATATGAAGATCTTCTTTTATGATTTAAGACCCTATGATGAACTTCCCGCGGTAGAGAAGATCAGCAGGGAGACAGGAATTGAATTCGGATACTGCGAAGAGTATCCGACAATGGATAATTATCAGCTGGCAGAAGGGTGTATCGGCATCAGTACGACGCCGTGTGATCTTTCGGCACCGATCCTGGAGCGCTTTGCCTCGATCGGCGTAAAATATATCCTTTGCCGGTCAATCGGCTACGACCATGTGGATCTGGTACGGGCAGAAGAACTGGGAATGCGCGTCTCGAATGTGGATTATCCGCCGAGCGGCGTGGCAAATTATACGATCATGCTGATGCTGATGTGCGCCAGAAAGATCACACACATTTTACAGAGGGCCGATCTTCAGGATTATACCTTGAAAGGAAAGATCGGCCGTGATATCAGTTTTGCCACGATCGGCGTGATCGGGACCGGCCGGATCGGCGCGACCGTGATACGCCATCTTTCTACCTTCGGCTGCAGGATCCTCTGTTATGATCCTTATCCGAACGAGGAAACCGCAAAGCTGGCGGAATATGTGGATCTGGATACGCTGTTTTCGGAATCGGAATTTATAACGGTCCATACCAATGCCACGGAGGAGAACCATCATCTTCTGAACAAAGCTGCGTTTGAGAAGATGAAGGACGGGGTTACGATCATTAATACGGCCCGGGGCAAGCTGGTCAATACTGCGGATCTGATCGAAGCGCTGAAATCCGGCCGTGTCGGCGCGGCGGCGCTGGATGTGCTGGAAAAAGAAGACGGGCTTTATTATCATGACCGTTCGCAGGACGCGATCGCGAACGATGAAATGGCGATCCTGCGTTCTTTCCCGAACGTGATCTTAAGCCCGCACACGGCATTTTATACATACCGGGCGATCGATCATATGGTCCGGGGGAACTTTGAAGGAGCCCTGGCCTTTGAGAAGGGTGAAGACTCGAGACATACAATTCTTTGAATATATCTGAACAAAAGCATTTGTCACAGACAGACTGCCGGCGGAGAATGTTCCGTCGGTATCTGCATTCGAAAGAGCAATTGTCAATTAAACGGTAATGAAGTAAAATACAAGTACAATTGAATATTTGCGGAACCATCCTGCTTGAAAAACTGAAGAAGGACAGTGATTCCCAATATAGCAATTATGTTTTCAAACTGTAGTTTTATGAGGAATAACTATGAAGACCAGAAGATTAACCAAAAGGGAAATGCGCATCTTTGCGATCGGACAGCTGGGATGGTCAACGCTTGGCGGGATTATCAACACCTGGCTTGTGACTTTCTATCTTCCGACAACCGGATCCGTGGAGGCGGGAGCAAAATTCTACATCCCGACCGGTTTGGTGGTTTTCGGACTGCTTACCGTTCTCGGCCTGATCACCTTTGCCTGCAGGATTTTCGACGCGGTTACGGATCCGTGGATCGCTTCGCTTTCCGACAGAAGCAGAAACCCGAAGGGCCGGAGGATCCCCTTCATGCAGAAGGCGGCAGTGCCTTTCGCCGTGATCACTGTTTTAGTATTCTTTGCACCGATCGAATCGATCAGCTCGATCAACATTGCCTGGATCTTCATATTCCTGATCCTTTTCTATCTTTTTATGACCATGTACTGTACACCGTATAATGCGCTGATCTCTGAATTCGGAAAAACGCAGGAAGACAGGATGTACATCTCTACGGCGATCTCCTTTACTTATTTCTTCGGAACCCTGCTGGCATATATGCCGTTTGTGCTTGCCGGCCCGCTGCAGGCCCATGTCACCTATGCGTGGAGCTACCGGATCTGGTTTATCGTGCTTGCGGTCATTGCGATGGTCTGCATGCTGATTCCGTCGTTCCTTCTTCATGAAAAAGACTTTGTGGATGCGAAGCCGAGCGACTCGAATGCGTTTAAGAGCCTGAAGGCGACTTTCAAAAACAGGGAATTCCTGAAGTTTGCGGCTTCCGATATCGCCTACTGGATCGGACTGACGCTTTTCCAGACGGGCCTGCCGTTCTTTGTAAAGGTCTCCATGGAGCTCGATGAATTCTACACGACGGTATTCCTTGGGGGCATGACCGTGCTTTCCGTCCTTTTCTATCCGTTCGTGTCCAGAATGGTTCGCCGGTTCGGCAAGAAGAAGCTGGTCATCACCGGTTTCCTGGGGCTCGCCCTGGCGTACCTGATCACCGCGCTGATCGGGATCCTTCCGCTCCCGGGAATCGTCTTCGGCGTAATAATCTGCGTAGTGGCGGCCTTCCCGATGGCACTGCTCGGCATTATCCCGCAGTCGATCATCGCCGATGTCGCGGAAGAAGACGGGATCGTGACCGGAGAGAAGAGAGAAGGCATGTTCTTTGCTGCCAGAACGTTTGCTATGAAATTCGGTCAGTCGATCGCCATGCTGGTATTTACTTCACTGGCGGTCCTCGGAACCACGCAGGATATTACGAGCAACGATCTGACGGCATCGGCATTCGGCCTTCGGATCGTAGCCATCACCGCCGTAGTCTTCTGTGTCGCCGGCGCGGTGATCCTCAGTTTCTATAACGAGGCAAAGATCATGAAGACGATTGCAAAAAAAGAAGATATCGAATAAATGAATCATTGTATCAGCCGGTACGCAGTCAGACTGCCGTGCCGGCTGATACAGTATCAGAGGATGGTTGAACTTGAAAATCGAGATCTCTTATAAACTGCCCGGAGAAAGCCTGACAGTTACCCGTGAAAAAGAAAATAAGGATTATTCGCTGAAGGTCGCTGCGGCTAAGGGCCGGTTCCGTCTTTCCATCGTTCCGAAAAGACCGCTGGTTATGAAAAACGCAATGCTCACGATAAAATGCGATTTTTCAGAGACGGAACACTTTTTTGTCAACGGCTACCAGTCATGGACGCCGGCCAGGGAATACTCCCGGACGGAAGAGATGCACAGCCTGGATCGGGTACCGGGGATGATCCGGGATCGCTTCAGCTTTGAATCTTACGGGGATTACTGGTTCCGGTCTTATAAAAAAGGAGAACTGCACGGCTTTACTTTCGCTTATACCAGGGACAGCTTTGACGACTGTGATCTTTTCGGTTCCCTGAATGAAGAGAACGCTTACCTGGTCATCACCTATCAGAAAGACAGGAACCGCATTGTCCTGGAAAGCGACTGCGAAGGAAGGAAGATCGAAGAGGAGTTTGTACTCTTTGATTTTGTAAGATATCAGGGAAAAACCCAGGAGACCCTGAAACGGTATTTCAGCCTGTACGGAACGTGCGAAGCACCGGAAATCCGTGGCTATACTTCCTGGTATCTGGATTATCAGGATATCTCGCAGGAGAAGATCCTGAACACGCTCAAATCGGTAGATCAGAAAGATTTTGATCTGTTTCAGATCGACGACGGATACGAGACCTATGTAGGTGACTGGCTGGATATCGATCCGGAGAAGTTTCCGGACGGCCTTTCCGGGATCGTAAAAAAGATCCACGACAAAGGCCTGAAGGCAGGGATCTGGCTGGCACCGTTTGTCTGTGAAAAGAAAAGCCGGGTGTATGCCGAACATCCGGAGTGGCTGTACAGGAACAAGGAGGACGAAACCGTTCCGGCCGGAAGCAACTGGAGCGGTTTTATGCCTCTCGATCTACGGAAGAGGGAAGTCCGCCGGTATATTAAAGACTGCCTGGAATTCTATAGGAACCTCGGTTTTGACTTCTTCAAGCTGGATTTTCTCTATGCAGCTGCCATGATCAAAAGCAGCCGGTTCACCCGTGCGGAAATGATGCATTACGGAATGAAACTGCTGCGGGACACGCTGGCTGACCGGCGGATCCTCGGCTGCGGAGTGCCTCTTTCTTCGGCCTTTAAGCTGGTGGATTACTGTCGGATCGGCATGGATATCTCTTTGGACTTCGATGATAAGATCTATATGAGGATGATGCACAACGAGCGGATCTCCACTAAGAACACGCTTCAGAATACGATCTACCGGCACTGTATGGACGGGACCGTATTCCGGTGCGATCCGGACGTTTATCTTCTCAGGGACGACCGCATCCGCCTTACAAAAGAACAAAGAGAAGCTGTTGTAATGCTTGCGCATCTGTGCGGGTCCGTCTATATGACGAGTGACGATCCCGGTCAGTACGATAAAGAAAAGAAGGAACTGCTGGCCCGGGCACAAAAGCTTGCCGGTGCAAAGATCAACAGGATCGATAAGTATGGCACAAAGATCGTTCTCCTTTTTACGAAGGACGGAGCCGACGGCCAGATGATTTACGATACGGAAAAAGGCGTGCTCATATAAGGAGGTTGCAGCAGACACTATCCTTAAAAGAATTCAGATGATATATGCCCCAGAGGAAGGAAAAATGGACAGGACAGGAACAATATTCGGTAACCCGATCGATGAAAGAACAATAAAAAAAGCAGAAAGAAGCAAGGCAAAGTTTATCGCAAAATTCGGTGATGATTCCAAAAAGGTCTATCATCTTGGACTGAAGAGCGTGGATCAGATCGAAGAGATCAGAATCGACCAGCTCGTCCTGGCAGAAGAACCTCTGACACTTCCGGAAAACGCCTTTATTGTCGGCAATATCCGGATGGGCTTCGGCCACTACCGTATCTCTCTGGCGATCGCCTCCTGTGCGCAGGCACTCGGATTCAGGCCGATCTGGTTCGATCTGGCCTCGTTTGACTGCACCGGGTCGAAAATGATCCGCTCACAGAATGATCTGTATTCCCTGGGGTCCAGGATCTCTCAGAAATCCCGGCTGTTTAACGCAGTTGTCTGGGAGCCGATGAACAGCGAGGGATTCCGGAAGCTCACTTATAACGCGGTGGATCAGAAGAACAGCGAACTGCTGGTTCCTTTGTTCCGCGACATTCCGAAAGATACACCCTATGCGGCGACTCACGTCTGGCCGAGCCAGGCCGCCGTCCATGCGGGCATGACGGCCGTGGTCAACGCCATCCCGGACAACTGGCCGATGGGGCTTCATCTTTCCGAAGGAGCCATACACACGGTCCAGACACCTTTCGCCTATATGGGATACAAGAAGCTGAACGGAATGGCAAAAATGCCGCTCAAGCCGATGCCCGATGATGCGCTTTTTGACGTAGGGCATTACGTGGATCACGAGCTCGTATCCAATATTGAACAGGACTGTGAGCGACGGATCAACAGGGCCCAAAAAGGACGTCCGGTCCGCTTCCTTTTAACAGTCGGCGGAGCGGGGGCCGGAGCGGATCTGTACCTGGCAATGACAAAACACATCATTTCCTATGTGAAAAAGCACCAGGCGTCGCTGTACATCAATTTCGGTGACCATCTGGACATGTGGGAATTTTTCAAAAAGAATATTCCGGGCATTGAAAAGAGGACGCGAAAATTCTTCAACCGGTATGATGCCCTGCATGAACTTGCCGGAAACATGGATCATATCAGAGAAACCGGTATTACGGCGATCTGCAACAAGGATATTTTCGAAGCGGTCTATTCCACGAACCTTCTGATGCGAAAGATCGACGTTCTCGTAACCAAGCCTTCGGAGCTTTCGTTCTATCCGGTGCCGAAGCTCATGATGAAGCATATCGGGGGACACGAAGTCTACGGCGCGATCCATGCGCAGGAGATCGGGGATTCGACCTTCGAGTGCAAAACAAAGAGCGAGCTCTGCAGCATGATCGACTCCCTGATCCGCGACCGGCGCATGCTTATTTCGATGAATGAGCATATACTCAAAGGAAAGGGGGAGAAGATCTACGACGGCGGCTACGAGGTCGTCCGTCTGGCGGCTTCAGCTGCAGGAAAAGAGATATAATTGTTTTAGTATGTAATTTTGCAAGGCGGTGAAATATGGAACTGTATACAGAAAACAGCCGGATGGCGGAGATCGTGACGCGGTTTTATGCGGATGAAGCCCTTGTGCCTGAAAAGATCCGCCGTGCGGAGCAGACACGCGAAAAATTCGAAAAGGAATTCGGCCATTCGCCGGAATATATGATCAGTTCCCCGGGCAGGACGGAGATCTGCGGAAACCACTGCGACCATCAGAGAGGAAGTGTCCTTGCGGCAGCAGTAAATACCGATATCCTGGCGTTTGCTTCCAAAAGCGACGACTGGACCGCCCACATCTATTCCGAAGGCTACGGACACATTGACGTGGATCTGAACGATCTTTCCGTAAACAAAAAGGAGGCCGGTACATCCGCGGCGATGGTGCGTGGGATCGCTGCGGCCTTCAAAGAATACTGGATCACTGTCAGCGGGTTTTATGCCTATATTACAAGCGACGTTCCGGTAGGTTCCGGAATCTCTTCTTCGGCAGCTTTTGAAAACGCTGTCGCTAATATCTTTGCGGCGGTCGGCGGCAGAAAGCTGGATGCTGCGGATATCGCGCGCGTCGGAAAAATTGCGGAGAACAAGTACTTCGGCAAGCCCTCGGGCCTGATGGACCAGATGGCGGCGGCCTGCGGAGGGATGATCTACATTGATTTTGAAAACGAGGAGTTTCCGAAAGTCGAACGGCTGGACTGCGATTTTTCTTCCTTCGGGATCAGTGTCTGTATCGTGAACACCGGGAAATCGCATGCAAACCTCGGAGAGGACTATGCCTCCGTTCCGGCAGAGATGAAACGTGTGGCCTCCTTCTTTGGAAAGAAAGTGCTGAAGGAAGTGGAAGAGGAAAAGTTTTACAGCCGGATCGACCGGGTACGTGCGTACGCCGGCGACAGAGCCGTGATGAGGGCCATTCATTTCTACGAGGAGTGCCGGAGGGTGGAAGAGTGCCGGCAGGCGCTGCTTTCACAGGACAAGGCTGCTTTTTTGAAAGTGATCCATGAATCAGGAGATTCTTCATGGAAGTATCTGCAGAATATCTATTCTCCCGGATCGAAAAAAGAGCAGAGCCTCGGCTTTGCGCTGGCCCTTTCAGAGCATATCATCGGAGAGCGCGGCGCCTGCCGCGTACACGGCGGAGGCTTCGCCGGGACGATCCAGGCTTTTGTCCCGGACGATCTGCTCGACGAATACCGTACAAAGATCGAGAAGGCCTTCGGCAGGAATTCCTGCAGTGTTTTAAAGATCCGGAACGTCGGCGGCTGCTCCGTGAAACTGTGAAACAGCCTTGACGTAAACTGAAAATTATAGTAATATCATATTCGCGTTTTGCCCCTGCGGCAGACGAAAATGGAGAGGTATCGAAGCGGTCATAACGAGGCGGTCTTGAAAACCGTTTGTCCGAAAGGGCGCGTGGGTTCGAATCCCACCCTCTCCGTTTTTTGTATCTGTTTTTATTTTTCTGTAGGGATGCTTTTAGTTTAAACTGGTTTGCGGCAGACTGTATGACAATCAGCTGTCGGGCAAAGATAACAAGAAAGGATTTACAACGAGATGAGTTATCCGTTTCATGATGATGAGCTGGAGGTGATCGGGCATCTGCCGACACGCAGCGGAATTATGCCTCTTTACAGATTTCCTGTTACCATGAAGGAAAACGTTCGCGCTACTCTTTTAAAAGAAGAACCGGTATGGGAATGCCTGGGTTATGAAAACCAGATTTTTACTCCCAGGATCATGCCGGAAAATGCTGTTCGAGGGCTTGTTTTTGAAGCGAAGCCATTTGATAATGATACCCAGGCCGGAGGAAAAGATATGTTCGGCATTGAGTGGGAATACATTCCGAGTGTGGGCGGATCTATGGTTCGTCCTGGAAAACCGTTTCTGGAAGATATGTATGACTGGGAGGAAAAAATCAAATGGCCGGATGTTGATGCATGGGACTGGGCCGGAAGTGCAGAAGAGAATAAAGAGTATGTTAAAACAACAAGGGCTCTCCAGGTATGGATTCAGACAGGATGGTTTGAACGACTGATATCCTTCATGGACTTTGAGGATGCCATCATGGCGCTTTTCGATGACGATCAGCAGCCTCAGATTTTGGCTTTTTTTGACAGGCTGGCAGATCTATATATTAATATTATTGATCATTATATCACCTGGTTCCCCATGATCACCTCTTTTTATATGCATGATGACTGGGGGTCACAGAAGGAGACTTTCTTCTCCCCGGCTTTAGTGGAGAAGATGATTGTTCCTTCTATGCGGAAGGTAACGGATCACATTCATGCGCGAGGGTACTGCGCAGAGCTTCATTCCTGCGGCCAGATTCGTAAACAGGTACCGAATATGATCAAAGCCGGATGGGATACCTGGAGCGGTCAACCGATGAATGATGCCAGAGCTATCTATGAAGAGTATGGCGATCAGATTGTTGTCGGCGTTATACCGGACATCTTTGATCCTGACGCCACGACAGTAGAAGAACAGCGGGAGAGAGCAAGGGCCTTCGTGAGGGAATACTGCAGGCCGGGTCGGCCTACGGTTATAAATCGGATGGGCGCAGAGTTTATCACGGATGCATTCCGTGAAGAAGTGTATAAACAGTCCCGACTGATTTATGGAGGCTGATCTATACCATTTGCCGACGATAGGAAAAATACTGCACAGGACTTTTAAAAATCGAAAGCAGAAGAGAGCAGCAGAAACGTTCCTGCTGCTCTTTTTCTTATGTTATTCAGCTAATCTCCCTGCATTCTCCGGAGAGGTTTTTAACGTGTTCCAGACCATCCGGGAAAGATCGTGCATTGTTTTAATACGGGCGCTTTCCGCAGCCGGAAGCTCGATATTCAGCTCTCGCTGGATCGCCATAAAGAGAAGCACTTTTTTAGCCATAACCGAGGTGGCACCGTCACAGCTTGCCGCCGCATCAAACTCTTCAACCAATGCCGGAGATACCTTCATGCTTTTGGAAAGTGACAGTTCGGCAAGATCCGAAAAACTGTCATTATCCGGGCGGTCTTCATCACTGAGAAGGTACTTGATCAGAACAAACCGGTACAGTTCCTCGTGCAGCGTCTCATAAGTCAGCGGGTCAGCGGAACGGATGTTCTCCATATGCTGCTCCGCTTCCAGACGGGAACGGAGCAGCAGGTTCCGTATAGCGGATCGGTCTTTCATGGATCAGTCCGCAACGACAGGCTCTACACCGAGGGACTTGCAGAGGTCTGTCAGTTCTTTTACATAATCTCCGTAGACCATGGTGCAGTGGTTTCCGGCGATGCACTGGGCATCCCAGGTCTTCGCCTGATCTTTGACCTTGAAGTATACGAGCTGGCTGCAGTTGTAACCGTCGTATCCACCGCCCATGACGACTTCACCGGAACCGATAAAGAATTTCTTTCCGTCCGGAGAGAAGCGTCCGAAGGTGAGCTTCTGGCCGGCATCCGCATCGAAGTCATAACGAAGTGTTGCGCCGAAGCCCTGGTCGTATGCAAAGTTGCTGATAGCATAATCGGAATTCTTTTTCGCATCGTGAATACGGCGGTGTGCGACAGAATGCTGCATCATATAGAAGTTTTTGTTGTCTTCCATCTTCTCCAGCTTTTCAAGCTGTTCCGGCGTCGTGCCGAAACGGGCGGAAAGATGTCCGTTCTCCATCGGGATCGGGCAGGTGTTGCCCATGTACGGAGCCTTGCCGGAAACGGCGATCAGCATCTGCTGGGAAAGAACAGCGTCGACATCGTACTCACAGGAGGACGGAATGCCCTGTTCCATGTTGAGCGAATGGGTAAGGCAGAATGTGAAGCCGATCTCGTTTAAGCGGCGGGTCGAGCAGGCATCCGGGCAGGGTGCGGTGAATCCGCAGCAGTCTTTCAGATCCATGTATTTCTGGACCATGACATAGGCAATGACAGATTTCAGCAGTTTTTCTCTGTCCATCCTGTTTTCTTTTGCCCCGGCGATCAGTTCATCCGTGATCTGGTTGGCCAGTTCCATGTCTTTCTCGTCCACGTTCCAGGTTTTGCGTCCCGGAGTGGTGCAGTTGCCTTCCGGAAGCGCTTCGTGGGACATATCCTCGAAGAATTCGTGAAGGTTGACAAAACGGAAACGGACACCCAGTCTGCTGGTGATCAGTTCATAGCTGTTGAAAGAGTCTACCGAGCTGTAGGATGTCGGATTGCCGAAACGGGTGATGCAGAGGATCCGCGTCGTCTGGATGACTTTTCTGGCACGCCAGATCTTAAACATATAGGCAAGGTCTTCCCATTTGTAAAAGCCGTATGCTTCACGGGCGGTTGCTCTTGCGCGCAGGGTCGCTGCCGTGATCGTTCCGGAAAAGCCGGAGATCGGCGTAGTTGCTACCGGTTTGTTGAAACGCTCTGCGAATTCCATGATCAGGTCGTCGCAGGCAATGCCCTGCATGCAGACGGCTACATCACAGGCCTCAGCGGGTGCCTTTGCCTTTTCCCACATTTCTTCCTTGTCATCCCAGTCGTCCGTACGGATCAGTTCCACCGGCTCCATCAGTTCGATCCCTTCGGAACAGCACTCTTTTACCTTTGTCAGGAATGCCTCCATCTTCTGAGCGTTGGCCAGACGGTCATATCCGGGCTGAAGAGCTTCGCCTTTTCCGAAACGGCAGGGTCCCTCATAGTAATAAAGGTGCTCAGCCTCGGCGAGGACCGGGAGTACTTTCAGTTTTACATCAGCGGCTTTCTGGATCATATTGATATCCTCCTTCTACTTGGTGTGATCTTGTTGAACGAACGTTCCGCACTTCCCTCATGATGCGGATCCTGTATCGTTCCTTTCTGATGTAATAGTAGAAGAATCGTGCTTCGGAATCATTAGTGTGAACTGAAAAGAAAACGGAAGATCCTGTTCATTAATGAAAAAAAGACGGTCAAAAAAACAGGCTCCGTTTTATTGAATTTGACGAAAAAATCGCTGATTAAGTTGATAGGATTTGGATGAAACTACGTGGCTGAATCTGCTCTTTTGTAGGATCCTACAAATCAGTCATACATTTCCGGAAAACCGAAAATTTCCATCAGAAGGAAAGACATTTCCAGACCGAGGCGCGTGTTATAGTCGTTCAGGTCCAGATCCATCAGGATCTCAATCTTTCCGATCCGGTATATCACGTTATTGCGGTGCATATGAAGGATCTGGCCGGTCTCTGTTGCCTTTCGTTCGTTGCGAAGGTATACACGAAGCAGCTGAAAGTTATTTGTGCCGTGGTCTCTGTCGCCCAGCCAGAGCTCGTGCAGAGCACGATAGCATGTGCTGTACTGCCAGATCTCTGCATTGGCGGGATGTTCGCCGAGAATCCCGTAGAGCACCCGGTCCTGGAAGAAGTAAAGAGGTTCGCTTTCGGAAGAAGAATCCGGATCCTGGAGCATCGGAGTCCCGCGAAGAGGCCCTCCGTATTTCAGGGCCATACTTGCCTGGATCCATGCGTCGGGCAGACGCTTCAGGTTTGTAAAGACATCACTGATGCCGGTTGCGGCCTGCTGCTGCTTCAGGAAGTTTATGATCTGATCCCTGCGTAAAAAGAACAGGGGATTTTCAGATGCACTCAGATGGATCAGTGCAAGTACGGACTGTTCGTAAAGAAGGATCTGTGCATCCGGAAGCAGGTCTCCGAGCTCCCGGGCAATACGGCCGAGGGCGGCTTCCGAACCGGAAGATACCATCAGCTTCATCAGGATCATTTTGCCGCCGGTACTCAGACCGAGATAGCCGGCGCGCTCTTCAATATCCTCCGATCTTGTCAGGGTGCCGTTTAACAGGTCGGTCAGGAAGGAATCGTAGTTATGGCTCAGCGCGTTTTTGTTCTTCCAGTTGCGCTCGGCATAGACCGCAAGAATATCGGTCAGAAGGCCGAACAGTTCCAGAAGTCCTTCGCTGAAGGGATGATGGTCACAGAGCATGACCACATGGGCAAAATAGGTATTGCGGAAACGGAAGATCCGGTTGACCATGATATAGGGGCTCAGAGTCCGGCTGTCGTTGACAAACATCGGCTGGGCCTGGTCCCAGTTTTCGTAACTGTGTTCCCTTCGGAAGAGTTCCAGTGTGGATTCCGGGTGATAGCCGTATTCCCGGAGGTCAAGAGAGACTTTATCATCCGTTTCAATATTGCCGGTATGGGCCAGCAGTGTGAAGGCGGAGTCTGAGATATTGATCGTATTGCCGATCACTTCATCGCAAAGATCCAGAATGTTCCTGAGACTCTTTTCACGGATCAGCGCATCCTGCATGCTGCAGTACCAGTCATCGATCCGCTGAAAGATCTCCTGAACCATATTTAAAAGAAAGGGGACTTCCATATTCTCGTTGATGATGATCATGCCGTTGAGGCTGTCTTCGGTCTCTGCAGCGTCTTTGATCCGGTTCCGTACGCAGATGTAGGTCATTCCGGGATGATCCTTATTTGCTCGTATGGCGTCGGAGAGCGTACAGATGTGGAGCAGATCCTCACGCATGGATTCATAACGGTGAGGCAAAAGAGCCGGCCGGCAGAAAGACTTTGTCAGAGGTACGGATAAATGTACCTCCAGGTTGCAGTTTCTCAACTGGTCCAGGAGAATATTCAGAGATAGTTTCATGTCGGCAGCCTCCGGTCATCAGGATACTTTCAGTTTATCATGACCGGGCCCGGTCCGTAACATCCATATGGCACAAATCGCAAATACGGAAGTATGCATCGTGCTTAAAACGGCTGTCCTGTTGAAAAAAAAGACTGTTCTTTGGCCGGTAATAAGCAGAAAGCCGGCATAAATCAGAAGAAGGGCCAGTCCTTAGGAAAAGGCGCTTCCACAAAGATCTCTTTTGAAAGAAAGGGATGCTGCAGCCGGACGCTTCTGCAGTGCAGCATGGCGTGCGTCTCTCCTTTGATCCCGTGACCGTACAGGGCATCTCCGAGAAGGGGATGACCTGCAGAAGCAAGATGAAGCCGGATCTGGTGGGTCCGTCCGTGGATGAGCTGAACTTTCAGCAGACTGCAGTGCGGATCGGGACTGCTTAAAACCTCGTACAGAGTCGATGCGGGCTTGCCGGAAGGGGAGATCTTCATTTTGCCTTTCGTCGTTTCATCGGAGGCGATCGGAAAGTCGATTCTGCCGGAAACGGTATCAAAAGAACCTTCCGCCAGGGCGTAATAGATCTTTTCCACTCCGATCTTCTGCGAGATCAGGGCGGCCGTTTCCGAGTTTTTCGCAAAGATTACGGCTCCGGAGGTGTCCTTATCCAGCCTTCCGACCAGTCGGATCGTCCAGCTTTCGTTTTTTCGTGAACAGTATGCTGCCACCTGGTTGGCCAGAGAATCCGCGAAATGCCCGGGCGACGGGTGACAGACCATGCCGGAAGGCTTGTTTACGATCAGGAGATCACCGTCCTCATAGAGGATTTCCGGCGGTTCGGTAAAGGCCCCGTGATCCAGATAGAGGCTGCCGGCGCTTTTCGGGACGATCTCCAGAACATCATCCTTTTCAAGCACATAAGAAACGCGCTGCATCTCTTTGTTCACCCGGATCCCGTCTTCCCTGTATTTGAGAGAAGAGATCTGGCGTTTGGAAAAATGCAGCTCGTTTTTCAGAAAGTCCCGGACAGTACGGCCCCGGCCTTCTTCGGATATTATAAATTTCAGCGAGCGTTTCATCCGCCCGTTCTCATCGGTAAAGACCGTTTCTGTTGGATTCACGGTATTTACAGTCATTCCCATGATCTTTTCGGAAGAATCTGACTTTTGCCCAGACTTCCGGCAAAGCCGGCGCAGAGCCGTTTCCTATTTCGTGTAATCACTGATCCGGATGTGCATGGTCTGAAAGCCCTCGTAATCGATCGAGACCCGGATCCCATCCGCATTTTTTGCGCCGAAGCTGGTATCGTTCCGATAGTAATCCACATCGAAACCGGCGTTCTGTACGGCGGTAACATAATTTGAATAATCTGTTTTTGAAGTGTTTCCAATGTAAGCGATAAAATAGCTTGCGGAATCGCTTTCGATCTTTCCGAAGGTGGAGGACGGCGCCGGCAGAAGCTTGGGCAGGCCGTGCGCGGGCCAGATCAGTTCGCTCATCTCGACCGGTGCATCCAGAGAAAGGGACATGTACCCGGAGGAATCGAAATAATAAAGATCCACACGGTATCCTTCTTCATTATAGGCGGTAAAACTGCCGTCATTCGGCTGGAGTGCGTCTACGGTATAACCGGCTTCCCTGCAGGCTTTCACATAAGAGGTAAACTCTTTCTTGTCGTAAGGATCGATATCCATGCTGATGCGCTCCGAAGAATTCGAATAAACATGCCCGGTCGTAATGCCGGGATCGGGCAGGGCTTCGCCAAGCAGCATATCATCCCAGGTGATCTCTTCATTGGAGCGGTAAGCGGTCTGGGAAGATTCCGTGCTGTAGACGACCATCAGGAGATAAACAAAGATCAGTGCTGCAGCAAGGATCACCGGCAGGGAAGCCAGGCCGGCAAGCTTTCCTTTGATGACGCCGCGCATCATCAGGATGGAAACGATCAGCAGGCCGATCTGGATCAGGGCGATCACGGCGGCTGCCGGCGCATCTCCGGCGGCTGCAAGCAGAAGACCGAACGCACTGAGGACCAGCAGGATAATAGAGAAAACATAGGATTTTGTTTTTCTGTAGCTTTTTTTTGCTGCCTTTTCCATCTGTGCGGCCATAAGCTTCTGGCGGCCCAGTTCGACTTCTTTATAGGCATCGCTGCGAATCTTTTCGATCTTGACCGCGTCACTTTCCGCGAGGATCTCGCGTGCACCGCAATAGGGGCAGACCAGGACATCGCTGCCTTCTTCGTAATTCAGGGTGCCTCCGCAGCTTTTGCATTTCAATTCATAGGTTTCGACAGCAGGCTTCATTGTTTCAATCTTCTTAGAACCCCGTGCCTTTGTGCTTCGTGCCTTCTTCAGCTGCGCTCCGCAGATATCGCAGTATTTCGCACCGGGTGTTTTATTTTCTGTTCCGCAGTTCGGGCAGATCATTCTTCTGGTTCTCCTTATCCGAAGTGTTTTCGGTAATTCCAGTTTATTTTAAACGTTTTGCTGTAAGGCTGCAATGAATTTTCAGATCCGGTTGTCGGACACCTCAGAGCAAAAAGCAGCCGTGACGGACTGCTTTGCCTGTAAGTAATCAATATTGTTTTTTTAAGAAGTCAGCACTCCATATGCCGGAATTCAAAACGGTCCCCGGTTATTTCAAGGATCCCGTAACTGCCGGCCCGGACACTCCCGGGGTTAAAAAGGGTGACCCCGGAAACTTCGCAAAGCTCTCTCATGTGAGTATGCCCGAAGAGAGCGATCCTGCAGTTTCGGGATCTTGCTTCGTCTGCCAGCCGGCCATACCCGTATTTCACGTTCTGGGCGTGTCCGTGAGTGATCAGGACCTTAAAGGAACCGAGATTTTCCAGAAGGGTAGTGGCTTCACTGCTGAAACGATCACAGTTCCCTGCAGCCTGGAGGACTGTTTTTCGGATCTTTCCGTACGGGAAGATATCAAGAGATGCCAGGGCGCTTTCAAAATCGCGCTCGCCGTCGCCCAGAAAAACAAGGCAATCGGCGTCGTTATTATCGATCAGTATATCGGTCAGTCTTTGTTCCGCCCCATGGGAGTCGGACAGGATCAGGATCTTCATGGTCTGTATTCTTTCTGTTCAATCGCTGGCTCAATCTTCTTCCTGATACAGGTAAAGCTGGATCGAACCGGTCGTTTTTTTCCCGTTGGAAGTGCTCAGTCTATAATGGTTCGTTCCGCTGACGGAAAGGGTAAACCCTTCATCCGGATCATAATTTTCCGTGGAAACGACATCTTCATCTTCATCCAGCTCCCGGACCTTGATTCTTTTGGTTCCGTAAGGGAGGACGAATCGCAGGGGAACCTCTTCTTCCTCCGCGATCAGGTAATAGGTGTCGGTCTCTTCCAGATATTGGATCTCGTAATCATCACTGCTTTCCAGGCGGAAACCGTGAACGCCGCCCATCCTGAGCCAGATCCCGAGCGCCAGTATCACCGCGATGGAAAGAATCCTAAACCAGATGCTGTCGGTGATCACTTTCAGGGTGACGATATCCGCAGCTTTCCGGGCTTTGTCGATCTTTCCGTAGACGGTTTCGTTATAGGAGGCCTGGCGTTCTTCTTCACTGAACGCATAGCCGCAGTAATGACAGAAGTTGGCTGATTGATTGTTTTTTCCGGAGCAGTTCGGGCAGATCATGCGGAGTTATCCTTTCAAAGGCCGAGCGCTTCTTTCAACGCGGAGTCGTCGGAAATACTGTTGAAGCCAAGAAGCTGCGAGCCTTCATAAAACGGGGCAGCTGTTTCGGCACGGTACGGATGGCCGACGGAACGGAAGGGATCGTCGTCGACGTTCGTGTAATAAATACCGGGCTGCCCATTAAGAGTCTGCGAATAAACGGAGTTGGCTTCATTCTGGTAATTGTCGGTCATCGTATGGCCGTCTTTCTGTATGACCCAGACACATTCGTAATCCCGGGCAACTTCAGTTAATACGATGCCGTTCCCGTCCGGGTAAGAGGCCGGTGTGGGTAATCCGCGGGCAAAGCCCCAGAGAACACCGGCGCTGTAAACGGAGCCCTTTTCAAAAGACCATACTTCCAGCCCGACTGAAACAACCATGGAACCTTCGGTTTCTTCGACAGCCAGCAAAACTTCGGGAATGCCGTCTTTGTCGATATCATAGACATAGTAGCCGGAAGCTTTCACCTGGTCAGAGGCAAGAAGCTCCCGATAGGCAGACAGAATGTCATCCGGGAAGCTGTTATCAGCTTCTGCCGGTCCGGGAAACCATTCGGAGTGTGCGGAAGCGATCTCATCCGGCTGGCTTTCAAAAGCGGCGGCCTCTTCAGACAAAGCGGATACGGCAGCTTCTTCAGACAAAGAAGAGTCTTCCGCTTCCGGTTCCGAATCCTTCGCTTCTTCGGTGACCAGATATCCGAGTGCGTCCGCAGCAGGGGCTTCGCTCAGCAAAACCGTATCTTTGGGAATATCGGAAGCCGTAAAGGCAGAAACGGCGGAAGCAGCGGTAAAGACTGCAGAAGCGGTCAAAAGGATACCGTAAAGATGCGCAAGAAGAAACTTCCGTAGTTTGTTGAATGCCGATTCCGTGATCTTGTCCTTCAGCTGATCTTTTAGCTCTTTTCGAAGATAGTTCTTCAGCTGACTTTCTTGGGCGTAGAGCGGTTTTCCGCAGGCCCTGCAGTAGATATCGTCCGCATCGTTTGCCTCACCGCAGAAAGAGCAGTATATAATCGACTGGCGGTTGCTTTCCATCTTCTTACTCCGGAGTTTAAAAATACCATACTATAATAACATGTTTTGCAGAACAGGGTTAAAGAAAAGTGAAAATACTGAAATGTTCCGGATTCCGGAGGAAAAATGATAAATCTGACGAAAAACCTTGATTTTTAAAAGTAAATCGTGTAAAGTATCTAAATGTTGATTCGGAGAAGTACCCAAGCTGGCCGAAGGGGCTCCCCTGGAAAGGGAGTAGGTCGTTAATAGCGGCGCAAGGGTTCAAATCCCTTCTTCTCCGCTTATTCAGGGGATTGGTCAAATGGTATGATAGGGGTCTCCAAAACCTTTGGTGGGAGTTCGATTCTCTCATCCCCTGTTACAAAAACAGCTCGGAAAGCCTGAGAAATAAGGCATTCCGAGCTGTTTTTCTGTTTTCATGAAGGCAAATGTTACCACCAATGTTACCACTTAATGTTACCACCCAAAAATCTTATCCGCTAACTGGAAAAACTATAAGAAAGGAAGCGTTCTTCTAATTCATCGGTGGTACTTAAGAATTGGAACTTGTCAGTTCAACAGTGCTTTAATAGTTTGCTCATATCAGTATATGTAGGATAGAACATATACTTTGCTACACGTTCATCACTTACCCACTTCCAAACAGCATCCGCACCCGCAACTGTCATTAGGCGCAACAGTAAACGCTCAGTCTTTATCTCATAATCATGTGCTTTCATTTTGCCACTCTATATATATAATTTACTCCGTAACTTATCATAACAGTTCATCCTTACAAACTGGAAGTTGTCAGTTGCAGGTAAAAGCCTATGGTAATCAATTCAGGATAATTGCTCATTTTCCTATACAGTTTTTGATATCTGCTATCCATCCTCTGATGATATTACTGTTCTCCTCCAATTTCTGTCTGTCTTTTTCAAATCCCTGCAACAGCTGATATTGATGTTCCCAGTAAAGAATCATAGATTTCAGAAGCTGACGGTTTTGGGCTGAAAGTCTCCCGCCGCAGTTTTTCATGTCCTCCATCGCGGCATACACTTCATCGGCCGTCATACCGACACATTTTTTGAAATCTCTCAATACCCACTGCCGTTCAAAAATGTTTCTCTTATGCCATCCGGAATACTGTTCTTCGTAAGTCGCAATTATTTTGCCCAGCAGCACGGGATCGCAGGTGTCGGTATCGGTGTTTTGTTTTTCAAGTTGATGCAGCACCTGTATGGATCCCAGCTCCTGACCGTCATACTCCTTCGCTCTTAACAGAGATACTGCAAACCCCAGCGCAGCATCTTCCACACTGATTATATGATCTTTGTTCATCTCATAAAACTCATCCAGCGTGATATTCATGCTTCCTGCAACCGCTTCGATCGACTTTACTGCCGTGTCAGTCTTGACCAGTCCAGGGCTGATGGTATAGGAACATATTTCTGTGTCTTCCAGTTCCATCGAAAGCGTATTGCTCAATTCTGCCTGGGCCGTCTTGAATAACTCATAAGCGCCCATATGAGCAACCGCACCTGAACTGGATACAAAGACAAAGGTTCCGGTATTCCGCTTTTTCATTTCCTCTAAAAAGCAATTCGTCAGCAATACCGGTGCTTTCAGATTCACAAGATATCCGTGATCCCAGTCTTTACTGCTGACTTGTCCGATCTCTCCAAGATGCAGTACCGCCGCATTGTTAAAAACGACATCCGGGCACCCGTACTTATTGAGCATATAATCCCTCATCTGATAAATACTGTTTTCGTCTGCAAGGTCGATTTCATAAAATTCTGAATGACCGGGACATACGGCCTCGATCGTTTTTTGTGCTCTGCCTCCTTTTTCCCGGTCAATATCCAGCAAAACAACTTTCGCACCCATGATTGCGCAGCATTTTGCGGTCTCGAAACCGATTCCTCCGCCTGCTCCTGTGATCAGAACCATTTTGTCGTTCAGTGTATCTTTAAAATCATCTATATTCATGTCATTCCCCTACAAAATGATGATTTAGCTATTACCCGACAAACGGGAATTTGCTTATTTACGTCGAAGTTCTTTAATAAAACATACACTAACCACTACCATCATTATCGCCAATGCATCCGAAGCAACCAACTGTCCAATCGCAGCCGCCGGAATTGGTTGTAATGGCCATGGCTCAATGAAACTGGCAAAGCACGCTCTGAACATCCAAACTACTGTTAGGA
>JAFWOE010000027.1 GCA_017509985.1 Lachnospiraceae bacterium
CCGCATTGAGAAAAAAGCGCTGGAAAAACTGCGCGGGCGGTTTGAAGAGTGAGAGGACAGGACAGGGCCGCCGGAAGCTCCGGCGGCGCTTGATGTTTTAATTAATTTGCAGTCTTATTCGATTAAGCCTGCTCCAGATATGTGATGCCTACATAATGATCGACATCTGTTCTCTGATCTTTGATAACAACGGGCTTGAATCCGTCAAAGCTGATCTCGACTGTCCAGGTCTTCTCTGCGGGAAGATCTTCGAACTCATAGTCGCCTGCCCAGTTCGTGAGCATCTCATGGGTCTCGCCTGTTTCGTCGCAGGTGATTTTGACCTTAGCGCCGATGCAGACTTCTTCGAGCTCTTTCGGATATGCAACTGTTCCTGCAAGGAACTTCTGCGGGATGTTGATATGAACAACGTTGCCCTTAAGTCCCTTCCACGGAGTGACTTTGTTAGCTTTGATGAGCTTGGAAACTTCGCTCTTCGGATCTGCCAGATCGCCGAATACGAGCGCCTGGTTCGGGCATGCCTCTACGCAGCGGGGCTCGAATCCCGGATAATCCGGATCGTCCAGAAGCTCTGCGCACATCGTGCACTTCTGGGGCAGCTGCAGATCTTCGTTCCAGAAGATAGCGCCCATCGGGCAGGCATCAACGATAGCCTTCTGGCCGACAGCCTTCTCGGGATCGATGATGACGACGCCGTCTTCTCTCTTATAAACAGCTCCATCCTTTGCAGCCTTTGCGCACTTGGGGTTGTCGCAGTGGTTGCAAAGTGCGGGAACGGTAGCTACCTTTACACGGCGCTCGTTGTCACCGCGTTCCCACTCTACGATATTCATCCAGTACTGTCCAAGCTCCGGCTGAGCCTTGCTAAGAGCGGTGTCCCAACCGCAATGCTCATCTTTACAAGCCATGAAGCACGCATAGCAAGCCATGCAGCGGGCTGAGTTAACGACAATACCCGGCTTTTTCATTGGTGTTTTAAGCATAATCAGTCCACCTCTTTCTTAGTTTTTTTCACCGAATACCAGATCTGCCTCAGCTGAGGTCTTGATCGGGCGTTCAGTTTCAAGCTGCTGTTTGTCAACTGCGTCGAGGATCCACTCCCAGCCCTGTCCGAAGTTCGGATCGGCCTCGGCCTTTTCGATCTCGATGTTGCAGCTGTAGGGAGCCATGCCGGGTACATATGTACCGATAAGTCTTCCCGGTGTAAGGACGTTGATAGATCCGCCCTTGTCCCAGCTGCCGCGCTCGCCGTAGTTGATCGGGTTGTAGATACCTGAAGATGTGTAAGCGTGGATCGTCTCCGGATACAGCCTGTATGTTACGCGTGCTACGCAGAGAACGCTTCCGCGGTCATTGAACATACGAACGATGTCGCCATCCTTGATGCCCTTCTGCTCCGCAACATGTGCGTTGATGTGGCATACAAGATACGGGTTGCCGTTGATCAGTACACGGTTCTTCGGGATCTCCCACAGCCATTTAGCGTGCTGATTATAATGTGTATGATAGTCAAAACGCGGATGCGGTGAGATCAGGCCGTACGGATACTTGTCTGCTGAAAGGGATGTGAATCCTTCCCAGGAATCCTGATACTGCGGGATCGGGCGTCTTGCTTCATCATCGGGTGCCCAGTAAAGCAGGGACTCTGAAACGAACTCGAACTTGCCGGAGAATGTTCCGAGGCGATGCTCTTCCTGATATACTTTGTGATTCATGGTATCGCATGCACGGTTCTCAGCAAACCAGCTGAAGCCCGGACGGCGATCCCAGTTCTGGAAAAGACCTGTCTTCGGATCTTTGTTCTTCTGATCCATAGATACAGGAATGATATAGTAGCCCTTCTTCTTGAAGTCTTCCCAGCTCATCTGCTTCGGAAGATCGGAGAACTGCCAGAATCTCTTAGCCCATTCTTCCTCGGTACGTCCTTCTGTGAATCTCTCGCCCCAGCCAAGCCTTGCAGCTACCTGTGAGAAGATCCAGAAGTCTGAACGTGAATCCCAGAGCGGCTCAATAGCCTTCTCCTGGTATACGATCATCTGCCAGCTGTTGCCGGACTCGGAATGTGAGCAGTATCCGCCAAGACCTGAAGATCCGACTTCACCGATATCGGTACGCTCGATGTTCGTGCATGCCGGAAGGATAACGTCGGCGTGACGGGTCTCGGGTGTAAGGTAGATATCCTGGTTGATTATGAACTCAAGCTCGGGGCTCTTGTACATAGCTGCCCATTTGTTGGTGTCAAGCATGGTTCCGAAGAACGATCCGCCGTAACGCCAGAAGCAGTGTACTTTGTTGTATCCCGGTGCCGGATATACGTGGCGTGTGAACTCAAGGTCGATACCGCCGCCGCAGAAGCCTTCGCCGTACCACTCATAGTGTCCGTCGAGGATGGCATCCGGAAGGTTCGGACGATAGAGTACCTGCTGAACTGAGTTCATCGGCATATCGTCGCAGACAGGATATTTGGCAATTGATGCAAGCGGATCTGAATAACCGCCGAACCAGAAGTTGTAGTTCATCGGTGCGCCGCAGCCCGGGCCCCAGAATGCGCGGCCGGGTTTGCCCATGCCCTGCATAGCTGAAAGGAGGACCATCAGACGAGCATATTCAGTACCGTTTGAATGACGGCAGGCGCCGCCGAATCCGCCACGCATACCTGAACCTGTTGTAGTCGGGGTGCTTGCCCAGCGGCGTGCAACGGCTTTGATATCCATAGCAGGAATAAGGGTAAGAGCTTCAGCCCATTTCGGTGTCTTCGGAGTTCCGTCCGGTCCGCGGCCGAGGATGTGGTCTACGAACTCGTTGAAACGATGTCCGTGCTGGGCAACGTACTCTTTATCATATGTGCCTTCAGTGATCCATACATACGCGATGGCTTCAAGAAGGGCTGCGTCTGTTCCCATACGCGGTCCGAGCCATTTGTCGGCATGTTTTACTGAAGTATAGTTGTCGAACGGATCGATGTAGATGAACTGGATGCCCATCTCCTTCATCCACCAGCGCCAGAGTGCGGATTCCTGAGCTGAATATCCGCCGCGGCTCGTATCCGGGTCTGAAGACCAGCAGATCATGGTGTCGCAGTTCTGCATAGCGCTTTCAAGCATATCATAGGGCTCCGGACCGCCAAGGCGCCAGTAGTATCCGAATGTATGCGGTGTTCCCCAATGGAAGCCTTCCCATGAATCCGGGTTATCGGCTACACGGGTATATCCCATCATTGAGAAGAAACGGTTGAAAAGAGAGATCTTGTATCCTACAAGGCCCCATGAATGGTGGGAAGATGTGCAGGCTGTGATAGTCTCTTTTCCGTATGTTCTGTGGAGACGCTTGATCTCGCGCGCTACAAGGCTTAAAGCCTCATCCCATGATGCGCGGCGGTATCCGCTCTTACCACGATTTTCTGTATTTCTGTTTTTGCCGTCCGGTGTCTCGACGAAGTCTTCACGGATCATCGGGTATTTCAGACGGTCATAAGCGTATGTACGGTCCTTCTCGCAGTATCCCAGAAGAGACATCGTGAACTTACGCTGCGGTGTATACTCTTTTCCGCGGGCCTTGATGACCCAGCCCGGTGTATCGTCATCCGTAAGAACTATCGGGCGTACACGACGGATAACGCCGTCGATGGTATGAATAGCCATCGGGCCGCCGACGCATACGCTATGTGTGATCTTCTCTTTCGGATGATTAGCAGAGCTCAGAACAATTCTTTCAGCCATATCTATTCTCCTTAAATTTTAACCTCTTTAAGCTGCTTCGCGTACTCGCCGTACGGATCGATCTCGACCATGGTTCCAACATATTTTCCGTCTTTACGCTCAAATGCGCGCATATTGAAATCTTCCATTACAGGTATCCACCAGATCTTGCCGTCCGGTCCCTGATAATGCGCACCGAGATGGAAAACATGCTGAAGCATGAAATTGCCTTTATCGTCGTATTTAGCGGCTTTATCATATTTCATGTTACGGAAGCTCGGGTTAACTACTCCGTACTTCTCCCAACGCATTGCGCCGATGTCTTTCCAGTCTCTCATGGAGCGCATCGTCTCAACAATAACATCGTATACATCCTGGCCGGGCATGCCGCAGCCTTCAAATCCCTCATACCATACGCGGTATGCGTTCATGAACTCGCTCGGGTGATCCTTGAGGATCGCCTTTACGGCCTTGACCAGCTCTTCCTTCGTCATCGTTTTATTCTCGTCGGGAAGACGCAGAAGATACTTTTTTTGCAGATCCACGTTCAATTCCTCCTTATTTCGTGCATTCAGCCCAGAGAGCTTTTTTATCTTTTGCATTGCCTTTCTTGCGTCCGTCGCCGTAACCGTA
>JAFWOE010000028.1 GCA_017509985.1 Lachnospiraceae bacterium
GCAGAACATACCTTTCATGAAACCGAGGTCGACTCCGTTCAGCTGGGGCATATGCAGCAGAGCTTCAAAGATCGTCGGAACGCCGGCGATGAAGTTCGGCTTTTTCTTTTTGATCATATCCGCATAGGTCTTCGGATTGAATGTCGGCATCAGGATGCAGCAGGCGCCATGGACCAGCACGGTATGGATGTTGATGCCCAGTCCGAAGCCGTGGAACATCGGCATACAGCTCAGCATTTTCAGTCCGACACCGAGTTCTTCCTCAATCGCGGCTTTTGCCTGTAGCGCAAGCGCATTGAAATTCATATCCGTCAGACAGATGCCTTTCGGAACACCGGTCGTGCCGCCGCTGTAAAGAATGACGGCGGTGCGGTCTTTTTCGTAGGTGATCTCCGGCAATGTCTGATTCTGTCCGGTCTTGACGAAATCCGTCCACAGGACGCCCTGACCCTTCAAAGGATATTTCATGTACTGTTTTCCGGCTTTTACGGTATAGATCAGTTTCAGGTGCAGCGGGAGCTCATCCTGGATCCTGGCGACGATCACCTTGACTTCGTGATCGACTCTCTTCAGTGCTTCGGTGATCTTCTCATAGAACATGTCCGGTACGAGGATCGCCTTGCTTTTGGAGAAATTCAGATAGAAAATGACTTCTTCAAGCGCAGACTGCGGATGGATCATATTGGCTACGGCGCCAATACGGTTCAACGCATAAAAGCAGTCCAGGGACTGCGGGATGTTCGGCATGCAGATCGTAACTGCGTCACCTCTCTGAATTCCGATATTTAGCAGGGCTCTGCCTGCGGCTTCGATCTTTTTTACAAATTCCGCATATGTCGTTTTGTTTCCGTAGAGTTCATATGCAGGTGCATTCGGGTAGTCTTTGGAATTACGTTCGACCATTTGGAACATCGTCTTTTCCGGATAGTCGAGATGGATCTGAGATGTGTTCATTTGAGTTTTCCTTGATAAACTGATTTGATTTTCTGTTTTTCATTATAGCGGAAAAGCAAATGTTTGTGAATTTTGAAACGAAAAATGGAAAAACGTGCAAGAATTGTATTTACTATATTGCAATACATAATAGTATGTGATAAATTATAGCCGGGAGGAAGTATGAATACACAGTTTAAAAAAGGTGTTCTGGACCTCTGCGTCCTGAATCAGCTCGTAAGAGAAGATCGCTACGGATACGAACTGACCGAACTGATCTCAAAAGAACTGGAAGTCACCGCCGGAACTCTCTATCTGATCCTGAAGAGGATCAAAGATGACGGATATGTGACGACTTATCTGCAGGAATCGGACAGCGGTCCGGCCAGAAAATACTATCATCTGACAGAAAAGGGCAGAGACTATCTGCACCAGCAGAAAGCCGAATGGCTTGAATTCTTGGAAAAGGCAGGGAAATTATTAGCATGACAAAACAGGAATATTTTGATGAATTAAGAAGAAAACTGCGGGATTATCCGGAAGAGTATACGGAACTCAGGGAAGCGTTCGAAGAACACTTCGAAGAAGGCCGTAAAAACGGACAGAGCGAAGAAGAGATCATCGAGGAGCTCGGCACTGTCGATGAGATGATCGAGAACCTGGGTCTGCCGAAGCACCGCGCCGACATCCGCAACGATTTTGAGGATCTGGGCAACGCGTTCGGTTCTTTCCTGAACAGTCTCGGAGATACGATCGAAGAAGGTGTGCGGAGCCTCGATCTGGAGACAAGACTGAAAGATTTCTCGGAACGGATCGCCGACGTCACAGAAACGGCAGTTAATGAAGCGACCCGTCCGCAGAGCGGATATGTCGGCGGACCGGTCCGCAGAATCGAGGTCTGGGGGAATGCAATGGACCTGAATCTTTCAGCGTCAAAAGACAGCAATGTGCATTATGAGTATTCCCCGGGGCTTACGGTCTTTGCCAAAAGCATCAATGAACTGAAGATCACCAACGAACTCGACAATGCCGTGTTTCGTGAGAGTTCTCCCTCCGGAGGACTTGTCAGATCGAGCAGTACGCTGGATCTGAGAATTCCTGAAGGCGTCACAGTTGAATTTCACTCCAAATCCGGCGATCTCCGTGCTGAAAACATAACACTTGAAAAGCTGGAGGCGAA
>JAFWOE010000005.1 GCA_017509985.1 Lachnospiraceae bacterium
ATTGAGATTTATTACAGCTTTGTCGGCAAGATTGACTTGCCCGAATAACCGCCCGACCTATCCGACACAATGGCCAAGTGTCGGATAGGAACGGCAAAATTTTTTGCACTTCTATTGCTTCTTTATCACACATAAGCAAAATCGCAGGGAATGAAACAGCTGATGGCCGGCGGCGGGGTTGCCCTTATCGGCATTACCCTGGTGCCACAGCTGGCCGCGCTGTTCGGATAGGGGTGAGATCAAATGCTTGATTCGTTGCTGGAAAGCCTGAAACAGATCTTTGTCGATGGCATCCTGAACAACCTGTCCGGCTTGTTCGATTCCGTGAACAACCAGGTCTCAGGGATCGCGGGGCAGGTAGGGCTGACCCCTTCCTCCTGGAACGGCAGCATTTTCGGCATTGTCTACAGCCTGTCACAGGACATCATCCTGCCGATCGCAGGGATCATACTGACTTTTGTCATGTGTTATGAACTGATCCAGATTATTATCGAGAAGAATAACCTGCATGATATTGATACCTGGATCTTTTTTAAATGGATCTTTAAGACATTTGTCGCAGTCCTGATCGTTTCCAATACCTGGAACATCGTACTGGGCGTGTTTGATGTTGCCCAGTCGGTCGTGAATTCCAGCAATGTGCTGATCTCCATGGACGCGAGCGTGGATCTTTCCACTGTCATGGACGGCCTGGAAGAGGTTCTTATGGATAAGGAGTTGGGCCCGCTGATCGGGCTTTGGTTCACAACGCTGTTCGTCAGCCTGATGAACCAGATCCTGAGCATTTGTATCTTCCTGGTTATTTATGGCAGGATGATCGAGATCTATCTGGTGACAAGCATGGCGCCGATCCCAATGGCGACCATGATGAACCGGGAGTGGGGCAATACCGGTCAGAATTATCTCCGGTCGGTGTTTGCACTGGCATTCCAGGGCTTCCTGATCATGGTATGCGTAGGAATCTATGCGGTGCTGATCCGGACCATTTCACTTGGAACGGACCTTACGGCAGCGATGTGGGGCTGTGTCGGGTACACGGTTCTTTTATGCTTCACACTGTTTAAGACCGGCAGTTTATCAAAGAGCATTTTCGCTGCGCACTGATATGATCCAGGAGGAGAAATCTATGATAAAAAAACCAATCCCCAAGGACCTTTCGAAGATCAAATCAAAGGTCCTTTTCAATTTAACGAAAAGGCAGCTAGCCTGCTTTACCCCGGCGGTGCTCACAGGAGTGCCGCTTTTCTTTTTGGCAAGGAATGCTGTCGGCAATACGGCTGCAACTCTCTGCATGATGCTGGTGATGATGCCGTTCTTTCTGCTTGCAATGTACGAGCATAACGGGCAGCCGCTGGAAAAGTATCTGAAGAACATGATCTTTGCGAAATTCATCCGGGACCCGGACCGGCCGTATAGGACGAACAACTATTACACGCTTCTGGAAAAGAAAGCAAAGATAAGAGAAGAGGTGAGAATGATTGTTTTTCGAAAGAAAAAAGAATAAAAAACAGCCGCAGGCTGCAGCGCGGAAAAGGGCAGATCCGTCCGCCGGGAAAGATGTAAGGAAAAAGAGCGGAAGGATACAGTCCATCCGCCTGACCCGTTCCCAGAAAAAGGAGATCGAAGCCGTGTATGCGAGGGCAAGAGGGGACGGAAAGGTCCATACCGCCCAGGATACGATCCCCTATGAGCGGGTTTGGAAGGACGGCCTGATGAAAACAACGGACGGCAGGTATTCCAAAACGATCCTTTTCGAGGATATCAACTACCAGCTTGCCAGTCCGAATGATCAGGAGAACGCTTTTTCAAAATTCTGTGAGTTTTATAACTTCTTCGATTCATCCGTCCAGCTGCAGATCACGCTGATGAGCCATTTCGCGAATAAAACGGAGTGGGTGCGCAGCATCGATATTCCGTACCAGGATGACGAATTTAATGATGTCCGGGAAGAGTACACACAGATGCTTCGGGAAAAGCTTTCCTATGGCAACAACGGACTGGAGAAAACGAAACTGCTGACGATCAGTCTTGAGGCAGCGAACGAGAAGGAAGCCAGGAACCGATTAGGGAGGCTTGAGCTGGATACGATCAGCCATTTAAAGGCCATGGGCGTTGCCACAACGGTTTTGAACGGCCGGCAGAGACTGCTTGTCTTGTTCAATATTTTCCATCCGGACGGGGAGGCTTTTTACTTTGACTGGAAGTACCTGCCGGCGAGCGGCCTTTCCACGAAAGACTTCATTGTGCCGTCATCCTTTTCTTTCCGAAAAAGCAGGGAGTTCACTATGGGAGAGAAGCTTTGCCGTGTATCCTGCCTGCAGATCGCATCACCGGAGATGACAGACCGGATCCTTGCGGACTTCATGGATGCGGAGGAGGGAATTGTAATCAACCTGCATATCAAAAGCATCGACCAGGTAAAGGCGATCAAGATGATCAAGCACAAGATCACGGATATCGACGCCATGAAGATCCAGGAGCAGAAGAAAGCCAGCCGGGACGGGTATGACAGGGACATTATCCCTTCGGATATCAATGCATACGGCGGGGATGCCAAGAACCTGCTTTCCGAACTGATGGATAAGAACGAAAAAATGTTCCTTTTAACCTTCCTGATCATGAGCCTGGGGAACGATGAAAAAACTCTGAAAGACGCTGTTGCCCGGGCAGTGGGAATCGCAGAGCAGTATAACTGCAAGCTGATGAGCCTGGACTTCATGCAGGAGCCGGGACTCATTTCTTCCCTGCCTCTTGGGATGAACAGGATCCCAATCGAAAGGACACTGACGACATCAAGTACTGCGATTTTCGTACCATTTACCTCCCAGGAGATCTTCCAGGGCGGGGAAGCATTGTATTACGGCTTGAACGCGATCTCCGGCAACATGATCCTTGCGGACCGTAAGAAATTAAAGACCCCGAACGGGCTGATCATCGGAACGCCCGGTTCCGGCAAGTCCTTCGCTGCCAAAAGGGAGATCGCCAATGCCTTCCTGATCACAAAGGATGACATCGTGATCTGTGATCCGGAAGGGGAGTATTCGCCTTTGACAGAACAGCTGCATGGGCAGGTCATAAAAGTCTCTTCCAACAGCCGGCACTACATCAACCCGATGGACATCTCCATGGATTACGCAGAGGAGGATAACCCGCTGGATCTGAAGCTGGACTTTATCTTTTCCTTCTGCGAAACGATTATGGGATATCCACTGGACGGCGGGGAGAAGACCATTATCAAAAAAGCATCTGAACGGATCTACCAGCCGTATCTGGAAGACCCTGTGCCATCCAACATGCCGATCCTGACCGATCTGCACCGGGCGATCAAGGATCAGGGCGGGCTGATTGCGGAGAAACTGGCCAATTCCATTGAGCTGTACCTTACAGGATCTTTCAGTATTTTTAACCATCAGACCAACGTGGATATCAAGAACCGCCTGGTCTGTTTTGATATACGGGACCTGGGGAAGCATTTAAAACAGCTGGGCATGCTGATCATTCAGGACCAGATCTGGAACAGGGTGACAGCAAACCGGACAGCAGGAAAGTTCACCCGGTACTACATCGATGAGTTCCACCTGCTCCTGAAAGGTGAAATCGCGACGTGGAGCGTCAATATATGGAAGAGGTTTCGTAAGTGGGGCGGGATTCCTACAGGGATCACGCAGAACATCAAGGACTTCTTATCCAGTCCGGAGATCTCCAACATCTTTGAGAACTCGGAGTTCATCTACATGCTGAACCAGGCACCGGGTGACCGGGAGATCCTGGCTTCCAAGCTTTCCATTTCTCCGGAGCAGCTTAAATATGTAACGAATTCGGAAGCCGGGGAGGGGCTGATCTTTTACGGGAACGTCATCCTTCCGTTTGTGGATCATTTCCCGAAGGATACAAAGCTTTATAAGATCATGTCGACCAAACCGAATGAACTTGCCGGAACAGATAAAGGAAGCAAGGTGAAGAAAGATGGATAGGGTCTGGAGTTTTGAAGAATTCATTGAAGCTGTCATGCTTTGCTTCACCGACTGCTCACCCAGGGCGGAGAGATCCGTTTATGTCCGTCATGATCGCGAGTCCGGTCGCTATTTTGCCAGGCTTTCGTCCGGTGAAACGATCATCGGCCGTCCCGGGTCCTTTAAGGTAACGATGCGTTATCCGAACCACCAGCTGATGTTTGAGCTTCAGGGGAATAAGGAAGGATGTGACCCTGCATGGGAACAAAAGATATCAGCAACAGCATAAAGAACCGCATCGCTGAATTCGCCGGGTCACTGTTCGTTTCGCCAAAGACCATTGTTTTCATTGTTATGGTTCTTATTATGATGATGCTGGTCAGCCTGATGTCGTCTTTCACTGCAGCGGCCCTGACCGGGCTTGGGGGCGCAGCACAGGCTTATCAGGAGCAGGAAAGGCTTTCTTTAACAGCGGCAGAGTATGAAATCTGTGCTTTTTTCCGGGATAAAGGCTACGGGGACACCCAGATCGCAGCTGTTCTAGGGAACTTAAAGCAGGAGAAGGGAGACTTCGACCCGGCCTATGATAACGGGAACGTTCTCGGGATCATGCAGTGGAGCGGAGGGCAGAGAACAAGGCTGATCGAATGGTGCAATGCGAACGGGTATGGCGATCAGATCTACACAATCAAAGCCCAGCTGAATTACGCCTATGAGGTCTACATCCCGGGAAGCTGGTTCTTCCCGCAGTATGACGGGGATCACGCCTATCCGGAAGCCTATAACATCACTTACGATGAATTCCTTGCCCTGGAACCGAAAGATGTGGATTTGGCCGCAGCTGGCTTTTGTGCCTGCTGTGAGAAACCGTATTACAAAGACGCAAACGGCAACCAGAGCGAACTGAATGAGCACCGTATTCCTTTTGCCAGGGAATATTTGCAGATACTGCAAGGAGGCTGTCTGGACGATGCGGCCTATGTGACCTGGGCAGTCAGCATTGCGAATGACCCGGCGCATGGATATGACCAGGATAACCGGGACGGTCCGGATTACGACTGTTCCTCATTCGTTGCCTATGCTTTAAGATCAGCCGGATACAATGTGTGGATCTTTGATACGGACAGTGAGATCGGGCAGCTGGAAAGGATCGGTTTCAGGCGGCTTCCGTATGCCCCGTCGATCCTGCAGCCTGGAGATATCCTCTGGACGGACGGCCATACGGAGATCTGTGTCGGCAGCAACGAAGTCGTTGGTGCCCGCCAGAATGAATCCGGAGGGGTCAAGGACAGTATCCCGGGAGACCAGACCGGGGATGAGATCAGTGTTTGCCCGATATTTATGAACTTCACCTATATCTTTAGGCTGCCGGAAGAACAAAGGACAATAAACCGGACATCCGCAGATGCAATTCCTTAGTCAGACAATGCCCATTTTCATCCTGTCATTTAAGAAGTATCCCGGTGAGGAAAATATCACGTATTGAATTGGTTATACAAGCTTTTCTTCAACCAGCGTTACGATATCATTTACTGTTATAGATGGGTTTGATGCCAGATCGTCATATTCCTCTGCGGATGTATCGATAAGGAATATGTCCTCGATCTCTGTGAAAAGACGGGCGATGTCAAGATCATCCATATGAAGATCAGATTCCAGACTCGAGGTTTCTTTTATATCAAATTTGTTTGAGATATTAATGATTTCGGCAATACTATTCCTTACTTTTCTGAAAATCAGATCTCTGACCACGGCAGTCTATTCTCCTTTTGACTCATGTTTTTGAGTGATTTAGCAAAACAACTGTCAGCAGTATATAATGGGATGCTTCTTATTGCAATGATATACAGGTATGACTTAAAGAATTGAAACAAGGATGCTTACGTAAGACATCACAGGAAATCACAGGAAATACGATCCGGGCTAAGTCTTTCGGCCCGGAAACACAGAAACGGAGGATAACAAATGGCAAACTCAGATAAACTGAAAAGGGCAGAAAACGAACTGGAGGCGGTGAGTAAACAGCTTACAACATTGCAGGAAAGGGCAGAAGCCGTCCGGCAGAGAGTTTTTAAACTCCGCAGCGAGAAGATCTTAGAGCTGGTGAAGAACGCCGGGATGGGACCGAATGAGATCAAGGAAATGCTTTCGGCCTATCGGGAGGGGAGAATGCTGCAGAGGTTTGATGCAGGATCCGGTTCTTCAGAAGGCGGCACGGGATGTACGAAAGACAATGGACGGGAGGTGGAAACAGAAAATGAAACGATTTAAGAAATGGCTTGCTGCGGCAGGCCTTTTATTATGCCTGACAGCAGGGACGTTAAGCGTTTATGCAGATCCTGATCCGGAAACGAAGACAACCCAGGAGAACGGTGAAAAACAGCAGACCGGTTCTGAGGACAGACAGTCACAAAAAGACAGGGAGCAGGATCAATCGGAAACACCGGTCTTAACAGAAACGCCTGTCCCGACAGAGCAGCCATCAGAGACGCAAGCACCGGTTTTAGCAGAGACTTTGCAGGCAGCGCAAATTCCCGCCGCATCAGAAACACCGGAAGTTACGGAAACGCCGGCCCCTGCAGATGCGTCAGAAACATTGGAGACTAACACACCGGATAATTCCGATGAAAAAGAACAGACGACGGAAAGCCCGGCAAAAGAGCTTCCAAAGGGCAACCTTACACTGGCGGAGGACATCGTTTCTAAAAAGAACGGCAACCGGGAGTTTTTGACAGTCTATTCCAGGGAAGGCGATTTCTTTTATATCATCATTGACCGTGATGCTGCCGGATCCGGAAACGTCTACTTCCTTAACATGGTCGATGACCAGGACCTTTATTCCCTAAGCGGGGATGCCATTCCGGACCGGACTGTGACAGAAGATCCCAAAACCAAAGCCTTTGGCCCGGAAGGCGGGAATGAAACGATCTGTACCTGTGTTTTTAGATGTTCGGATGGAAACACAGATAGGAGCTGTGCGTTGTGCAAAGACGAACCGGAAAAATGCAAGGGTTTTAAGACTCCTGATAATTCGGATAAACAGGATGACGGGCAAAAGAAACCGGAATTCAGCCTTAAGGCCATAGCCGTCGGTGCGGCAGCTTTACTTTTTCTGATCCTGTTCTATTCTTTGAAGATCCGGAAGAAGGAGAAAGAATCTTATGCACCGGAGTTAAACATCGAAGATTATTTAACGGATGCAGAGGAGGACAACAGCGATGACGTTAACTAATGCTGTGCTTGTACGGATCTGCAAACAATGCATGAAAAACCGGAAGAAGGGCAAAAACCCACAGAACCGTTTCAGAGGATCCGCTTTACAGGCGGATCCCCTGCTTGAGAAAGGAAAGGTGATCGCCATGAAGTTTGAATACGGGAAGGATTATCCCTTTGCGGCATGTATTACGAACCTTGGGAAATATAACGAAGGGGAGCTGATCGGAGAGTGGGTAAAATTCCCTGCTTCCCAGAAAGAGCTGGCAGCAACACTAAAACGAATCGGTATCGGGGAAAAGGATGAATTCGTCTGCCCCTATGAGGAATGGTTCATTACGGATTATGACTGCTATATTCCAGGCCTTTATAAGGTTGCGGGGGAGTATGAGAGCATTGATGAACTGAACATGCTGGCAAAGAAGCTTGTCGAGATGCCGGAGGATGATTTCTTTAAGTTTTCTGCAGCAATCGAGGCCGGGGAGGGCGGATCCTCCCTTCAGGATCTGATCAACCTGGCGGGAAATTTGGATTATTTCATTGTCTATCCGGATATCAAAAACGAAAAGGATCTTGGCAGGTATTACCTGGAAGAAAGCGGGATCTATGACCTGTCCGCGATCGGAAGACTGGCGGATTATATCGATACGGAGCGCTTCGGCCGGGACGTTTCCCTTGAAGAAGGCGGGACCTTTACAAATTACGGTTATGTGCTTTCGGACGCTTCAAACCTCCCGGTCATTTACGATGGGGAGGATGTCCCGGAGGAATACCGGATCATGGGAAAGGCTTTAGAATACCTGAAGAATGCGGAGATGTCATTCGAAGACGACTGCAACATGATAGACGGTCTCGTAAACAACGGCCCAAAACCTGGAAGCGGCAGGGAGACTGAAGAAAAAGCAGCGATCGCTCCGCCTTATGAAGGCAGGATGTCCGTCCGGGAGGCATTGATGAAGATCTGTGAAGGATGCTGTCTGAAGGAAACTAGAAAAGATATCAGCAGGTTAAGCAGATCGAAAGCGGAGCCGGTTTTATAGAATACATTTAAAACAGGAGATAACAGAAGGAGGAGACGGATCAATGAATATCACAAACGTGAAAGTCACAAGAGTACATTCGGACAGCAAATTAGAAGCAATGGCATCTGTCACGATCGATGATGCCATAAAGATCCAGGGGTTCAAAGTCATCGCCGGTGAGAAAGGGTATTTCGTCGCCATGCCGAACAAGCAGGAAAAAAACGGTGAGTATAAGGATACGGTCTATCCGGTCACGGCAGAGGCGAGAAAGGAACTGACAGAAGCTGTCCTGGCCGGGTTCACAAAAGACCGGCTTGAAAAGGAAGAGGCAGCCAAGGATCCTGACCCTGCAAGGGGAGTGAAGCTGCCATGGGAAACGAAAGAGGATTCCTATGGGAAAGAAACGATCAAAGCTGACAAAGAGAATGCAAAGGGAACAAAAGAAAAAGCATCTGTCCGCGAGCAGCTGGCGAAGTTTGGCAAGATAGATGGTGTGAAAGCGGCCAAAACAGAGAAAACACTCAAAGCTGAAAAAACGATCGAAGCGGCCAAGGAGGGGATCAGCATATGAAAAATAAGCTTAACTGTAACAGATGAAGCTTTTATGAATGAAATCGAAAGGAGAAAAAATGAACAGAATGAAGATCTCTGTGCCGGGCATCGACCCGGCATATTTAAACTATGAAACCGCAAAAGAGCATCTTTACATACGGCTTTGCAGCCCAAAGGAGAATCGGGACTTTTTAAAGAATGTCCCCCATACGTCTGTGCAGGATATGGAAGCTACTTATCATCTTCTTCTTCCCGGGGACGGAAACGGGATCACATCCATTATCGTTGACCATGAAGTTTTCGGGCATTTCAATACCGTGAAGTGTTCTTAAAAGGAAAGCCCAGTCATGACCGTTATGACGCTTTCAGGGCCCGACACCCGGAAATGAGCCGGGGAAAACGGGCGAAAATCTTTGCACCGTTTGATGCCCTGAAAGGATTTGATGAAGCAGTTTCCGCAAAGAATGTTTTGTATCAGAAGAAAAAGTCACTCAACCAGGAGGATTCCGCTGAACTTTCACGCAGGCTTCAGATCCTGCATGAAAAAACATACAACAGCCGTCTTGCCAGAGCAAACAATGTGGCAGTCAGCGTGACCTGGTATGAACCATGCAGCGATATAAACCATGAGGATTATGGGGTGTGCGGACAATACCGGACTATAAAAGGCATATGCAGAAACGTGGATGTTGAAATCACACAAACGATCCGGGTCGACAGATTCAGAATCCCGATCGATGATATTTTGAACATTGAAGCGGATGGAAATCTGTTTTTGAAGAGTGAGACAGAACTGTCAGCAGACTGGGAAGCGTAAAAGAGGGAGCATCGATTGTATCCGCCAATACACGAAAAACCAAACGAAGTATTATCCTTTGACCGATTGGAAATGCTGTGGGAGCGTTATCCGAGGTATCATGAAAGGACGACTTTTTCCACAATGGAGGAACTCCTTTTAGAGCATGAGAAGTGGCAGGAGGATTTCGAAGAACTGCGGGAAGAATACTACGCAGGACAGAATGACCGGTTCCTGGTGCAGCTGTCCTGGTCGGATCTTCCTTACCGTTATGAGACAGGAAGAATGATCCGTCAGTCTGGTCCGCTAAACATAAATCCGTATGTGCAATCTTTTATGGATCAGTTTGCCGGGCTGGATACGGACCATAAAGCATATTTTCTTTTTCCGGAAAGTTTTGTCACCCAGTTTTTTGTGATCCTTGAAGTCTGCAAAAGAGCGGAATCCATCCGGCCGATCCAAAGTCTTTTTCCGGATGAGGAGAAAAAGCATTACCTGGCGGTGTTTGACAAACAGGATATGGAGAATGTCCTGTTGATGTTTCATCTGCTGTATACCAATGCTTCGGAAGACCTGTATGGGGGATACTCCCTTTACGATTATTCCCTGCCTTGGTATCAGACTCATTTGATAGAAAACGAAAGGGTCCTGCGATCGCCGTATCTGCCGGATCAGACGGCGAAGTTCCAGGGAAATCTGCCCTGGCATTTTAATCCGATTAAGACCGTTTATGTCAGGAGAAATATCCGTTATATTCTGGATCGCGGATATTTTTCCTCCGAACTGGAATTTTTCCGTAATCTTACAGAGATTATTATGCCCTTTTTCCAGTGGTGGTATAAGGACCTGTTACTCTACGAGGAGAAGGACGGATATAAAGCAAATTGGCGGCTGGAACGGACCAGGATCCGAACGAAGCTGACGGCAGAAGGAATCATCAAGCCGAAATGGAAGCATGAACTGTCTCTGTTTTATGCCGTGAAGGAAAAATACCCGGATACCCTGTATCAGTATCGGCCGGAATGGCTGGGCAGGCAGAGTCTGGATCTTTATATCCCGTCTCTTAGCACCGCTATTGAATACCAGGGGATCCAGCATTACCTTCCAGTTGATTTTTTCGGCGGGGAAGAAGCGCTAACGCAGCGCCGGGAGCTGGATCTTCAGAAAAGGAAGTTATGCGAAGAAAACGGCATCCGTTTAATCGAATGGTCCTATGAGACGCCTCCTACCGCTTCAAATATAAAGATGATTCTTTCAGAAACCGTATAGTCCGATATTATTCCGAGCAAAGTACGATAAAGAACCATCCTTCAGCCTACTGAAAGTCCGACCCGCTCTGGTGTAAGGTACATACACCGGAAGGGAGGCAATCATTAAAACTCAAATAAGAATCGAAGATAAGCCTCTCTTCCGGAAGGAAGCGGGGCTTATTTCTGTCTGTAATTACACATCTGATCATCTGACAGATCCAAAGATTTCGCATCCGTAACAAACAACAAAATATCGAAAGCCTACGGGTGCGCAACGCTGGCAGGGATACATATTGCATCATCGTTTCAATCAGGAAACAGGGATGATGCAACGGTATTCTTACTTCGCTGCGTACTTTTTTGCATGGCCGTAAGATGCCGGAAATATCGGTCAAGATCAGAGCTTACTTCATGATTCCTGCCGCGTTTTAACCCACTGGCGGAAAGGACGCAGGACATGATTAAGAAGTATGAGGATGCATGCAGGCAAGCAGGACTGAGTGAGGAGCAGATTAAAAAAATCAGACAAGTGTTTGATGATGAGAAAAAAAGACTAAAACGCGAAACAATAGAGAAGGCTAAAAATCATATATGGTTTATACCGATTTCTGAATTGCAAAAACACTGCGAATGGATGGAACAGGAGTGGGAGATTCCGGATGCGGATACCAACGTAGAAGAAACAGCCATGAATAATACACTTCTGGAACAATTGGAATATGAATTGAGTTTGCTGGAGGTCAAAGACAGAGAATTGATTTTAATGTGCTTTGATCCAACAGTTTCCCTCAGGGAATATGCAAGAAGGACCGATATTCCCCTGACAACCTTAATCAACAGGAGGGACCGTATTTTGAACAGGCTGAAAAAGAAATTTCAAACATAATAAAACTGTTCCATACATTCAGGTCGAAACTGTCCCTATATTAATCAGAGACAGTTTTGCTCATCCGGATATATCAATGCACAGGTTGTCAACGAACTGCCGGCAGCCTGAAGGAACGGTTCAGCGCAAACAGAATAAGCGCAGCAGACCAGGCGTATGATCAAAAAACCGCCGCAGAGTTCTCTGCGGCGGTCCGTACTTCAAAATGTTTATCCTTCGATCAGGATGGTTTTCTTTTCGGGAAGTTTTTCCTCCTGCTGTTTCGGAACGCAAAGCTTCAGAACACCATGTTCGAATTTAGCCTTCACATCTTCTTCCTTCACGTTGTCGCCAACGTAGAAGCTTCTCTGCATGGAACCCATGTAACGTTCCTGACGGATCAGTTTGCCTTTTTTGCTCTTGCCTTCCTCGTCGAGTCCCTTGGACGCACTGACAACAAGGTAACCTTTGTTCAGTTCGATTGTGATTTCTTCTTTCTTGAAGCCCGGCAGATCGATATCAAGCTCATAGTGGTCTTCATGCTCATGCACATCGGTTTTCATCACCCTGTCCGCGTGTCTGCCATAAAGCTTTCGCTCGGTCTTGTCCAGATCTCTGAAATCCGGAAAATTAAACCAGTCATCAAACAGATTCTCTCCAAAAATACTCGGTACTAACATTGTTTTATCCTCCTTATCTCGTTTTGGCTTTTGACCATTTATGAGAGCAAGGGGACGGAGTGTTTGGATCGTTGGAAGCTTTCAGTCCTTACGGTCTTCTCTGTTCCTCTGTTCGATTATGATTATACGCAAATTGTTAGCACTGTCAATAGTTGAGTGCTAATTATATGTGAATTATCTGTGAACTCCTCATTCCGGCAGGTCATTTTCTTCAACTGTCAGGGTGAGAGATCGAAAGTTCCTTTGATTTCCTTGATGGTATTGCAGGTCATCGCTTAACAGCTATAATGAAAGTAGCAGATCCACCTATATAACTACATAGCACAAGCGTAGTAGATCCGTAAGAATGTATTCTATCAATTAGGTATTGATAATATTATACAGTTAATGAAATTATCACCATTTCATATACGCAGTCATTAAGAAAAGGGGAAAATGAAAGCTTCAATTTTTTTAATCCGCCATGGAGAATCATTGAAGAATACTTTGAATACTTATACAACAGCCTCTGGTAAAGAGCCACTTACAAAATATGGGAAATATCAGGCGGAAAGCATTGCAGACGGATTGATAACATATGTTGAAACAAATGATTTTAAAGATGTGGTATTGTTCTCAGGAAACGATATTCGATCTTTGGATTCTGCATATTCTATCTCAAAAAAGCTAAATATCCCACTTATGGTACGAGATGAACTGGATTCTATTGCGGGGAATAGTTCTAGTGGAAAACTGGCAGAAGAGCTATATGAGGAGAATCCGGTCTTTGGAAAGAGCATTCGTCTATATCGTGCAGGGCTGCGTTCTGCGTATGAGGTTCCTTGGCCATCCGTAACGACGATGGAATTAGAGCATATACTCAGTCCATTTTTGGAAGAAATCCTTGTGTGTGATGATACATTGTCCATTGTGATATCTCATAAATCTATCATTACATGCTTGGCAATTCAGTTGCTAAGAAAGTTTGGTCAATATCCTTTGGATTATTACGGGTATGTTGATATTCCTTTAGGAACAGGCTTTCTTTTCGAGATTAATAATGATACTCTGAAACTTTCCATTCATACCTTTGCCAAAGAGAAGAAAAAAACAAAAACGGATGTGGTTGTTGACAATGGTATTATTCGCTTTCCGGAATCGGCGTGTGCCATTTGTTGGGAAAAGGATAAACTATTACTTGTAAAACAATCTCGTCCAGGTCGGGACACATGGGAACTTCCCGGGGGGAAAATAGAACTCTTAGAAAGCCCAATTGAAGCAGCAGCAAGAGAACTAACAGAAGAGACGGGCTTTGCGGCTGATAATGGGAAATTGCTTCTAAGCTTAGATTTGGATTTATCCATCTCTTTCCATCGTATTCATCTGGTGGAATTCACACATATATGCCATGGAGCAGGCAAATATCAGAACGCTGCCTGGATTGGCATTAGTGAATTGGATAAGTTGATAAACATGGGCATAATTACTCATGCGCCAACAATTACAGCTTACTTATTGGAGAAGAACAGAAAAGAAATGGAGAATTGAATGAATAATACATTTTATGACGTTGCAATTAACCTTGGAAGCGCTGTCCTCTTTTTTCTGTTGGGAATTTTTGTTCAATATATTATACGAGTTTGGAGGCAACGGGGGAAAAGAGCAATTTGGAAATTATTGAACAATGGAAAAGATTTATCAATTGCGCTAACAACACGAGATGGTCCTGAATTAACATCTTCTCCCCGTGCAACGTTCGACGAAGTCCTTGCATTAACAGGTGCTTTTTCTATACTCCAACAGATGCCAATTAAATATAGCCTAATCGATGATAATGAGACGTTTAGAGTCAATCCGGCAGTTAATATACTGAGTATTGGAGGAGAAAAAGCGAACAAGATCTCTTCTAGAATTTGGAATGAATACAGCCAGAATCTTCCTGTCCGGATAGAACGTGATCCGTATTCTGTAGTGATTGGAGAAAAAAGGTACACCACGGAATATGCTGATGATGAGAAAAGAATCGTAGCTGATTATGGTGTTGTTTTGGTAGTGTGTACTCGTGACAGCCTGGGTAAAACTGTGTGTCGGATGGTGGCTTTCGGTTTGAGGGGGTTTGGAACACGCGGTGCAGTGCAGAGTATTTCTAGTCGGGAGATGATAAAGCGCTTTCGAAGACATTCTAAAACGGATTCTTTCGTTGCGGTCGTTCGTATCACCGAAAACAATGAAGAGATTCGCTCCACAGTCGAGGAATTCTATCCGCTAGATAGTTATCAATGACAAGAGCCTGATTATTTGGTTTCAACCTATCCAAATGAATAGAGCACAATATTTTTTGCAGAACACTGTGCCAGTGACGACACCGGCGCTCACACCGGTGTAAAAAGCAGGACAAGGGAAACGTTCCCTTGTCCTGCTTTTTGTATTGAAGGCTGCCGGTTATCTTCGCGCCGCTGCCTGTGCTACGCTGGCTGCCGCCTCCGCCACACTGGCCGCTGCCTGCGCCACATTGGCCGCTGCCTGTGCCACACCGGCTGCTGACTGATTCAGTGCCTTGTTTGGTTCATTCGCCACCGCTATTGTATCTGCCGCAGGTGCTGCCGCACTACCTGCCAGGGCCGGAACGGCGGCATCTCTTTCCTCTTCTTTGCCAAGCTCATAGCTGACCTTGCCGGGATTTAAGATCAGGTTCGGATCAAAAACTTTCTTGATGCCATACATGAGCTCCATGTTCTTTTTCCCGATGCTTTCTTCCAGGAAACGGATCTTCCCAAGTCCGATACCGTGCTCGCCGGATACCAGTCCTCCGACTTCCGTAGCTTTTTTATAAAGAATATGGAAATACTTTTCGACTCTGCGTTTGAATTCCTCTTCTTCCAGATCATTGCTGCACTGATAAATGTGAAGGTTTCCGTCTCCGGCATGGCCGAAGCTCTTGATAGTCAGTCCGCATTCCTCCCCTGTCTTTGTGGCGAATGTCAGGAAGTCTGCAATTTCATTGATCGGAACCACTACATCACATTCGTCCAGAAGCTTCGTTTCTTCCAGAATCGCATCCAGCAGACTCGAGCGCGCTGCCCACGCATCTTTCATCTTCGGCGGCGTGTCCGCGATGAGCACATCGATCGCGCCGTTTTCCATAACGATATTGACGGCCTGGTCAATCATGCCGTTTACCGCCTCTTCCGTATCTCCGTCAAAAGTGATGAGCAGATACGCGTTGGCCGGCACACCGTCCACTTCCTTAGGGAAGGTGCTCTTGCCGATATAACGTTCAGAAGCAAGAAGGGCTTCTTTCTCCATAAATTCAAGCGCCTGAGGATCCAGATTCGCATTTTTAATACGCGGCACATTAGAAATGGCAGTCGCAAGATCCGGGAAGGGAACGATCATGCTGGTAATAACTTTCGGCGCCGGAATCACCTTTAATGTCAGTTCCGTGATAATGCCCAGAGTGCCTTCTGAGCCGATCATCAGGTCGATCAGCGAGTAGCCGGAGCTGGTCTTTGAGACCTTTGCGCCGAAATGTGTGATCTCACCGGTAGGAAGGACTACGGTCATCTCCCGGACATAATCCCTTGTGGTTCCGTATTTCACCGCGCGCATGCCGCCCGCGTTGGTCGATACATTTCCGCCGACACAGGCAAGCTTCTCCCCCGGATCCGGCGGGTACATAAGCCCTTTTGTGCCACAGTCATTCGCAAGATCCTGAAGAAGAACACCCGGCTCGATGGTAACCACCATGTTCTCCAGATCATAAGAAAGGATCCGGTTCATTTTGCTCATGTCAATCAGTACGCCGCCCGCTACGGGAACTGCCGCGCCGACGAGACCCGTTCCGGCGCCTCTTGGCGTGACCGGAATTTTGTTGTCATTACAGATCTTTACAATAGCGGCAACATCTTCGGTGCTCTGCGCGACAACGGCAAGATCCGGCATATGCGTCCCGTAAATCGGCATTTCGTCCTTCTTGTAGTCCTCGTTGATATCGCTGCCTTCATAAACGGTTCCTTTGACTTCTGCCTTGATCTGACGGATCAGTTCCGGCGTCAATTTGTTGTACTTGGGCATTCGGTTTTCCTCCTTATAAAAATTGATGGCACCTGTCCAGCACTTCAGGTTGCCGGACAGATACCATAAATATCGCTAAAATGAAATGATAAAAGAGCCAAAAAGCTTCGGTATGAAAAAGCAGAGCAAGCCGGAAATAACGGCAAAAACGACCACATACTTAAATGCCGTACCGATGATCTTGTTTTCTTTGCCGGAAAGCCCCGCTGCCGCCGCCCCGATAGCAACATTTGACGGAGAGATCATCTTGCCGATACCGGCGCCCAGAGAGTTGGACGCAGCCAGCCACTGAGGCGCTATGCCGATTACCTCCGCCGTGCCGGCCTGCATCGGACCGAACAGCACGCAAGTGGACGTACCGCTTCCGGTAACGAAAGCACCCAGGATGCCCACCAGCGGCGACAGGAACGGAAAATACCTTCCGGTCACTGCCACCAGTGTAGTCGCCACATCCATGGTCATACCGGAAAACTGCATGATCTTGGCAGTTGCCAGAACCGAACAGATGGTGATGATGGTCTTCCAGTTTCCGGCAGCTGTCCGGAAAAAGACTTTCAGGATCTCACCGAAAGGCATCCCCTGAATCAGGCCGCCAATGATGCCGCTGATAATAATCCATACTCCCGGTGTATTGATCCAGGTAAAGGATAGCATTTTTGACGGATCTCCTGAAAAGATATTGACCGTCGTCTTGATCGTCGAGAGCGGCTGGTTAATGAAAGGAACCAGGCTGCTGGTAAGAACGAGCAGTACTGCGATCAGAATGAACGGCGACCATGCGCGGACTGCCTCTCCAGCTGTGAGCTGCGATCCGCCTTCCTGCCCGGACATGCGGTATTCTTCCGGAATGGAACGTTTCCTGGTAAGCAGCGCCAGCGCAACGGTCACGCCAAGACAGACAATCGATCCGATGATGTCCGGCAACTGCGGCCCGACAAAAAGGCCGAAAACAAACTCGGGAATAATCATGGCCATCGAAGAAAGCAGAACAATATGCCAGATTCCCTTTAATGCCTTTACTCCTTTTCCGATGATACAAACCATGATAAAGGGGGAAATAAACATAAGGACTGCTTCGATGATAATGGTGTTGGATGAAAGCGCCAGTTCGGACAGACCGGTCACACTGGCCAGTGTAACCGTCGGAACGCCGACACTGCCAAAAGCTGTCGGCGGGCCATTCACAACCAAAAGCGCTAAAACGGTGGGAAGAGGATCAAAGCCCATTGCCACCAGAATACCTGCCGGAATAGCCACGGCCGTACCGAATCCCGCCATGCCTTCCATGAAAAAGCCAAAACCGAATCCGATGATCAGTGCCAGGATCCGCTTGTCTTTGGATACACCGGACAACATTTTTTTGATCGTCTCCATGCCGCCTGTCTTCAAAGACAGGTTATAAACGAACAGGGCAGCGATGATTACAAGAAGAATCGGCCACAGGGCATTTAATGCGCCGTCCAGCGCGGCCGTCGCCATATCCGCCACCGGCATCGTCTTATAGAACACGGCGACCACAGCAGCAAAAAGAATCGCTGTCGAACAGGAAATGTAACCGGGAAGCTTTATGGCTGTAAGCGCAATGACAAGCCAGATAATGGGCAGCAAACCCAAAAGAAATTGAACCAGTAACTCCATGGACACACCCCTTAGTATGTTTCGGAAGGAACCCCCTTTTCATGCAGCGGGTCAACCCGAATTAAAAACGCTGATGCAGAAATACAGATCTCATAAATATTATTTTAGCACAATCCGGAAGCTTTTTCCAGAAAACTGACGCTTGATTATCAGCAGTCGGACTTGAATCACTTCTTTTGGCATCATTTGACATCAGATAAGGGTGCTTTAAGATATAGAGTGACAGGCCGGGATAATCGTTTTGAAGGTTCGGAAAGTACTATGAAATAGCTATTACCGAAGAAAAAGACAGCCTATGACAGGCCGTCTTGAAAAGGAATCGGGGTTACAGGATTTGAACCTGCGACCTCACGGCTTGGACAAGTGACGGAAACGCCTGTTTTACAGGCAAAAATGAGAACCAAGGGAGCCCAAAACCAAAATGAGCCCAATATAAGAGAAAGGAGAAGCCTGTGCATCCTCGGGGCTCAGAAACTCTGGCCGTGGTGTGATACCGGGTAACGGGAAATAATCAGTATCCATTTGCTGACAAATATACATTGCAATGACCGGGAAAACCTGTTATATTCGAAGTAAGAAAATCTTACATCGGAGGTGCTTATATGGGCATAGATGTTTTAACCGTTTCTTCAAAAGGACAGGTTGTTATTCCTGCGGAAATGAGAAAAAAACTTTCCATAGAAAGCGGATCAAAACTTGCAGCTTATGTTTCCGGAGATGTGATCATGTTAATGCCCATCGTGGTTCCGACAGAACAGGACTTCGCAGACAGATTGGATGAGGCAAAAGAATGGGCGGCGTCTGTCGGCTATGTTGAATCCGATGTCGCGGATATCATAAAAGATGTCAGAAGGAAGAAGCACGCATGAAGATCGTAATCGATACCAATGTGGTTATTTCCGGGACATTTTTTGGAGGCTTTCCCAGAAAAGTATTGGAGGAGATGTGGGAGACCGAGCAGTATCGGAAGCTTCCACCGCTGGATTGATATGTTTCATAAAGCAACAGAACTCAATTTTAAAGAGGGGACTCTGCTGGAACTGACTTTTCAGGATGGGAAAGTCAAAGAGTATGATATGGCTTTGCTCTTTGATAAATATCCGCAGCTGCGTGCGTTGGAAGATCGGCAGCTTTTCCTTTCCGGAAAGCTCCTGGGAGCTTACGGTATTATGTGGAATGATGACCTGGATATCGAAGCGGAAACAATCTATGAAGAAGGAAAAACGGTTCGAACAGAACGACCGGCCGCCTATATCATGGTTGGAGAAGCAGTTGCTGCCGCAAGAGCAAAAAAAGGGATCTCCCAAAAAGAACTTTCACAGGCAACAGGTATTGATCAGTCGGATATTTCCAAGATCGAAAGAGGGGTTGCAAATCCTTCTATTGGTACATTGAACAGAATAGCAAAGGCTCTGGATGCGAACTTGAGTATATCCATTGCTTAATACCGCTAAAGCAAAAGCTATGCGTTAGCAGTCTGGCATTACGTCACAGGGCTGAATGACGGAAACGTTTCAACCTCCCGGTTTGGAAAGAAGAGTGGAAAAGACATGCATATTTGCATTACTTAGGAGATCCGCTTTTTTTCGGCGGATTGTTTTTTGTATGAAGATGAGGTGCTTATTAAAGGTTGAGATGACATGGGAATATATGAGGGATCTCACTGGGACTCTTTCATCATCTTTAGTATTCAGTTTTCGATTCGTTTTACAGTTCGCTTGCAGTCCAATTTACAGTCCGCAGTCCGGACTGTAAATCACACTATCAATCCAGTATTCTCCAGTATCCATCCTTATCAGACCCAACACGTTCGATCAGCCCTTTATTCTTCAGTGCCTTGATGCGGGTAGAAATTGTGGTGCGTCCAACGGAAAGCTTCTTGGCAATAGTTTCATAACTATATCCGGGATCCTCCATGAGAACTGCCAGAACTGCAGCTTCCTCTGCTGTGACTTGTTTTCCCAACCGTTCTGGAATTGTTTTGACTGTTTCACCAGGGCCAAGCACAACGCGCTCAGCAGGAGCTGAGAACTTCACCATCACATCACTCGGATGAATCGTATATTCCGGTAAGGTGTTCCTGTGTTCTTTTATTTGTCTTTTTACATCTTCTTAGACGATTAGAGCATCTTTTAATTGAGCAAGAGTTGCATATAAAAGCAAAAAACAAAGATGCAAATATTGCTTTCTGGAATTGACAAATATGTGCAAATATTGCATATTAGTAATACAAACAATATGCAATATTTGCCTGTTATCAAGCAGCAGGAGGTGCAGAACGTGACAGAACTTAAAGCGTGTCGAATCAATAAAAAACTCACTCAGCAGGACGCTTCTCGAATTCTGGGGGTCTCACTCCGATCATACATTACATATGAAAATGACGAGAGTAAGCAGGGAACACCAAAGTATCGTTTTTTATTGCAGGAAATAAAAAACATTAATCCATTGGACGAAGAGCACGGGATTCTGACAATAGATGATATAAAAAATGTCTGTGCAGAGGTGTTCACAGATTATCCTGTGGATTATTGTTATTTGTTCGGTTCTTATGCAAAAGGAACGGCAGTTGGAACAAATGATGTGGATTTGCTTGTTTCGACAGAAACAACAGGACTCAGGTTTTATGAACTGACAGAACGGCTGCGGGAAGAACTCCATAAAAAAGTGGATCTTTTGGATCTGAAACAGCTTATGAAGAATGAGACCCTTCTGAAGGAAGTGCTGAAAGGAGGAGTCCGCATTTATGGATAATTTCAAAACAGATCATTATTATGCAGAAAAGATTTGTATGCTTAAATCGAAGAACAAGAAAGCTTTGTGAACCGGATGTACACCGTAAAAAGAGATATTCTACGAGATGTACACCAGACGTATACCAAAAATCACCTCTACAAACATATCTATAAAAAACAAAAATGCCTATTTTTGATATGCTCCTCATATGGTTTTGAATGTTTCCATTGTCTACCATATGGGGAGCATATCTGAAATAGGCACTTCTTAATTAAAAAATCGGGGTTACAGGATTTGAACCTGCGACCTCACGGCCCCCAGCCGTGCGCTCTAGCCAAACTGAGCCAAACCCCGAGTCAGCTTTCATATTTTATCATACGTTTTTGCCGTTGTAAAGGATGGATATTCCAAAAGTGTATCTGGAATTATTCTGTCTGCTGCATATTTAAGTGAATGCTGTTTCCGTGACAGAATAATGTCTGTCATTGAATCTTATCTTGTTTTATGAGATAATATTCTATCAAATCTCAGTGGAGGCAATTAATGGATCAGCTTTATGTTGATATTATGAAATTAGTCAAATCCGGTATTACAGGTGAACCATGTGAAGCGGTTTCTGTTTCCGACTGGGATAAAGTCTTAAAGATCTCCCGAGTACAGGATTTGAGCGGTATTATATACCGAGCTATACGCCTCTCGAAAAACAATATTACCCCGCCTGAAAGCTTTTTAACTGCCTTAAAACTTCAGTTTACCAACGATCTTCGAACAGACCGTGTTCAGCGTTCGGAACTGTCTAACTTATTCAGAACTTTTGATGAGAAAAACATCGATTATCTGCCGCTGAAAGGAATCGTTATGAAGGAGTATTATCCTTCTCCAGAGCTTCGTTTTATGGCAGATGCGGATATCCTTATACGTCAGTCTCAGTATAAAAAGATAGCAGATATCGTTAAGAAGGCAGGTTATTCTTTTTGTGAAGAGAGTGATTATGAGATCCCCTGGAGAAAGGGCTTAGCACTTCTGGAATTTCATATAGTCGTATTTAATCCGAATCATACTGATTACTCCAGCTTTTTCGAAGATGCTTTTTCGATGGCAGCAAATATACCGGGCACGAATCGATATGTGTTTGAACCTACAGACCTGCTCATATATTCCGTAGCTCACTTTGCCAAACACTTTGTAACAGGAGGAACTAGGCTGAGGAACCTTACAGATATCCGATATCTTTTAAATGAGGGGAATGCAGACCTGCAAAAAGTGAATGATTCTTTAGAAGAGCTTGGCCTGGCTGATTTCTTTTCAATTGTTCTGTCAGCTATAGACCAATGGTTCAACGGGCAGCCCTTTAGTTTGGAAAGTGAACTTCTCTTCAAAGCAATGATGGCGGAATCATACGATGAAGATTTTGATAAATACTACACGCTGGGAGCTGCCAGAGAGTTCGGAGGTCACACTGAATTATCCATAATGAATAGAATCAGGTATTACCTAAAAAGGCTTTTCCCACCGCTTTCTTTTATGAGCCGGCCGTATCATATACTGACAAAACTGCCTTTTCTTCTTCCGTTTTTTTGGTTGTGGAGAATCATTAAGACTTCTTTTACAGGGAAGAAACATATTGAACAGCTATGGAACATTCAGGTAAAAGACACTTCAAATGCTATAGAACAGTATATGGATATAATGAAAGTGCTTCATCTTGATCAGATTGCTGTCCCGGAGGAAATATGACAGATTGTAGTCCATATGAAAAAGAAATATTTGATCATTTTTTTTCAGAAGAAGACTGTATACTGATACGGGCACTAGACGGAGTGGAGTTTAATGAAGCGTCTGCTCAGAAACTGACGAAGGGTCTTGATATAGACAGTTCGGATGTATTGTATCTTCTTTTGCTCGGAATTGTAGGATATCGTTCCGGCTGGGAGTACTTTCCTCAAAATATGACGCCGCGCTTTCAGGGCCTCCACAGGTATTATCAGGTCAGAAATGCCGCGGAATCTGTTTACCTCAGAAAAAAACTTGATAATTTCAGATCCGAAGGCATACCGGCAATGCTCTCCGGTGCTGCAGCAACACGATCCGTCTTTCTTTCGGATACTCCACGGTTTATCAGCGGCTATGATCTCACAGTGCCTTCCTGCAGTTATGAAAAGGCTCTGGCTATTTTTGAACATGGAGATACTGCGCCGCAGGATACGAAAGCTGACAGTGTTATGGTAAAAGAACCCTTGTTCAGGCTTCATCGCGGCACTCCGGATAGAAGATTATTCTCTGAAACGAGTGTGTGGGAATCTGCTTTAAAGACAAAGCTTCAGGATTATGATATATTTGTTCCGTCTCTTGAACACACCCTGCTCTTTCATCTTTGCGTTCCTTATGGAGGCTGGGTTGTGGGAGAACGCCATACAGACAAGGTTCTAAGGATCACAGAAGCGCTGAATATTATAAGCAAAAATGCCCGTCCGGATGTTTTTGCAGAAGCAGCAGAAGAGGCAGGCCTTCGGGCTGTTGCCAGACTGTATTTTGTATTGTTGAGATCCGTTATTCCGGAAACATCCCGCGCAGATGACTTTCTGTCATATCTGCCGGAAGACCATTTTTATCTTGATTATACAAAACAGCTTGCAAAGCTGTGCCGCCTTTTCGGGCCGGGTGCTGAAAGCCTTTCCTTAAGAAAAAAAGTTTCCCTGCATAATGGGAGAAAACACATACAGAAAATGATTGAAAAGCAGAAGGAAAAGACAGATGTCAGGTAAGAAGCTTACAGACTATTTTAAAGCAGTCGAACGACGGTTTGAGAAACTTGGCCCGGAAGAGGGCTCCGCAGTCCAGATCATGATTTGCGGCAGCGTCGTTGAAATGCGTTTTCTCACAAAAGAACATGCGGACAATGTAAAAAAATATCTTTATACTCCTGTTATAGAGAAATACACGGAGCCTTCGGCTGTACTTTATTACTGGCTTGACGATCTTTACGAATACACTCCTGAAGGAGCAAGAAATGTTACCGCGGTATGGACCAGTAAAGACGACACAGGCGAACTCATGATAAATCCGGATCTGAGGATGGTCGGGATCGATTATGCAAGGAATGTTTATTATCAATGCCATAAACCTTTTGAGGGTACCGACTACACGATCCACGGTCATTCCATGGCGCCCCTGCTTTCAAGATGGGCGCTCAGAAACGGGGCGGTCATGCTTCACAGCGCGTGTCTGGGATACAACGGTAAGGGAGTGATGCTGGCCGGTATGGGCGGTGACGGCAAATCGACGCTGACGATCGCATGTATGCTGGACGGCTGTGATTTTGTCTCTGACGATTATATTTGTGTCAGCCAGCAGGGCCCGCTTACAGCAATGCCGGTATATCGCCTGATAGGCATTAATCAGGACATGGCGGCGATCCTGAAGCCGGATCTGCCCGTACTCCGCACAGAGCCTAAAAGGGCCAACAAGCTTTTTCTGGATGCTTCGGCCTGCGGAATAAAGGATTCCCTCCCTGTTAATGCAATCATCTGGCCTCACAAATGCGATGCCAAGCAGCCGGAGATCATAAAAGCACAGACCGGTCCGGTCATGATCAAAATAATAAAGAGCACAGCGGCCAATATGCAGAATTATCGTGATCCCGAGACCTACCGCATCATCGCCCAGCGCCTTATGAAGTTGCCGATTTATGAGTTCCGGCTTACCACGGACCTTTTCAGAAACCGTGACTATTTAAAAGAGTTTATAATTAATGAATTATAAGGAGATAAAAAATGTACAAGCTTAATGAGGAAAAAATGTTCTTTGACATTGCGGACGGACAGGCCGTAGTTATCAACTTTGTGACCGGCATGTATTACGGCACAAGCACGCTTGGATCGGCAGTTCTGGAAGCGCTTGTGAAAGGTGCCGAGCCTGCCCTGATCGCAGAAGAAATTCGGAAAGCGGACGGATGTCCCGCTGATTTTGAGGAGCAGCTTAAGATCTTTACGGATACCCTTGTTGAGAAAGAAATAATCATTCCGGCCGAGGGCAATGGTGAACCGGCAAGCATTGATGCGGCAGCATACAGCGACGGCTTCGAACTTACTGTAGATGAATTTGCAGAGGTTCAGGATCTGCTGCTGGCAGACCCGGTCCATGATGTTAATGTAGAACAAGGCTGGCCCATCATGAAGGAAGAGTAAATGCCGAAAGTATCAGTGCTTATTCCGGTATTCAACGGGGAAAAATATCTCGCTGAAGCAATTGAAAGTGTTTTAAACCAGACTTTCAAAGAGTTTGAACTGATCATTGTCGATGACGGATCCACGGATGATTCCGGAATCATTGCGGAAAGTTATCCTTCGGTGCAGTATATTCGAAAGCAGCATTCCGGCGTCTCGGATTCCCGGAATGCTGCTGTTAAGAATGCCGCCGGGGAATGGATCGTTTTTCTGGATGCCGATGATGTTCTGGAGCCGGACGCACTGGAAAAAGAAATGGCTTTCATCTCATCCCATCCGGAATGCGATATCCTTTTCTGTAAATGCCGGAATTTCACGGAGCTTCCCGATGAGCAGCTGACGGAGAGGCAGAAGGTCCTTCTTTCTGCGAAAATGGATAATATCATCCCCGGAGCCTGCATACGAAAAGAATTATTCGAAAAATACGGTGCTTTCGATACAAAATATCACTACGGCGAAGACACGGAATGGGTCACAAGACTGAAACTCCAGGGAGTTGATTTCTCGAACTGTCTTGATGAGGACCTTTATTTAAGGCGTATCCATAACGAAAACATTTCACTCGGACACAAAACGCCCGGCAAAAAAGAGTACCTTTCCCTTATGGCAGCTGCAATAAGAAACAGGAAACAAGGATCATGAATACCGACAAAGGAACTTTAAAAATAGGGAAGACCTGGATCGAGCACGCAGAAGGGCAGGCAAGGCTCTGTTCGCACATCCGGATCAACGGCCGGGAGGAAGTGATCTGGTACGGCGTAAACAGCGAACAGGAAAAATACCTTATCAGGGACCGGTCCGATCCTTTTGTGATGCTCCTCCTTCCGACTGCCATGCGCGGCTCCCTGACAATGACAAGTGAAGATCCCATGTCCGAACGTCTGCATTACCAGCTTCAGGACCTTCTTATGCCGGCCTTATGCAGCAAGGGTGACCGTTATCATTATGTAAACATCTTTACGCCGCTTACAAATGAGCCTGTATCCTCTGAAGGAGCAGTCGTTACCGGCTTTTCAGGGGGTGTGGATTCTCTTTATACTATTTTTACGCATGGAAAAGACAGTCTGCTGCCCGTTACGCATCTTACGGTCTTTAATTCCGGCGTTTACGAAGGAAGAAATTATCGCAGGAATTTTCAGCGGTTCAGCGAGAACTGCAGACGGTTTGCCGATGAGCTGGGTCTTAAGACGATCTTTGTAGACTCCAATGTATACGAAGCGCTTCCGGAAGATTACATTTCCGTAGTGTCCTACCGCCTGCTTTCTTTTGCCCTGGCGATCCAGCCCCTGGCTTCCGTATATCTTCTGTCCAGCGGCTATCAGGCAGAACTTTTTCATATCAGCTCTGAAAGAGCTGCTTACAATGATCTGCTCACGGTCAGCTGTGCAGGCACGGAAAGCCTGCGGATCTATCTTCCCGGGGCCGAAACGACCCGCATAGGAAAGCTTGAAGCGATCTCCTCCTGGGATCCTTCTTTCCGATGGCTCAGTTCGTGCATCTGGACGGATTCGGGCAAAAAGAACTGCGGTCACTGCAAAAAATGCATGTGGGATCTCGCGGCTTTGTATGCTATGGGCAGGCTGGAGAATTACAGCCCTGTTTTTGATATAGAAGACTACAAGAAGCATCTCCCTCAGAGAATCGGTTTTGTCCTCTCCAACACAGTTGATCTGCACTGCCGGGAAAGTGCAGCCTATTTAAAACAAAGCGGAGCATACATTCCGCCCCTTGCTTATAAGTGTGCCGAACTGTTTCGTGATGCAGTGGATAAGGGAGAAAAGAAAAATGAGAGATAAAGCATTAATTCTTTCTGCACCATATATTATTGCCTCGGAAAACAGTTCGAAATTATGCTGTGACATCACCTGTTCAGACCGTTCATTTACCGCCTGGTTTGAAGTCACATCAGAGTATTCGCGCTATCTTACGGCAGATCGACTGGATGCTTTTGCTGTCGTTTTTCTTCCGTTGGCAATGCGTGAAAACGCGGATATGATCTGCAAAGCGCCGGTATCGCCCGAGCTGATCTATCAGATCAATCATTATCTGACGCCTGTACTGGGAAAAAACATAAAAGAATACAATGCCATAACGCTGAATGCAAAACCTGCCGGAGAAAGGATCCAAAGTGAAGGAGCAGCGGGTACAGGCTGGACCGGCGGTGTGGACAGCATGTACACGCTTAAAACGAGACTTAAGGCTTCGGAACCTCATATGAGGCTTACTCATCTTGTGATTGCAAATATAGGAACTCTTGAAAGCTCGGATAATGAAGGCCTTCTGGATATAATGGTTAAGAGGGCGGAAGCGGGGATCTGCGCAGATACGGGTCTTAAATGCGTCGGGATCAATTCAAATCTGGATACGGTCCTGCCTGAAAACTATCTGGCGGTTGCGGGCTACAGGCTTCCTGCCGCCGTGCTTGCCCTGCAGGGCCTGTTTTCCGTTTTTTATCATTCCGGTGCCTATGAATTCGATACGTTCACTTTTGCAGGTGAAAACAGCGCTTACTATGAAATGTTCCTACTGCCATGTCTTTCAACAGATGCTACCGTTTTTTATTCGTCCGGAAGTTCGATTTCGAGGATAGAAAAATTAAAAGAACTGTCCGATTATCCGTACGCCGAACAATACCTGCATCCGTGCATTTACGCCAAAACAGGAAAAAACTGCGGGAAATGCGGGAAGTGCATACGCACCATAGCCGCCCTGTACGCTTTGGGGACTCTTGACCGGTTTGACAAGGTCTTTGACACCAGCGACTTTTATAATAATAAAGATCATTATCTTGCCAATGTGATCAGCAACAGGCACAGACAGCACTATAAAGAATCCTATGATATGATGACGGAAAAAGGCCTTATAACTGTAAAATCGATGCAGCTTTCCAAAATGCAGAACGCGGCAAAGATTATAGCCGACAGAAACAGGAGCACGCTTGAAAAAGTATTAGGTAAAGAAAAATGAAAGATCTTCTTTCGGTAGTAATACCGGCTTACAATGCTGAAAAGTACATATCGGAAGCCATTGCTTCGGTCAAGGACCAGGTCTGGAACGGTCCTGTGGAGATGATCGTGACGGATGACGGCTCTTCGGACCGCACGACGGAGATCGCCGAAAAAGCCGGGTGTATTGTTATCCGGCAGGACCACGGCGGAGCAGCTGCAGCCAGAAATGCAGGCATAAAAGCATCAAAAGGAGAGTGGATCCTTCTGCTTGACGCGGATGATGTTTTCAGCGAAGGCGCGTTGGAAGCCCTGTCCCTTCCGTTTGAAAAGGACCCTGAATTAAAAGCCGTATTCGGAAAAGCAGAAGATTTTATTTCTCCGGAGCTCAGCCCTTTGCAGGCGGCAGAACTGAAAGTCCGCGAAGGCAGCTATGACGGCATCCTTCCGGGATGTTCGCTGATACACCGTACAGTTTTTGAACAGGTAGGCCTGTTTGATTCTTCCTTAAGCAGTGCGGAAACCGTCGACTGGATGATGAAACTGAAAGACAACCGTATTAAAACGCAGCGTATCGATACCGTTACCTTAAGAAGAAGGCTTCACCTTTCCAATACGGGACGCATACAGGCGCATTCGGAAATGAAAAACTATGCCGCGCTTCTCAGAAAGAGGTTGAAAGGCAGATGATTAGACCGTTAGTTTCCCTTATTTCTCCGGTTTATCAGTCTGCTCCGTACCTTGATGCTTTTCTGGACTGTGTTAGGGACCAGACATGGCGCCCGCTCGAATTCATTATTGCCGATGACGGTTCGATAGACCGGTCGGTGGATATAATCAGAGACAGAATTCCCGGGCTGCAGGCTTCGGGCATCGACGTAACGCTTTTACAGCTTGAGCATCAGGGACAGGCAGGCGCAGTCAATGCGGCTTTAAAGCATGTTGCCGGGAAATACCTTACATGGTGTGATCCCGATGACTATATGCTTCCGGAATGCATAGAAAAAAAGGCTGATTATCTGGAATCGCATCCGGATATCCGGATGGTGCGAAATGACGGGCTGGTCATTAACGGTGATACCGGTGAGATACTCGCTCACAGTGCGCGTAAGGGGGATATGCATACCCAGAATATTTTTGACGCACTGCTCTCCGAAACGACCTACTGCTATGCCGGCTGTTACATGATCAGTATGGAGCTGTTCGATCTCTGCTATCCGGACCATGAGATCCCCCTTTCTCCGGAAGGACAGAACCTTCAGCTGCTGCTTCCTCCTGCGAGCAGGACGGAATGCGGGTATGTACCTGACGTTCTGCACCATTATCTTCGCAGAGCATCGGGACATTCAAGTAAGAAGAGAAGCTATACCCAGGCGCGCGGACGGATTTTAAATTTTTTAACACTGACGCGCCGGATACTTCCTTACTGCAGCTGTGATCAGGAAAAATATACGAAAAGAATCGAAGAAATAAAAGACAAAAGGCTGGAACAGCTGAAATACTCTGCTGTTCTGCAGGCGAAGGAGGCGTTTAAAAAATGAAGGCAGGGATTCTTACTTTTCACGAAGCCGATAACTACGGCGCGGTCATGCAGGCATACGCCCTGCAGCAGACATTGAAAAAGCTCGGAGCAGACAGTGAATTCGTTACGATTCACTCAGAAAAAAAAGAAGAGCCGGATGAACCGGCAATGCCCTCTAGCGCTGCTGTTTTTGCAAAAATGCTCAAGAAAGAGGGCGTGAAAAGATCCGCTTTGTTTTCTCAGTTCCGTGATGAGCATCTGGTGTCTTCATCTCCGTATGAAAAAAGCGATCTGAAACAATGCAATGATGATTACGATGTATTTATCGCCGGAAGCGACCAGATCTGGAACTTCCGCATTCCGGGTGCCGACGAACGCTATTTCCTTCCGTTTGCAGACCCCGGGAAGCGTTTTTCTTATGCGGCAAGCTTTGGAGCGGAAGACCTGCCCGAACAGGCTAAGCCATGGTGCGCAAAGCAGCTTGGTGAATTTAAAGGACTTTCGGTCAGAGAAAAATCCGGCGTGAAAATCATTCAGGAACTGACCGGACGGGAAGCACAGGTCTGTCTTGACCCGACCCTTCTTCTTGACCGTTCAGACTGGGAATTGCTTATTAAAGAAAAGCCGGAAGAACCCTATATGCTTTTGTTTATGCTGAAATATGACCCTGTCCTGACAGATGCCGCAAAAAAGAAAGCAGCCGAATCGGGCCTGCAGCTTAAGAGTGTAACCTCTTCCTTTATGCCTCAGTTTGGTTTTGGCAGCTGGAGCAGTGTCGGTGTTAAGGACTGGTTAACTCTTATTGCAAATGCGGAAGGAGTATTTACCAATTCATTCCATGGAACGGTTTTTTCACTCCTGTTCGGGCGTCCTTTCCATACCGCAATGCTCACCGGTGAACTCGGGTCCCGCAACGGCCGGATCGTGGAACTGCTTACTCTTGCAGGAGTACCGGAGGGTCAGGCAGAGGATCTTATTTTAATAAAAACTGACAATTTTGAAAACCGTATCAGCAAGGCAAAAGAATCGTCGATCAGCTATCTGAAAGAAGTAGTGAATTATGCAGAAACTATTTGAATCAAAAAAACAATGCTTCGGCTGCAGTGCATGTCAGAACGTATGTCCCTGTGATGCCGTTGTTATGAAAGCAGATGCCGAGGGATTTTTATACCCGGAGATCCGTGAAGAAAAATGCGTCGGCTGCGGGAAGTGCGTTGACGTATGCCCCATCGGTAAGTCATTCGGCTCTGATAAGCCAAAGGCCTATGCCATGCGGACAAATGATGCAAAGCTTCTTTCTGCAAGTACTTCAGGCGGGGCATTCTCGCTCATTGCAAAGTATATCTTGCAGAAAGGAGGCATTGTCTGCGGCGCTGTATTTGATGCGGATCTTACTGTAAAGCATGTTCTTTCCGCCGACATATCGGGAATGCGAAAATCCAAGTATGTTCAGAGCGATATTTCGGACTGCCCTAAAGAGATCCGGGATGCATTAAATCAGGGAAAGACCGTTCTTTTTTCCGGCACCCCATGCCAGTGCCATGCAATAAAGAATCTGTTTCCGGATAACGATGGCCTGTTTCTTGCGGCTTTGATCTGCAGGGGAGTGCTTTCGCCGGAATTATGGAAAGAATACCTCCATTATCTTTCAGCGGACAGCATTCCCGATTATTTCTGTTTCCGGGATAAACGGATTGATAATGATGCTCATACGGTGGCATGGAGCATTAACGGCACAGAGCGCACAAATGAGTTCCAGCGGGATCCGTTCTGTCGTATATACTCCAAAGAACTGCCTCTGCGTCCTTCATGCTACGCCTGTCCCTATACCACTCCTCTAAGGGATTTTGATTTTACGATAGGAGATTTCTGGGGGATAAAAGAACTGGACCCGGCTCTGGACGACGGAAAAGGTACTTCCCTGGTGCTGGCACACAGCAGGCATGCGGCTCTCATAACAGAGGAAATACAAAAATCCGGCGAGGCGATGGTACTGCCTGCGGATGATGAAAAAAGCTGGATGCAGATTGCTCTTGAGCAGCCGGCGAAAGAAACGATGCTTCGCCGCTTCCTTTATAAAGATCTGAACACTAGAGACGGCAGCGGACACTGCAATATGGAACTGATTCTGAAAAAATACGGATTCTGATTTTCTGGAGAGGACCATTGAAACGGTTAAAAATTGACAAATCCGTCGTAAAATGGCTTTTGAAAGCAGCCGGCACAGTTAAAGGCAGCCTGATCTTTCTTTTTGCCGTAAAGATCCTTCAGGGCATAATGGGAATCATCTTTGCCTTCTTTCTCCGTTCGGTCATCGATGCTGCCGTAGCCAAAGACTGGGATACCTTTACAAGGTCTATTTTCTTCGGCTGCGGGATCGTAGCATGTGAAATCGCTTTGTATTGGCTGGCGTATTATTTTAAAGAAAAACCGGCTGCAGAGCTTTCAAAAAACTTAAGATCAAGAGTATTCTCTGTCCTTCTGAACCGTTCCTACGCAGATGTTTCAAAAGTACATACCGGTGAATGGATGATCCGCATAACATCGGATACCCAGGTCATCGCGAATGCCATTACGGCATTGATCCCCGGAACAGCGGGACTCATTGTTCAGCTGGTCTGTGCTTTCGGCGCTATGTTTATTGTACTTCCGAAACTGGCCTGGATCCTGATCCCCATAGGGGCAGGGATGATAACCGTATCCCTTTTCATGCGCCTTAAGATTAAAAATTTCCATAAGGCGGTTCAGGAATATGACGGGCAGTCGTACTCCTTCATTCAGGAGTCCCTGGGCAGCATGTCTATCCTTCGGACTTTCACACGGGAGGAATACTCAGTTAAAGAGGCCGGTGACAAACTGGATAAGGTTGTCTGCGCGAGACTGAACAGAGCCCGGTTCATCGCCACCTGTTCTTCCATTGTGTATGCGCTGATACGGTTAAGCTATTTTTTAGGTGTTGCAGTATGCGGGATACGTCTTTTTGAAGGGGTAATCACATATGGCATGATGGCTGCTGTTCTGCAGCTGATACGACAGGCCGATCTTCCTCTGGCCGAAGTTACGTCTGCCGTTCCCCAGTTTTTCAATATGATCGCCAGCGCAGAGCGCCTGATTGAGATCGAAAAGCTTGAACCTGATTATAATGATGAATTTGTTTCGTCTGAAGCAGCACGCGAATACTATGATCATAAACTGTCTTCCATCGGCTTTGAAAAGGTTTCCTTTTCCTATGATGAAGACAACCGGGAAATGGTTCTTAACCGCTTTGATCTGGAAATCGAAAAGGGCAGCTACATCGCTTTTACAGGTGAGTCAGGCTGCGGCAAGAGTACGACAATGAACCTGCTCATGGGAATGTACAAACCCGACGAGGGTACTCTTTATATAAAAGATACCAACGGCCGTTGTGAAGAGCTCAATGCAGGATGGCGGGCTCTCTTTGCATATGTTCCTCAGGAAAATCTGCTGATGAGCGGCAGGATAAGGGACGTTGTTGCCTTTTCTGATCCGGATAGGAACTATGACGACGATACGATCTGGACAGCGCTTAAGATCGCCTGCGCGGAAAGCTTTGTCCGGACTCTTCCTTCAGGCCTTGATACGGAACTCGGCGAACGCGGCGCAGGACTGTCAGAGGGCCAGATGCAGCGCCTAGCCATAGCAAGGGCCGTCTTTTCCGGGCGCCCGATCCTGATGCTCGATGAATCGACCAGTGCGCTGGATGAAAGGACAGAAAGGCAGGTTCTGGACAATCTGAAGGCCATGACAGATGTTACGGTCGTGATCATTACGCATCGCCCGGCCGCACTGCAGATCTGTAATAAGATTGTGGAATTCAAAAGGTAATATGCTTTTTTCGAGTATTGTTTTTATCTATCTTTTCCTTCCGGCGGTTGTCCTGGTCTATTTCGTTCTGCTCAGGAATCACAGGTCCGCACAGAATTGTTTTCTGTTTATCGCCAGTTTGTTTTTTTACGCCTGGGGAGAACCGAAATTTGTACTGATCCTGATCCTGTCCATAGTGATCAACTGGCTGATCGGGCTCTGTATGGATTCCAGGGCGAATACCGTTTTCAGGAAGATCCTTTTTGTATGTAGTATTGTTTTCGATCTCGGGATCCTGTTCGTTTTCAAATACCTTACCTTTACCGGAAGAGTGGCAAACCGGTTCCTCGGGACAGCTTTTAACATCCCTTCGATCGTATTGCCCATCGGCGTTTCTTTTTTTACATTTCAGGCTCTTTCTTATGTGATCGATGTTTTCAGAGGAGATCAGAAGGCGCAGAAGAATCCACTGAATGTCGGACTGTATATTGCCTTTTTCCCACAATTGATTGCCGGCCCTATTGTCCGGTATGGTGACATCGCAAAACAGATACAGAACAGAAAAGAGACTCCGGATGATGTCTTCGACGGTTTTGCGCGATTTGTCGCAGGGCTGGCAAAAAAAGTCCTTCTGGCGAACACTTTAGCTGTCTTCGCTGACAAGGCATTCAGTCTCGGATCTTCGGGAAACGCTCTTTCGTGCGGCTTCGCATGGCTGGGATTGTCCGGCTATGTGCTCCAGCTGTATTTCGACTTCAGCGGGTACAGTGATATGGCGATCGGCCTCGGGAGGATGTTCGGATTTCATTTTCAGGAAAACTTCAACTATCCCTTTATGTCTGATTCGATATCGGAATTCTGGAGAAGATGGCATATTTCCCTTGGAAGCTGGTTCCGGGACTATGTGTATATACCGATGGGAGGCAATCGAAGAAGCCGGTTCCGAAATGTGTTTAATCTGTTTGTCGTCTGGGCATTAACCGGATTCTGGCATGGCGCGAATTATACATTTATTCTTTGGGGCCTGTATTTCTTTGCATTGATTCTTTTTGAACGGGCTGTCGGGTTAAACAAACCTTCCGCCGGCAGGGTTCCTGTCCTCCGAAGAATTTATTCCGTTTTTTTCTTTATACTCAGCTTTTCCCTCTTTCGATCCGATTCTGTCGGTGCTGCCGTCAATTATCTGAAATGCCTGTTTCATTTTAACGGCAATCATGTGATAGATGGGATTTTTACAGGATATTTCAAACAGAATATAATAATAATTATCGTTGGAATACTGGTCTGTACACCGCTTCCGAAGAAGATCATCAACAGGATGAAACATCGGAATGCTTCAGATTTTATTCGGGTTTTATGCCTTATGGGCCTTTTCCTTCTGTCAACAGCATCAATTGTCAGCGGATCCTATAATCCTTTTATATACTTTAATTTTTGAACGGAGGCGGCATGAAAAGATTTAATAAAAATATAATACTCGCCGTGTTTGCCCTGGCGTTCATTATTGCCGGTATAACAGGAATCCGTTTTTCTGACATTATAGAGGATGCAGACAAAAGATTCAAAGGGCAGGGAAACGGCTTTTTTGAAAAGATGGAAGAAACAGCTGCCGATATTGAAAAGGTTTCGTCCAGAGGACTCGCCTATCACAATACATTGCTGGATATTCATTCCGCCAAGGAAAATATTCTCGGGAGCAGACTCTGTGTGAAAGGCGGAAGCACTATTGCAAAAGCAGATAACGGAATGCTTGGTGAGTATGCTTCTTTATACCCGGAAGAATCGCTGGAGGAAATAGCGGAAGTGATAGGTGGTTTATACGATAAAGCCTGTGAATGCGAATCGGCGTTTCTTTATATTGCTGCCCCGCAAAAGAATTATTACCTTCAGATGCCGGAAAACATAAAAGATCGTGGAAGAGAAAACTACGAAAACTTTGTGAAAGTGATGGAAAAACACTCTATCCCTACTTTGAATGTTGATGCTGCATGGAAAAGGTCCGGCATCAAAGGAGAGAATATGTTTTTTGATACGGATCATCACTGGACGCCGAATGCCGGTTTGCTCACCTCGGAAGCCATTTGCAAAGAATTGAATGCCCTTTACGGGTTTTGGTACGAGCCGGAGTTATTTGATCCTGAAAACTACACCATTACCACATATGAGAATTATTTTTTGGGTTATTACGGGAAAAAAACCGGCAGGTTTTTCACCTGGAAAGGCGCCGATGACATCGATCTCATTGTTCCGAAGTTTGAAACGGATCTGACGGAAGAACAGCCTGTAAAAGGCGAAGTGCGAAACGGGGCTTTCCAGGATACGGTTTTGGATCAAGAATTAATAGAAGAAAAGGATTATTACAACCTGAATCCGTATGCAACATACAGCGGCGGTGATTTCCGGTTACAGATAATGCGGAACAATTTGAATCATAACGGAAAGACCGCAGTCCTGATCCGGGATTCCTTCGGCTGCGTTATTGCTCCTTTCCTTTCACTTCAGTTCAAGGAACTGCACGTAGTTGACCTGAGGGATTTCAGCGCCATGGTCGGTGAAAAAATCAATGTTTATGAATACATTGAAGAAATAAACCCGGACTATGTATTTGTTTTGTATGGCGGCGTGATCACTTTTCCCTATGCGGCCGGAAGATATGATTTTTCGGGCTGATCTCTTTTTGGAGCTGAACGGTTTAACGGTATAATGAAAGTGTTTCCTGAAGTCCAGCAGTTACTGCAATTCCGATTACTCCTGGCAGAGTCCTGTATCATTGACATTTACCGCCATCGTGCTAGATTATATCTTATCATCCCCGGAAGTTACGGGGGCTTTTAAGGTGATTTCATGCTTGCTTCATTCCTGAATTCTATAGAAGCTGTCGTGCTGATCCTTCTGCTTACTGCAGTGGGCTTTTTCTGCGCGGCAAAAGGGTGGTTTTCGGATGCGGCAAAGGCGTTTCTGAGCAAATTTATCATGAATGTGGCTGTGCCTTTCATGTGCATCTATACGCTGCGGTACCGCCTGACCAGAGAGATGGTCTTTGAGGCAGGCCCGATGCTCCTGGTGCCGTTCCTTGTCATGGCGATCCTATATATTCTGTCTTTCGCGGCTGGAAAGCTGATGAAACTGCCCAGAAAGAGCATGGGTGTTTTCATGATGATGGCTTCGCTTTCCAATACGCTGTTTATCGGTTATCCTATGTGTACGGAGCTGTTTGGAGCAGATGCGGAGCCTTACATCATTATGTATTATCTGGTAGGGACCTGTTTCACACAGGGGCTGGGCATCACGCTGATCCGGTTCACCGGGGAAGGAGAGAGCAAGAAGCAGACAGTAGGAGGCGTGCTGAAAAAGCTGATCACGACGCCTCCGATCATCGGGATCATCATCGGGATCACGGTGGTGATGCTGGATATCCGTCTGCCGAACCTCGTCATGACGTTCAGCAGGTATATGAACCAGGTGGTCACGCCGATGGCACTGCTGGTTACAGGAAAGATCATTTACGATATCGGGCTGAAGAACTTAAAAATCGATTTCAAAATGCTTGTTACGCTGATCTTCCGATTCCTTTTGAGTCCGGGACTCTGCTTTTTGTTCTGCCATGTTTTCGGGATCAAAGGGCTTGCCATGAATGTCTTCATGGTTCAGGCCGCGATGCCGGTCGTATCGCAGACTGTCGTAGCCGCTGCGGAATACAAGGCAGATGACGGTTTTGCCGCGCGGGGCGCTGCGACGACTACGATCGCATCCTTTGTGGTCATTCCGCTGCTGATGCTTTTCCTGAACGCGGCGGGGTAAGGGAGCAATGAAGACCTATGCACCGGCCTATTATAAAGACTTTCACTGTACTGCAGACCGCTGCCGGCATACCTGCTGTGCCGGCTGGGATGTGGACATCGATGAAGATAGCCTGGGCATATACAAAGCAATGACCGGGGAATTCGCCGGCCGTCTGAAAAAATGCATCGATTTCGGAAAGAATCCGCATTTTATCCTTACCCCGAAGGGAAGATGTCCGCTGCTGAATGAAAACAATCTGTGTGAGCTGATCCTGCATGAAGGCGAAGAGGCCCTTTGCCAGATCTGCAGGGATCACCCGAGGTTCCGGAACTACTGGACCGACCGGATCGAGGTAGGCCTCGGCATGGCCTGCGAAGAGGCAGCTAGACTGATCCTTTCGCAAAAGGAACCTTTCCGGCTGGAAGTGATCGAAGAGGATGACACTGCGGATCCGGAAGGCCTGCCGGAGGATGAACAGTATCTGATGCAGGTGCGCGAAGACCTTTTGGAGGAAGCGGCCGCAGTAGAGAGCGCACCCCTTGCCCGGCTGCTGGAATATCTGATCTACCGCCATATTGCGGATGCGCTGTATGACGACCGGCTGGAGGAGAGAATCGCCTTTATCCGGGACACTTTTTATGAACTGGCCGGCCGGTGGACCGACGGAAAGCCCGAAAGCCTCACAGAAATCGTACGGAGCTGGTCTGCCGAATACGAATATGATACGGATAAGATCCGCGATCTGCTGGATACGAAGTATAAATGAAACACCCAATCCTTTCCGGAGTTGATCAATGCCAGGAAGTAAGATGAAATCGATTGAAATCAAAAACATATCGGATTTTGAAAAAGCGCAGAAATTCGTGTTGGAAATACTGAACAGAAAGCGGATCGCAAAATCCGTCGCTTCGGAAACCATGCTGGTTTTTGAAGCCCTTTTCCACGAGATCCTTTCTCAGAAAAAAGATGCAGAAACGCCAGTCACGATCCGGAGCCGGGAGCGACTGGGAAATGTTTCGATCCTGTTCACCTTCGAGGGCGGGATGTATGTTCCCGGCAGCGAAGAAGCGGATATAGAATCCGCGGAAGAGAAGATCTTAAGGGCGTATTCCGATAAAATCGACTACAGCTATCAGCTTGGATTCAACACGATCCGGATCACGATCCAAAACAGCCACGCGAAAGCCATGCTGCCCTGTGGCGTTGCGGTACTGCTTGGGATCCTGGTGGTTTTCTTCCTGCGTATTCCCGGAAACGAAAACATGAAAGAGAGCATCCTTTCCAATTTTGTTCTTCCCATGGAGATCCTGTTCGGAAACGCAATGCTGATGGTCGGTGCGCCGGTCACTTTCTTTTCCCTTTTAAAAAATCTGACAAATGTCTATATCGTATCGGAGCGCAGCTCCTATGTCCGGATGCTGCGGAGGACGATCATCCTGACTTCGGTCATTTCGGTACTGCTTGCCGTAGCGGCTTCGAGGCTGACGGCCGGGATCGTATCGCAACCGATGTCTTTTACAGGCTATACGACCATGAGGGTCAACATGACGCTTCCGGATTTTATTGCGTCGATCGTGCCTTCCGATATTTTCGCACCGTTCCAGATGATCTCGCCTTTCCCGCTGATCATCGTTGCAGCGGTCGTTGTTGTTGCCCTGTGTTCTGTAGGGAAATACTTTGACAAACTGAAAACAGCCGTTGATGCCTGCTATGCATTGTTTTCCAGAATGCTCGGCATCATAATGACGGTACTTCCGTTTTTTGTGTTTCTGGCCTTTCTGCATATGCTGCTGACAGACGGTCCTTTTGCTTTCCTGTATATGGCAGAGCTGACGCTTGCTGTGGTAGTGAGTCTGGCATTTATGGCAGCGTTTTACTGGATCCGCCTGAAGAAGAGCGGTATCGGGGTCCTGCAGTTTGCGAAAAAGATGGGACCTTTACTGGCAGAAAGCTATAAGATCGGGTCATCACTGGATGCGGCCCCGTTTACGATCCGGTATTGTTCCAGGGAATTCAATATGGAGCGTAAAAAACTGGAGCTTTCGATACCGGTACTGGCCCAGATCAACCTTGACGGAAACTGCTTTATCATCACCTGTGTTACACTGATTTTAATGCTGGCCAGCAAAAAAACAGCCGGCTGGGTCGATATCGCTTTGATCGCCCTGCTGGTATTCTTCCTTTCTCTGGGTGCGCCGAATCAGCCGGGTTCCTGCCTGATCGGGGTATTGATTATCCTGAGCTACATGAACGCACTGGAACTGATTCCCCTGGCCATTTTCAGCGAATTGGTATTCGGCAGCCTTCAGAACCTGATCAATGTTGTCGGCGATATCGTTACCGCCGCAGAATTCGAGCCGGACAAAAAGATACATGCAACCTAAACTGAAATCAGAATAAGGAATCATTCACGCAGCTTCGATGAAACTTCTCGGTAAATATATCAGAAAATACGCGAAAGAAAGCATCCTGGCCCCGGTATTCAAAATGCTGGAGGCTCTTTTTGAGCTGCTGATCCCCGTTATCGTCGCCCGGATCATTGATACGGACATCGGACTGGGCGGCAGTGCTGTCATCAAAGACGTGATCCTGATGATCGTTCTGGGACTGGTCGGCTTTGTCAGTGCCGTTTCCGCCCAGTACTTTGCAGCGAAGAGTGCGGCATGCACCGGAGCGGATATCCGCAGCGATCTTTTCAGGCACATCAATACATTAAGCTATAAGGAAATCGATTCCGTCGGAACGTCCGTGCTCATCACCCGTATGACAAGCGATGTGAACCAGCTTCAGAACGCCGTAAACATGTTCCTGAGGCTTTTCCTGCGCGCCCCGATCATCGTGATCGGCTCAACGGCTGCGGCGTGCATCATCGGAAAAAAGACGAACCTGTTATTCGGGATCACGGTACCGGGACTTTTTGCCCTGGTCTTTCTGATCCTCGCCCTTTCGATGCCGTTAAATTCAAAAGTCCAGCAGGTACTGGAGAAGATCACGCTGTCTGTCAAGGAAAATATCAGCGGCGCACGGGTGATCCGTGCGTTTGGCCGGCAGAATGCCGAAGCAAAAGAGTTTAGGGAACGCTCGGGAGAACTGTACAAAAGGCAGCTTGCCTTCGGCGCGGTATCCGGGCTTTTAAATCCTTTTGCCTATGCGGTCATCAACCTGGCCATCGTCGGGATCATCTATATCGGCGGAGGGGAAGTATATGAAGGAGTGCTGACCCGCGGTACGGTCGTCGCTCTTGTCAATTACATGTCGCAGATCCTGCTGGAACTGATCAAACTGGCCAATCTGATCATCATCGAATCCAGAGGCCTTGCCAGCTTAAAACGGATCAATGAACTGTTTGAGATCAAAAACTCCCTTGCCGACGGAGACCAGGAGATCTGCCCGGAAGAACCTGCCGCTGTCTGCTTCGACAGAGTCAGCTTCAGTTACGGTGAAAACGCCGCACCGGCGGTTTCGGACGTATCGTTTTCGATCCTTCCCGGCCAGACGGTCGGCCTGATCGGTAATACCGGATCGGGCAAGACGACGTTAGTCAACCTGCTTCTGAGAAATTATGAGGCGGGAGAGGGCAGTATCACGGTGGACGGGATCCCTGTTAAGAAGATCCGGCGTTCGGTACTGCAGTCTGCCGCAGCGGTCGTTCCGCAGAAAGCCGCGCTGTTTTCCGGAACTCTGCGCGCCAATCTGAGCATGGGAAGGGAGATCTCGGACGAGGAGGCCTGGCAGGCTCTTTCCACCGCCCAGGCTAAAGGCTTTGTGGAAGAAAAAGGAGAAGGGCTGGGCCTGCGCATCGAAGAAGGCGGGTCGAACCTCTCCGGCGGTCAGAAGCAGCGGCTGACGATCGCCCGTGCGCTGGTTAGAAACTCCGGCCTTCTGATCCTGGATGACAGTTCATCCGCCTTGGATTTCGCAACGGAAGCCGCGCTTCGAAAAGCCTTAAAAGAAGATCCTAAAGACCGCACGACCATCATTATTTCCCAGAGGATCTCTTCCATAAAGGACGCAGACAAGATTATCGTCATGGATGGCGGAAAAACAGCCGGGATCGGAACGCATTCCGAGCTTCTTTCAGGCTGCCCCGTTTACCGGGAGATCTATGAGACGCAGGAGGGTACGAATGGATAAGAAGAAACCCTCCACCTTAAGAAGACTTTTATCGTATTTAAAGCCGCAGGCCTTCTTCGTGGTACTGTCTTTTGTACTGTCTGCAGCGTCCGTGGGACTGACGCTTGCGATCCCGGTGCTTATCGGCCGGGCTGTGGACTTCATCATCGGACCGGAGAATGTTGACTTTGCCGCGATCACGGCCATCGTCATCAAAATGGCTGCGGTCATTGCTGCCACGGCGGTCTGCCAGTGGTGCGGCAACCTGATCAACAACTCGATCTCCATGGGAACTGCCAGAAGGCTCCGTACCGAGGTCGTGGAGCATCTGCACCGGCTTCCGATATCCTACCTGGACAGACATCCGCACGGGGATATCCTATCTCGGGCGGTCACCGATATCGAGCAGATCTCAGACGGTCTGCTTCTAGGATCCACGCAGCTTTTCAGCGGGGTTTTGACCATCCTTGTGACGCTGGTACTGATGCTGCTTGCCGATCCTCTGATCACCCTGATCGTTGTAGCGCTTACACCTGTTTCGTTCCTGGTGGCAAGATATGTGGCAAAGAATTCCAGAAAAATGTTCGAGGAGCAGGCAAAAGCCCGCGGAAAACTCACGGCTTATACAGAAGAAAGGATATCGAACATAAAACTGGTCGGCGTTTTCGGCAGTCAGGATGAAGTATGCGCCGGGCATGACCGTATCAATGAAGAACTGAGGGGATTCAGCCTCAGGGCAACATTTTATTCTTCCCTAGTAAATCCTTCCACCCGGCTGATCCATGCCGCAATCTACGCAGCTGTTGCGGCTTTCGGCGGTTTTGCGGTCATGGGAGCAAGAATGAGCGTCGGCATGCTGGTGACGTTCCTCGGATACACCAATCAGTATTCCAAGCCTTTCAACGAGATCACGGGCGTGATCACGGAGTTTCAGAATGCCATGGCCGGCGCGGAAAGAGTCTTTGAACTGCTGGATGAAAAACCGGAGTCCGATGAAGGAAAGATCGGAGAGATGGAAGAAAAGTGCCGCTCGATCGGTTTCGACCATGTGAACTTTTCCTATGATCCGGAAAAACCGCTGATCCGTGACTTTAACGTCTGTATCCCGGCCGGGAAAAAGGCAGCGATCGTCGGACCGACCGGCTGCGGAAAGACGACGATGATCAACCTGATTATGAGGTTTTATGATGCAGACTCCGGAAAGATCTGTCTGGACGATGTTCCGGTCGATGATCTGAAACGGACGGAGCTGAGAAATCAGTTTGCAATGGTCCTGCAGGATACCTGGCTGAAGACCGATACGATCCGGAACAACATTGCCTACGGAAGGCCGGACGCCTCATTTGAGGAGATCGAGAAAGCGGCAAAGGAAGCCGCCGCCGATGACTTTATCCGAAAACTGCCGGACGGCTATGATACGGTGATCACCGATGACGGCAGTATTTCGGCAGGAGAGCGGCAGCTGATCTGTATCGCCCGGGTCATGCTCGATCCGCCGCAGATGCTGATTCTGGACGAGGCGACTTCCTCGATCGACTCGCTTACCGAGCAGCGGATCACAAATGATTTCGACAAGATCATGCAGGGGAGGACCAGCCTGATCGTTGCCCACCGGCTTTCGACAATAAAAAGTGCCGATGTCATCATCGCGATGAAGGACGGGCAGATCATCGAAAAAGGCACTCACAGGGAACTGCTGGAGAAAGGCGGCTTTTACGCGGATCTTTTCAACAGCCAGTACAATGTGGGTTGACCGTATGGATATTCTCCGCAAAGCGTGTTAAAATCAGTAATAACGTATAAACGAACTGTTAAGACGTCAACAGGACTGTTGAATGATCAAATAAGAAAGCATGAGGTATCGGAAATGAAAGTATTAATGCTGAACGGCAGCAGAAGGCCGAAAGGGTGCACCTATACCGCCCTGACAGAGGTAGCAAAAGTTCTGAATGCGGAAGGCATCGAAACCGAGATCATCCATATCGGCAGCGATGCGGTGAACGGAAACATCAATAATACCGCTGTTTATGTAGCGGATCTGCTCCGGGATATGGACGGGCTGATCGTCGGCTCCCCGGTATACTACGCCGCTCCTTCGGGAGAGATCTCCGCGTTCCTTGACCGGGTGTTCATGATCGCGGGTGAGAACCTCCGCTTAAAACCCGGTGCCGCCATCGTTTCCGCAAGAAGAGCCGGAACGACCGCCGCCCTGGACGCTCTGAACAAGTATTTCACGATCGCCGAAATGCCCATCGTATCTTCCCGCTACTGGAACATGGTCCACGGTTCCGAACCGGAAGATATCTATAAAGATGAAGAGGGAATGCAGGTCCTCCAGGTTCTCGGAAAGAACATGGCCTGGCTGCTCAAGTGCATCGAAGCCGGGAAGGCTGCCGGAGTGGAAACTCCCGAAGCCGTTGAGAAGACCTGGACTAACTTCATCCGGTAAGATTTCTCAGCAACAGGATAAAGCTTTCTGCAGCAGGTCTGATGGCGTTTTCAGGCCTGCTGATAATATGGACAAAGGAGTTTTGACATGAACGAAACACAATACAGCGGTCTGACGATCGCCGAAGCACAGGAAAAACTGCTGGCTCTTCAGGGAAGAATCAGCGCTTATCAGCATGCCGTCGAACTGCTGATGTACGACGGAATGACGACCGCGCCCAAAGGGACCGCCGCGAATCGTGCTCATTCCCTTGGGATCCTTACGGAGGAGATCTATAAGCTTTCCACCGGGAAAGATACGGTGGATCTTCTGGAATATCTGGATGAAAAGATCAAAGGCGCGCCTGACGAAGCGGATCCGAAACTGAAGCGCATGGTTTATCTGATGTTAAAAGACATCCGCCAGATGCAGAAGATCCCGATGGATGAATATGTCGCCTATCAGGAGCTGCTTGTGCAGGCGGACGATATCTGGCACAAGGCGAAAGAGCAAAGCGACTTCCCGATGTTCCTGCCGGTTCTAGAAAAAGTCTTTGAGACCGTGAAGCGTTTTGCAGGATACTGCGCACCGGAAAAGGATCCGTATGATTACTGGCTGAATGAGTACGAGACCGGCCTGAATAAAAAGATTTTGGACGAGTTTTTCGGTACGCTGAAAAGCAGGCTGGTTCCCCTGATCAAAGAGATCACGGCGGCAAAGCAGGTCGACGACAGCTTCCTGAAAGGTGATTTTCCGGATTACAAACAGGAGAAACTCGCATATTTCCTGATGGATAAGATCGGTCTGGACCGTGACCACGTAGGCTTTGCCACGACAGAGCATCCGTTCACGATCTCTCTGGGTTCCCATCTGGACGAACGGATCACGACCAATTATAAACCGCATACTTTTGTTTCTTCCATGTTCAGCGTGATCCACGAAGGCGGCCATGCGCTTTACGATACCGGGTCCGCGGATGATCTGGCATTTACCGTGCTGGACTGCGGCGTATCCATGGGCATCCATGAAAGCCAGAGCCGGTTCTATGAGAACATCATCGGCCGCAGCCGCGGGTTTACGGCTGCGATCCTGCCGAAGGTAAAAGAACTCTTTCCGGAAACCATGAAAGATGTGGACGAAGAAAGATTTTATAAAGCGGTCAACAAAGTCGAACCTTCGCTGATCCGTACCGAATCGGATGAAGTGACCTACTGCCTGCATGTCATGATCCGTTATGAGATCGAGAAGATGGTTTTATCCGGGCAGCTGGAAGTAAAGGATATCCCGGTGGAGTGGAACCGGCTGTACAAAGAATATCTGGGCGTGGACGTACCCGATGACCGGCACGGCGTGCTTCAGGACAGCCACTGGTCCGGAGGAAACATCGGTTATTTTCCGTCTTATGCGCTCGGAAACGCGTACGGGGCGCAGTTCCTTAAGAAGATGAAGGAGACTGTGGATGTGGACGCTTGTGTGGCATCCGGCAACCTGGCTGCGGTCAACGACTGGAACCGTGAGCACATCTGGCAGTATGGCAGCCTGTATGAGCCGAATGAGCTGCTGGAGAGAGTGCTTGGGGAGAAATTTGATCCCGGTGTTTATATGGATTATCTGGAAGAAAAATACAGGGATATTTACGGGATATAGTAATTAAACAGACTTATTTCTTTTCAGATAATTCAATTCAGACTGTTTTTCAGCGCGTCTCACAATGCAATAATAGCATTGTGAGACGCGCTGAGTTCGTTGACTGAAAAAACGCATTCTATTATACTTTTATTTAGAAATTTCTATCAGCCTAAAACGGTGCACTTTATCCTTAACAACGGCCTTTTGAATTCGATGGTTTAATCAGAAGAGGAGATACAAAATGAATAATATAGACAATTCATTGCTGGAGAGAATTGACCGGATCTCACTCAGCCCCGCCAATACGGCATGGCGTGAAGCTGTCCGGACCGCTTCCTGGCATATCCATGCCGACCGTGAGCGCTGGACGGTCAAATCCTGGCTTGAAACCGAAGGGGAGGACCTGGAGATCCGCAGGGCAAAACTGCTGAAGTGCGTTCTGGACAACCTGACGATCGACATCCTTCCCTTTGACCAGATCGTCGCGCGTGCTACGCCTTCCGTCATCGGCTGCGCAACGGCCATGGACATAGCGGGAGATTATATTCCGGCCATCTGGAACGAAGACGGCGTGGTGGACGCTACCATGGATGCCAGTGTAAAAATCGATAACGAAAGTCTCGAAATACTGCGTACCGCTGCCAGGACCTTCGGCGGGAAAAGTGCCCCGGATATGAGCTACAAAGCCTGGGAAGCTGCCATGGGTTCCTGGGGAAGGGATGCGGAGGATGCCAAATTAAAAGATCCTTCACTGGATGCATCCGTTTACGGACAGGTCACGACCTCGCTGAACTGGGATAAGATCGTTAAAGTCGGCCTCCGAAGCTATATCGATGAAGCAAAGGCTCATCTGGAAGAATTCCGCTCCGGTACGGATACGGATATCAATAAGGCCTATTTCTGGGAAGCGGCTATCATCGTACTGGAAGCGGTGATCGACCATGCTCACCGTTACGCGGATCTGGCCAGGGAAAAAGCCGCAGCCGAAGAGGACGGCTTCCGAAAAAAGCAGCTGCTTGAAATAGCAGAGATCTGTGAATATGTGCCGGAAAATGCGCCGCGAACTTTCCAGGAAGCGCTGCAGCTGATGAGTTTCTGCGGTGTGGCAAAGATCATGGAGCATCCGATGCACGGGAATCCTCACTGGGGAAGGGCAGACCAGTATCTCTATCCGTTCTTCAAAAAGGATATCGAAAACGGCACGATAACGGTAGAACGTGCAGCAGAACTGATCGCGGACCTGATCGGCCGATGGGGAACCCAGTGTTTTGTCCAGCCGAAGAGCCAGAAACTTTCCCATCAGATCAATTTCTGCATCAACAACATCATGGTCGGCGGTGTAAATGCAGACGGTACCGATGCAAGCAACGAACTCAGCTACCTGATCCTGCATGTGGTCGGCCTGCTGAAGATCTCCTCGCCGACAGTCGGCCTGAAATGGAGCCGGGTAACGCCTGACTGGCTTATCAAGAAAGCAATACGGACAAACATAGAAACAAAAGGCGGCATCCCGCTGTTTGAAAACGACGATGTCGTCATCGATCATTATGTGAAGGACGGTATTTCCTATAAGGATGCCGTAGAATGGAGCGGTCTGGGCTGTGTTTATCCCTGTATTCCTACGAGGGCGGAGCATACGGGAGCGCACGGGCTAGGAGCCTTCAACGTAGCCGGCTGCCTGCATCTGGCCCTTCACAATGGCATTGATATCAACGGAAAACAGACTGGCCTTGCAACCGGCGACCCGAGAACATTCAAAAGCTTTGAAGAACTATATGATGCATTCTTAAAGCAGCATAAGAACTTAAGCCACCGCTGCTTCCGCCTCGGAAACATTGCAAGGAGGATCGAAAAGGATTACATCCGCCTTCCGCTGATCTCGGCCCTGGGCTTGCAGTTCTGCATGGACGCCGGAAGGGATACGGTCGATGCCGATCCGGACCATATGCTGCAGGGTATCGGAGACCGAGGCATCATCGATGCAGCCGATTCTCTTGAAGCCATCCGGTATCTGGTCTTTGATAAAAAACTTCTCTCCATGGAAGAGCTGATGGATGCCCTGGAAAACGACTTTTCGGGAGAACGCGGGGAAGAGATCCGGCAGCTCTGCCTCAAGGCACCGAAATTCGGCAACGATATTGAAGAAGCGGACCTGATGGCCAGACGTGTCAGCGACGATTCCGCACGCATCATCCACAGTTACGACAACTCCCCGTTCAATAAGATCATGATCGCGAGGGAGGGCCTTGCCTGGCACTATTTCGGAGGCCTGGGCGTCGGAGCGCTGCCGAACGGACGAAAAGCCCTGGAACCGCTGGATGACGGTTCGATCTCGCCCATGCGCGGAATGGATACCAACGGTCCGACAGCCGTGCTCCATTCGGTATTGACGGCCCAGTTCAAGGATTCCTATGCCCAGGTGCTGAACCAGAAATTCAGCGCGGCCCTTTTAAAGGACGAGCAAGGGATCGACAAGCTGGTCGCTTATACGAAAGCCTTTATGGCAGCCGGCGGAACCCACATCCAGTATAACATCATGGATTCCGAACAGCTGAAGGAAGCAAAAGTAAAACCCGAAGACAACAAGGACCTCATTGTCCGTATCGGCGGCTTTTCGGCATACTTTGTCCAGCTCAGCAATGAGATCCAGGATGACGTCATTTATCGAAGCGAAATGGAACTGTAAAGACTCCTCTTAAGAAAGGGACTGAAAATGGAAGACAATTTCAAGGGAAAAATTGAAATAAAATACAGCGATTCGACCCCTTACTGGGAAAAACCGAAATCCGCACCGGAGGGTGCTCCGAATGTACTGTATATCCTGCTGGATGATACCGGTTACGCCCAGGTCGGCTGTTACGGAAGCCTGATCGAAACACCGAACATCGATGCGCTGGCTGCAGACGGTATACGATACAGGGATTTTCATGTGAATGCCATGTGTTCACCCACACGTGCAAGCCTGCTGACCGGATGCAACAACCATACGGTAGGTTTCTGCTGGCTGGGGGACAATGACTTTGGTTTCCCGAACCTGAGAGGAGAAGTTGATCCGAAATACGGCTTTATCAGTGAAACTCTTCATGAAGCCGGTTATTATACTTTCACTGTAGGAAAATGGCATTTGATCAATCATGAACATATGAGTCCTGCCGGCCCGTTTGACCAGTGGCCGAGCGGACGCGGGTTTGACAAGTCCTATACGCTTTTAAAAGCCTGCACCAGTCAGTGGAATCCCTTCCTGGTCCAGGGCAACGAGATCGTAGACCCGCCGAAATCCGCGGAAGAAGGATACCAGTTCAGTGAAGACATAGTAGATAAAGCAATCAAATACATCGGCGAACAGAAGTCCTTCGCTCCGGACCAGCCTTTCTTCGGATATGTAGCTTTCGGAGCCATGCATGGTCCTCATCATGCGCCGAAAGAGTATATCGACCGCTTCAAGGGGCAGTTTGACGAAGGCTGGGATGTATACAGAGAAAAAGTATTTGCCCGCCAGAAAGAACTCGGCATTATTCCCGAAAACGCTGAACTTACCGAACGAAACAGCAAGGCACAGCCCTGGGACTCCTTAAATGATTATCAGAAAAAGGCTTTTGCCAGGTATATGGAAGTGTTTGCAGGCTTCTTGACCTATACGGATGATCAGATCGGACGCCTGGTCGATTATTTAAAGGAGATAGGGCAGTATGACAACACGATCATCGTCTTTATGACGGATAACGGCGCTTCTCCCGAAGGCGGCACACAGGGATGCTACAATGAGTTCTACCACATCTTCACTCATGAGTGGGAAGGCCTTTTAAGCGATGAACTGCTGGAAAGCATGGGATCTGCACGGTCAAACTGCAACTATCCGAGCGGTTGGGCCTGGGCCGGAAATACACCTCTTAAGTGGTATAAATCCTGGGTACATGCCGGCGGCGTGAAAGTGCCCTGCATTATCACCTGGCCGAACGGTATTAAGGCCAAAGGTGAAGTAAGAAATCAGTTCCATCATGTCATCGACATTTATCCGACGATACTGGAACTGTGCGGCGTGAAACAGCCTGAGTATATCAAGGGAGTCAGACAGGAAGCAAAGGCCGGCGTAAGTATGGCCTATACTTTTGATCATCCGGACGCACCCACAGAAAGGCACGTGCAGTATTTTGAGATGCACGGCAACCGCGGCATCTGGAAAGACGGATGGAAAGCAGTAACCGATCATGTGGATTCTCCTTCCTTCGAACAGGATATATGGGAGCTCTACAACACGGATGAGGACTTTTCCGAAGCACATGACCTGGCTTCGGTTTATCCGGAAAAGCTGGAGAAGCTTAAAACCCTCTGGTGGCATGAAGCCGGAAAATACGGTGTATTGCCTCTTATAGAGAGCCATCACCGTACCCGTGACGGGTTTATGATCAATAAGATGTGGGTTCATTCCCCTTATGAGAACAGGACACATTACAGGCTTTATCCGGTTATGATGCCAAGCCTTGCAAAACCGTATTTCGGCGGAAAGGATTTCAGCATTGTCACGCGGGCTGAGTTCAAAAAAGGCGACGAAGGAGTTCTTTTCTCTGTCGGACAAAATGCCGGAGGCTTCGCGGTTTACATTGAAGACGGAAAGCTTTCATTCCACAATAATTTCCTGATGAAGAGGGGCATTGATATTATTGCTGAATCACCGGTCCCTGAAGGCCTGCATGACCTGGAATTCCTCTTTGAAAAGAAAGGACCGGACGCCGGAACCGGTTATCTGAAGATCGACGGACAGATCGTCGGAAAAGGAGAGATCGTCTGTTCACCGCTTTTCCCGGCACCCGGAGCAATGGCTGTGGGCAGATACGGCTCCAGTGTGATCAAACTGGAACACGAAGGCCGCGGTTTTTATAAGTACACCGGTAAGATCTCCTATGTGGATGTGGATCTGGACCGCCCGAACAGTGAATATGATACCCAGGTGCTGCTGCATCAGGCTCTTCAGTCTGAATAATGATTATTGATCCGCTTCCGAGGACGTTATCTGGGAAGCCGCAATCGAACCGATCAGGTCTCGTATGGTGTTGCTGCTTTTTGAGGGACACCATGCGAGACTTATATAATGGTTTTCATTCGGAGCATGATGGACAGGAAAGAGCCGTATCTGGTCACCAAAACGGGTTCCGAATCCACTGCCTACGACAAATATATATTTTCTGCCGTTCTTGATCAGATCGAAGAGTTCTTCGCCTTCGGAAACATATCGGATGCCTCTCGGCTCGAACCCGGTTGCGCGGCAGAGCCTGAGTGCCCGCTCATGTGCCCCGTACTGCTGTTCCTGAAGAAAAGAACACAGGTCATATCTGTGCAGACGCCCGTAATCCAGCTTGTTTCCCTTGACCGCATCGGCATTTGCGGAAACCGCAAAATAGGAAGGCATTTTTTTTATATCATAGATCTCTGTCCCGGTCAGGGTGGAAACCGCGGCATGAAAGGAAAAAATACAGTCAAACGAACCGCTGATCAGTCCCTCTCTTAGCATCCTCAGATCGACAATATTGACATCAACTGCAGTTTCGGGATGCTGGTTCTGGAAACGCTGGATCATAGGCGTACATTCATTATAGATTTCGTTCACATTCATAATGGCGATGTGCAGGCAGTTTCCGTCATCTCGGATCCTCTGTTTGTTGCGAAGCACTGCATTGACTGTCTGGAAGGCGGGAATCAGTTCCTGATACAGCATTCTTCCGTCCTCGGTCAGGGTCAGCCCGCGGTTTGAGCGTGTGAACAGCGTCAGATTCAGTGTTTCTTCCAGCTTCTGGATCCGTCTGGTCACCGAACTCTGGCTTAAATACATGGAATCCGCCACCTGTGTCACATTATGATACTCCGCAACACGCAGAAACAATTCCATCTGAAGCAGCGATATTTCACCGAAATTATCCATTTGATGATCCTCCCGACTATATATTAACTTTTATGTTTTTTAAAGGCAAGAGCATGCAGCAGCATCAAAGGCAAACGTGCACTAATGAGAAAAGACGTATGTTTAGCCATTTGGTTATATTAGTTTCACAATGCAATAATTGCATGATGAAGGCCGATGCCTCCGTTGACTTGAGATGCTTGACGATAATAGAATTAATATAAATAAAAAATGATAACTGAGTGAAAACAATACAATAGGTATAGAAGGAGATTCTGAAATGAAGAAAAAGCTTTTATCTATCGTAATTATTACATCTATGCTTTTCGCACTGTGCTCCTGCGGAGGAAGTTCGAACACTTCACCAGCTGCAGCTGCAAGTTCAGCGAAAAGTGATACTTCTGCTGCTGCAGCATCTTCCGCAAAGAGTGAAGCTCCCGCAGCAGCCTCATCTTCCGCAAAGAGCGAAGCTCCTGCAGCCGAAGTATCTTCCGCAGCCAGCGAAGCTTCTGCAGCTGAAACAGCCGACATTCCGGAAGTATCCGCAGACGGCCCGACTTTTAAACTGAAATTTGCCTCTTCCGAGAACGAAAATACTCTGCGTTATCAGCTGATCGAGAAACCGGTTATGGATCTGATCACTGAGAGAACCAACGGAAGGATTACTTTTGACTTTTTCCCGAGCAGCACACTGGCAGGCCCCGGAAGCATCATCAAGGGTATGCAGGACGGAACCGTTGATATGGGTATGGATAACATCAACTCTTATCCGGGTGTTTTCCTCTATTCCGAGCTGCTGACCTATCCCGGCATATACCTTGGCGCGGATCATGATGAAAAAACTGAAAATATCTTTGAGTATAGTCGTAAATATGCTGCACAGGAATATGCTGCCAACGGCGCTCATCAGATCATGACCGCCCCGTCCGCCGGCAACGTAGTTTTAATGACCACATTCCCGGTCGAATCCGTAGATTCCTTTAACGGAAAAACTATCTGCATCAATGGTGCCATTACAGATATGTTTAACAATTCCGGCGCAGCCATTACCTGGACTGTTCCCCCCGAGCAGTACGAAGCATTCCACCTGAATGTCATTGACGGCACTGTGAACGGACCTGCCGTACTGGAGGGATTCAAACTCTACGAAGTGCTGGATTACGCATACTATATTCCCTTCGCGATCGTTACACAGTCTATGTACATCAGCCAGAAGACCTATGAGTCTCTTCCCGAAGACCTGCAGGCTGCGATCGATGCCATCTGCCTTAGCGAAGAAGTAAAAGAAATCAACAAAAAATATGTGGAAGCAATGACCAAGCAGGTTGAAGAAGCCTGTGCGACAAATCCCAACTTTGTTTTTGCTGATCTGCCGGATGAGGTTTCAGAATTCATGCAGCAGCAGTGTGCTGCCGGAATCGAAGAAAAAATAGCCGAGTTGAATGCAGCCGGTCTTGACGGCGACGGCGCTATGGAGCTCCTGAACTCTTTCAAGAAGTAATTACCTTACCAGCCATATACCAAAAAACAAACAACGAACAGAGAACCGCAGCGCTTTGTTATCAAAGAATTGCGGTTCTCTTTAAAAAGGAGAAGCAGTGTGAAGAATGAGGATTTTAAAGGTGTAATCAATATGAGGTTTTCGGATTCCACCCCATGGTGGAAAGAAGAAAAACATGCCCCAAAGGATGCGCCAAATGTTATTTTTATCGTATTGGATGATACCGGTTATTCTCAGCTTGGCTGTTACGGATCCTTGATCCCCACTCCCAACATTGATGCGATTGCGAAAGACGGACTGCGCTACACGGATTTCAACACCTGTGCGCTTTGTTCACCTTCCAGGGCAAGCCTCTTGACCGGATATGACAATCATACGGTCGGAATGGGCTTTTTGGCGGAGATTGATATGGGCTTTCCGTCACTGACAGGGACAGTGGGAGAGCAGTATGGCTTTTTAAGCGAAGTCCTTAAGGATAACGGGTATTCCACCTATTGCATCGGAAAATGGCATCTTTGCAGGGATGAAGAAGTCTCCGGTGCGGGTCCGTTTGATCACTGGCCCTTAGGCCGCGGATTCGAACGCTATTACGGTTTTCTGCGCGGGGATACCAACCAGTTCTATCCCGAGCTTGTTCAGGACAACAGCATCATCGATCCGCCTGCACTGCCGGAGGACGGTTATCATTTAAGCAGTGATCTGACAGACAAGGCGATTCGTTTCATTGCTACCGGAAAGTCCGTCCGTCCAGAGAAACCGTTTTTCTGTTATCTGGCTTACGGAGCGACACATTCCCCTTACCATGCCCCGCAGGAATACATTGACCGTTTTAAGGGTGTATTTGACGAAGGCTACGAAGTATATCGTGAAAAAGTCTTTAGACGCCAGCAGAAAATGGGCCTTTTGCCGGAAGGTGCGGAGTTGACGGAGATCAATGAATTCACCTGTCCCTGGGATTCTCTCGACGACTGGCATAAAAAGGTATTCGTACGCTATATGGAAGCGTTTGCAGGACTTTTATTTTATACCGATGAGCAGATCGGGCGCTTGACAGACTATTTAAAGAAGATCGGCGAATATGACAACACCATGATCGTCCTGCTTTCGGATAACGGTGCTTCAGCAGAAGGCGGCGTCAACGGCTGCATGTCGGAATTCTACCATTTTTCGACGAGACAGCAGCCGCCGTTCCCGACTAAAGAGGAGTACGAACGGATCGGTACTGCGGAAAGCTTTACTGTGTATCCCACCGGATGGGCCTGGGCAGGCGATACCCCTCTGAAACTGTATAAACACTGGGTACATAACGGGGGAGTTAAAGTTCCGTGTATCATCAGCTATCCGTCAAAGATTCAGGAAAAAGGAGCGTATCGGAGGCAGTTCCATCATATCACCGATATCTTCCCGACAGTCTTAGATGTCTGCGGTATTAAGACGCCCGAAAAGATCCACGGTTATGTGCAGGAGCCGCGCCCGGGCATCAGCATGCGCTACAGCTTCGATGCTGATGCGGATGCACCTTCCATGAGGCATGTCCAGTTTTTCGAGAACGAAGGCAACCGGGCTTTGTGGAAGGACGGATGGAAAGCAGTAGCAAATCACGTGATAAGCCCCGATTTTGATGAGGATCAGTGGGAGCTTTACGATACTTCAAAAGATTTTTGTGAAAACCACGATCTTGCGGATCAGTATCCCGAAAAGCTTCAGGAGCTTAAAGATCTTTGGCAGCAGGAAGCGGAAAAAGTCGGGGCCTTCCCGATGATCGAAAGCCATCTGCGCACAATCAATAATTTTGATATCGGAAAACAGCGCCAGCCGAGACCGAGAAAACCGATAACGCATTATACTTATCTTCCTGAAATGGATATCAACGCGCCGGTTCCGATGCTTTCTGACAAATCCTTTGAGATCACAGCCAATGTGGATTATAAAGCCGGCGATGAAGGCGTTCTGTTCAGCAGCGGATTCAATATCGGAGGATACGTCCTTTTCATTCTGGACGGAAAACTGCGTTTCCATTACAATTTCCAGGCAATCCGTTATTTTGATGTGGAAAGCTCGACTCCTTTGCCGGAAGGCCGTCACCTGTTCGGCTTTGCCTTCCGCTTTGAGGAAAAGGGCAGGGGATACGGCGTAATGACCATAGACCATAAACCGGTGGGAGAGGAAGTTGAGTTTTCGGATACAGGATTCCTTCTTCGGATCTGCGTCGGTGTGGGACGCTACGCCGGTTCACCGGTCTATGCAGGACATAAAGGTACCAGGGATTACTGTAAGTATAAGGGCGTCTTTGACCGGACAGATATATGGATCAGTCATCCGGAAACGGAAGAGGACCAGTACGAAAAACTGCGCTATGCTTGGGAGAAAGAGTGATCTGAAATCATATATGACCGGGAACAGTACTTTTTCGGCTCTATAAAAATCGAATAACAGACAAAAAAATGTCCCCCAGGTCACGATCTGAGGGACATCTTCTTGATTGAGTTGTACGGGAGTCTATCCCGATTATGAATGTGTGTTTACCCGAGCGCGATCCTGCTGTATTTGTAGATCGCGTCTTTATATGCCTGCGGGTGGCCGAAGTCGGGCACGAAGAACGGACGTTCTTTAAAGCCGGGAGCAAATTCATCCACATAGGCTTTAGCCAGGGCGTCCAGCGTTTCGACGTCGGCGTCGGGAGGGAGAACGGGGGGATGGATTCCGATCATCAGCTTGTCGCCGTACTCGGCACGAATCATCCGTGCGTCGTTCATCGGCTGCGGCATCCACATGTCGTCTCCCTGGTCGAGCATGGCCGGAACCGTCATTTCATTCAGCCCGCAGCTATGGTGCAGGAACCAGAGGCCTTCGCTGTGGCAGTAGTCCACGATGCGCTTGATGGCCGGAGCGACGATTTCCTGGCAGGTGGCACAGGAGAACATGGGACCGCGCTGAGTACCCCAGTCGTCGTGAAAGTGCACACCGTCAAAGCTGAAACAGCTGCGCAGACGTCCGATCAGTTCGATATAAAGATCGGCCAGCTTGTCAAAAAGGGCGCTCACGTCCTCCTGGGAATCTTCGTCAATGAGGGCAACCACAGCGCCTTCAAAGCCCATAAAGGAAATCAGGCGTTCGAACATCCCGTTGTGGAAGGTTACGAAGCGGGCTCGGTCGTCGTTTTCGATGGCGGCATTGATCTTTTTCGCCGACTCCCAGTCAAAAGTGTCGGGATCGGGGAAGGTTACGGTGCTTTCCCAGTCTTCGACATCCTCGAACACATGTGGATATTTGGGATCCTCCATGGACCCGTGGGCTTCCGGCATAAAGATCCAGGGGATACCGAACATATCAGGCCCGCCCTTTTCTTCGTCACTCATCGCCGGACCAAGATCGCGGACTTCGCCGCGGGCGATGCAGTCCGGGATAACACGGGAGTTGAACTGCAGGATATCAGTAGTGAAACTGGGGATCCATAGGGCTCCTTCACGCCGCAGAGCCCGGTTCAGATTTTCGCGCGGACTGATAGGATAGTCACGCCTCGGAACGGGAGGCCATCCGGGACAGATCGTGAAGGTTCCCGTAATATTCAGTTCACTTTCAGAAAAAGCAGAAATATTCATCAGAGCTGTTCCTTTCTATGTGCATTTATGTATACAGCATGTTGGGAAGCCACATGGCGATTCCCGGGAAGATCGCCATAAGAATGGCAACAATAATGTACGGAATGATAAATGGTACACAACCTTTGAAACATTTCTCCAGGGGGATTCCGGTGATACCGGAAGTAACATAACAGCCCATGCCTACAGGAGGAGTGATTGCACCAAGGCCCGTTACCATAACAGCGTAGCAGCCGTACCAGATGGGGCTGTAGCCAAATCCTGCAAGGATCGGCAGGAAAAGAGGCGCTGTGACCAGTACACCTGCCATCGCATCCATGAAGCAGCCAAGGATTGCGAAAATGACCGTCAGGATCATGACAAAGGCGAATCCGGAAAGATTCATCGCGGTTACCCAGTTTCCAATTTTGGTGGAAAGGCCGCTTAAGGTAAAGAACTTGCCGAATACGTTAGTTCCTGCAAGCAGGCAGTACATCATGCCGGCAAGCATTAAGGAATTCAGGATCGCATTGCCCAGCATCTTGATGGAAAAGCGTCTGTGAGCGATAACGACGATAAGCATCAGCACGATACCGACAACACCGGCTTCGGTCGGAGTAAACCATCCGGTAAACATACCGATAAAGGAGGCGGCGAATACAAGGACGACTTCAATGACATAACCGTCTTTGAGCGCTTTCATCTTTTCCTTAAATGTGGTCTTTTCCCCGCGGGGAGCAGCAGACGGGTTTATGCGGACCCAGATTTGGATTATAAGGATGAATGTCAGCATCAGAACAATACCGGTAAAGATACCGCCCATAAAAAGCTGGCCGATGGAAGCCTGCACAGAGGCACCATAGGTTATCAGCGGGAGGGATGGTGGGATCAGGGTCGAAAGAGTCGCACCGGCACCAACGGCACCTGACGAAAGTTCATCACTGTATCCGTGCTTCTTCATTTCCGGGATGGCTACACGGCACATCAGGCCGCTGGTTGCAACTGCGGAACCGCAGATCGCACCGAAGACCGCACAGGAGATCTGAACCGCACTGCCCATGCCTCCGGGGATCCTGCCAAGGACGACCTTGAAGGACTTGAACAGATTTGCACCGATCCCGGATTCCGATGCGATCTCGCCCATCAGCATGAACATCGGTGCAACGGAAACCGTATAGCTTGTAAATGTATTAATAAACGCATCACTTAAGAATGAGGATGCCGCGGAAAAGCTTTTCAGCAGGATTGCGCATCCTACCAGGCCGCAGCTCATCATACAGATATAAATCGGAACACCGAGGAATATCAGGATCAGGAATACTGCCAGGAAAATACCGGCTATAGCTCCGCTTGACATTATGAATTCACCTCCTCATCCGATTTTAATGCTTCTTTTGTCTGTTGGATCATTTCATCGGCTTCATCCACGACGGGGGCCATTCCCGCATCTGGATAAAAGAGCCGGATAAGATTCAGCACAAAGGTAAACGCCGTAACGACCAGGCCGATGCTCATAACCATGTAAACAAGATAGATCGGGATCTTGTAGCGTTCGGTTGACAGTCCGGACGCATAAGTCTGCGGGATGTACCGTATGCAGACCCATGCCGCAATGCCTACAAGCGCTGCAGAAAGAACAAGGTCGAATATATCAATGATGCGTTTAGGGATCTTCGGGAGTTTTCCGGTGATTATGGATACCGTAACATGACCGCCAGTCAGTGTCGTCCTTGCCATGGAAAGGACCATTACAAGGAGAACGCCGTACTGGACAATCTCGATCATTCCCGAAATGGTTACGTTAAACAGTTTACGACCTACGATATTCACCGCGACAAGCATTACGATAACAAAGAAGATTACGGAAGCGATGCGGCATAATATCATTGATAGTTTGTCTACAAATTGAAAGAATTTTTCCATGTCTTTCCCTCTGATTCCTGTCCGAACCGCGCCGGCGCAGCTGCGGACTGCTGACGTTTACAGGTAAAAATGTGTTGTCTTCAATTGGACTTTGAGCGACTTCATCTACGATAATTCTATTGTCGTCAAACATCTCCAGTCAACGAATGCATCGATCTTCATCATGCGATTATTGCATTATGCGAGCAATATAACCGTATGGATAAACAAATGCCCGTCTTAATAATAAGTGTCTGATTTTTATGTACCTGAAGAGGAGTCATAAGTTCGTTTTCGGGAGAACCTTGATGGGCCCTCCCGAAACAGATCAACATGTGATTATTATTTAGAGAAGCTGTCCAGAAGTGCTTTTGCACCATCTGCATCAAGACCGGCTGCCTTCAGCTCAGCGACTTTTGCTTCTACGCCTGCTGCACAGGATTCCTGCATGGAAGCAGCGACATCAGCCGGGAACTCTGCGAAAGCAAAGTTTGCATTTTCCTTACATGCCTCTGCTACCTGCTCGTTCATGGCTTCTACATAAGCCTTGTTGATTGCGATCAGTTCGTCACTGAACTGGATAGCGTCAAGAGCTGCCTGAAGATCTTCCGGCATGGAATCATATACTTTCTGGCTCATTACATAGGTGCTGGTAATTGTTGCAAACGGCATACTGTATGCATGGTCCAGAACTTCGTATAATTTGAATGCCTGGAGAACGCCGGAACCGTTGATGGTTCCATCGATAACGTTCAGGTGGAAGGCTTCGTACTGCTCGGGGGGTACGGTCCAGGTAGTGGCTGCTCCGTTGTCTTCGAACATCTTCGCATAAGTGGCATTGCAGCAGATGGTCTTTCCGGCATAATCGGAAGTGCTGTTTACCGGGAAGGTGCACATAAGCACTGTATCAAGAGCCGGGCAGGTGCCAAGAAGGTAAATACCGTTGTCTTTGTATTCCTGAGTTGCATATGCATCGCAGTAAGCCTTAATGTTGGCTGCTTTTTCATCAAAGTTCGTTCCGAGCATAACGCCGGGTGTGGACATCAGTTCGGAGTAAAGGAAAACGCCGGGATAGGAGTTGATGTTGTCCGTACCGATATCGCAGGTGCCGTCCTGGCATCCCTTGATGACAGCGCCGCTGCCAACTAGAGAGGAGCTCGGGAAGAAAGTGAAGGTGATCCTTCCGTTTGTTCTTTCGGTGATGAGTTCCATGATCGGTTTCTCAAGCATCTGGTAACGGAGCGTTCCTTCGTTTTCTGTGGAAGCGAATTTCAGATTGAAGGTGGGGCCGTCTGCAGATACTTCCGGAATGTCAGCTGCTGCGGGAGCGTCGCTTTCTGCGGAAGAAGCTTCAGCTGCGGGAGCTTCACTTTTTGCGGAAGAAGCTGCTGCTGCGGGGGCTTCACTCTTTGCGGAGCTGGCCGCTGCTGCGGGAGCTTCGCTTTTAGCTGAACTTGCAGCCGCTGCAGGAGCAGCGCTGCTTCCTGATGATGAGCCGCCGCATGCGCACATGGACAGTACCATTGCTGCAGCGAGAAGGGTTGCAATAATCTTTTTCATAATTCTTTCCTTTCTTTGCTTTTTGTGTTAAAAGCTTTTGTGTTTCTTTTTATTTCCTTCGCCGGAAAATCACCGGCATGGCAACGTTTTATTCGCTCTCGCGGTGGAGCTCGATGGCATCGATGCGGTCTTCGTGAGTCTCCGGTGTTCCGATATCGAATTCCACGCGTTTGTACGAGCCGGTGTAGGCAAAGTGGTTCGGGCGGCTGTGATGACTGTGCTTAACGGCGGAAGCAGAGTAGCGCCCTACGCCGATACAGCTTTTTACCATAAATCCGCTGTCCGAAAACTCGACTTTGTCTCCTGCGGGCACGCCGTCGATCGTCATCTGGCCGAATCCATGACCGGGCTCTGTGCATTCGAAACGGAAGCCGAATTCATGCTGCCCCTCCGGGAGAACGGTGTTTGTCTCCACATCCGTGTAAACACTGTCCACAAAGTTGTAGTGGAAGCAGAGCTTTCCGTTTTCTACGAAGAGCGCATATCCTCCGATGTTGAAGCCGCAGGCGAAGAGGACACCTTCATCCCCGGTTTTATAATCCACCTGGGCAGTCAGCCGGAAGGACTTGTTTTTCAGTCTCGGCACCGGTGCATTGATATCCATTCCCGCAATATAGGTGAAATGCTGCTTTGGCGGCACGGGTTTAAGCTTTACAAGTGCGCCCCACTGAATGCCGTTCCGGGTGGAAAAGTGGCTTTCCATCATCGGGAATACGTTGTTCTTTTCCGCCTCCTGCCACCAAAGCTCTTTTAGCTCCTTAAGCTTTTCGGGGTAGACATCGCAGAGATCATTTGATTCGCAGAAATCTGCCTCCATATCGTAAAGCTCCCAGTGGTCAGCATCGAAGGACGGAGAATCCACATGATCAGCGACGGCTTTCCACTTTCCGCAGCGGATGCCGCGGTTGCCTTCCATTTCAAAGAACTGCAGTGCCTTACGTGTTGGCTCGTCCGGGTTGTCAAAGGTGTAGATCATGCTGATGCCTGGACGGGGCTCCTGTTTGTAGCCGTTTACAACTTCGGGCATCGGGATGCCGGCAGCCTCTAAAACAGTCGGCCAGAGGTCCGTTACATAATGGAACTGGCGCCGGTAGCTGCCTTTGTCCTTGATACGGTCCGGCCAGGTCATCACGAAGGGCACCCTGACACCTCCGTTATGCACCCAGGCCTTGTAGAGCCTCAAGGGTGTATTGCCGGCCCAGGCCCAGCCTGCGGGATAAAGATTCAGACTGTCGGGCGTGCCGATCCGATTGTATTCTTCTTCAGTGATCATCGGCGGTTCCATACCAGTATGAATATGATAATGTTCGTTGAGACAGCCGTTCTTGCCGCCGCCTACTGCCGCGCCGTTGTCGGCCATGAGGACGATCAGTGTGTTGTCGTACTGGCCAATTTCCTTTAAGAAGGCAGTCAGACGGCCGATCTGCTCGTCCGTGTAGGCCATGAAGCCGGCAAAAGCTTCCATGTAACGGGCAAAGACTTTGCGCTCCCAGTTGTTTAGCTCACCCCAGGGGCGGACCCAGCGGTCGATCTCTGTAAGCACCGCGCCTTCCGGAAGCAGGCCCATTTCCTGCTGGCGTTTAAAGACCTTTTCGCGGTAAACTTCGTAACCCTCATCAAACTGGCCGGCAAAGCGGTCGATATATTCAAGAGGTGCATGATGGGGTGAATGCATCGCGCCCAGCGCCAGATAGCAGAAGAAGGGCTTATCGGGATAGACGCTTTTTTCCGTACCGATATAGCGGATGGCATGGTCAATGAGGTCGGCGCTTAAGTGGTAGCCTTCTTCTGGTGTTGCCGGAGGATCGATCATCGTGTTGTCCTGAACCAGCTCAGGATAGAACTGGTTTGTGGCGCCGTTTAAAAACCCGTAATAACGCTCAAAACCGCGTCCAAGGGGCCAGTTGTCATACGGGCCGGCCGAAGTCATCTCGCTTTCGTTGCCGAGATGCCATTTACCGACGCAGAAAGTGGCGTAGCCGTTCTCACGCAGCACCTCCGGCAGAAAGCCATACTTTTTGTCAATGGTTCCCCGCAGATTGGGATAGCCCATGTCATTGGCGGAAAGAAAGCTCATGCCGACAGTCTGATTGTGGTAGCCTGTCATCAGACAGGAGCGGGTGGGAGAGCACAGCGGACAGACATTAAAATCCGTATATCGCAGTCCGTCTGCCGCGATAGCATCCATGTTCGGTGTAGGCACTAGGCCTCCGTAGCAGCTTAAGTGCGAATAGCCGGTATCATCCAGCAGAATATAGAGCACATTAGGCGCTCCTTTTGGAGCATGGGGCTTTTCGGGCCACCAGGGGGTGGAATCCAGGATACTGGTCTTTATAACACCCTTGAACTCTTCGTTTATAGCCATGTTACGATATTCTCCTATATCTTATTCCGCGTCGCGATGCAGCTCGATGGCATCCAGCTGGTCCTGGATCGTTTCTGGCGTGCCTATGAATAAGTCCACACGGCTGTAGTCACCGGTGTATGCGTAATAATCAGGTTTCGTCTTATGGCTGCGTTTAACGGCAGAGGAGGCGTAGCGGCCGATGCCGATGCAGCTTTTTACCATGAAACCGGTGTCGTTGAAACGGATCTTTTCGCCGGCCGGTATTCCGTCGACAGTAATGTAGCCGATGCCGGATCCGGGCTCTTCATAGTCAAAGGCGAATCCGAACTCGTGCTTTCCTTCCGGCAACGGGATTTCGCTTAATACCTCCGTTTCAGCCTCAGCTACATAGTTGTAATGGAAGCAAAGCTTTCTGTCTTCCACATAGAGCGCATAGCCGCCGATGTTGAAGCCGCATGCGAAGAGAACGCCTTCGTCGCCCGGTTTGTAGTCCACCTGGGCATTGATGCGGAATGATTTGTTCTTCAGTCGCGGGATGGGGGCATTGATCTCCATGCCTGCGTAGTAAGCGAAATGCTGGGTCAGGGGAGGCGGCGGTAGCTTGACCTGTGAACCGAAGGTAAAACCGTTGCGCCTTGTCATTATGCTTTCGAGCATGGGAAAGACCCCGTATTTCCCGGCTTCCTGCCACCAGAGATCGACGAGTTCCTTAAGTTTCTCCGGATATACCTGAGCCAGGTCCTTCGTCTCGCAGAAGTCTTCATCTACATGGTAGAGTTCCCATACATCTTCATCAAAAGAAGGGCTGTCCACATGATTGGCTACAGCCTTCCAGCCATCCTTCCAGATACCTCGGTTGCCTTCCACCTCAAAATACTGCATCTTTTTATGAGTTGGTTCGTCGGGATTGTCGAAAGTGTAGCACATGCTGACACCGGGGCGTTCCTCCTGCTCGTAGCCGCAGACTTTTTCAGGCATCGGGATGCCGGCCGCTTCCAGTACTGTGGGCCAGAGGTCTGTTACATAATGGAACTGGCGGCGATAGCTGCCTTTGTCTTTAATACGGTCGGGCCAGGTCACGATGCAGGGAACCTTGACGCCGCCGTTGTGGATCCAGTGCTTATAAAGCTTGAGCGGGGTATTGCCTGCCCAGGCCCATCCGGGCGGATAAAGAGGATAGCTTTCCGGTCCGCCGATGGATTCGTACTGTTTTTCATTAACCAGTCCGGGTTCCCGGTCAGTGTTAATATGGTAAAGCTCGCTTAAAGCGCCGTATTTACCGCCGCAGGGCGCTGCGCCATTGTCGCTCATGAAAACGATCATCGTATTGTCGTACTGCCCGATCTCTTTAAGAAAGGCGATCAGACGGCCGATCTGTTCGTCAGTATAGTTTAAGAAGCCTGCGAAAGCTTCCATATAGCGGGCAAAAACTTTCTTTTCCCAGTCACTGAGTTCACCCCATGGACGTGCCCAGCGGTTGATTCCGGTGAGTTCCGCGTTTTCCGGAAGAATACCCAGTTCCTTCTGACGGGCGAAGACTTTTTCACGGTAGACTTCGTAACCTTCGTCAAAGAAGCCTTTGAATTTTTCCATATATTCTGCGGGGGCATGATGAGGCGAATGCATGGCGCCAAGCGCAAGGTAACAGAAGAAGGGCTTGTCAGGATATACGCTCTTCTCTGTGCCGATATAACGAATTGCGTGATCGATAAGATCAGCGCTTAAGTGATAGCCTTCATCCGGTGAAGCCGGTGGATCGATCATCGTATTGTCCTGAACAAGCTCAGGGTAGAACTGATTCGTTGCACCGTTTAAGAAGCCGTAAAAACGTTCAAATCCACGGGAAAGCGGCCAGTGATCAAAGGGACCGGCACAGGTCATTTCGCTCTCATTACAGAGATGCCATTTACCTACGCAGAAAGTAGCATAACCGTTCTCACGAAGTACTTCGGACAGGAAGCCGTACTTCTTGTCGATGCGCCCTGAGAGGTTGGGATAGCCCATGTCTGTTGCGGAAAGGAAGCCATAGCCTGTAGTATGACTGTTGTAGCCGGTCATAAGGCAGGAACGTGTGGGAGAACAAAGCGCGCAGGTGTTAAAGTCCGTAAAACGGATTCCGTCCGCTGCAAGGGCGTCCATGTTGGGTGTCGGGATCAGAGAGCCGTAGCAGCCAAGCTGGGAATAACCGGTATCGTCAAGCAGGATATAAAGGACGTTCGGTGCGCCTTCCGGGGCGTGGGGCTTTTCCGGCCACCAGGGTGTGGAATCCAGAATGCTGGTCTTTATTACACCCTTAAAAGTATCATCTGACATAGCTTTTTCCTTCCTGTATATTACAATGCTTTTTACTGCGTTTTTTTCTTTACGTAAAACATATCGTCAAAGAGGTAATGAAGTCAATCAGAATTTCGCTTTTAGCCTTGCTAATAACGCATAACAAAAGCCGAAAGCACCTTTGCAAGCCGGAACACTTTGTTTTTAATGTGCAAAACGGCAGAAGAATTCCAATTTTTACATATAAAATAATAATAATGCAGAAAAGTCTAAAATATTATAATTTGGATATTTAAAATACGCATTGCATAAATCAAATATCTATGATATCTTCATAAAAAACGTCATTATCAGTTTGCTAATAAGCGGACGCAATGCCTTCATTGACCTGGAATTATTCAGGAGGTACGTCTGTCTGAAGAAAGCAAGGGGAAATTGTATGGATAACCTTAACAATATATCTCTTATTCAGATAGAGATTTTTTTAAGAGTCGCAGACTGCGGAAATGTTGCCGAAGCTGCAAAAAAGCTTTTTATCAGTCAGAGCGCTGCAACAAGATGGATACAGAAGCTGGAAGCGATCACAAATGTCAAACTGTTTGTCAGGACAAACAGGGGCGTTTATCTGACAAAAGAAGGCGAGCGCCTGTACAGTCAGATCAAGAACCCTTATACCAAGCTTAATTCCGTTCTGTTTTCTTTAAGGCAGGTGGACGGGAGCGATGGAAATGTGGTCCGGCTTGCCTGCTTTGACATCAATGAGCTGTTTGACCTTTTAGGGCCGCTGATCACTCAGTATGAGAACCTTTATCCCGGGAACAGGATAGATGTTCAAATGTGCGATCATAACACAATCAGGGAAGGAATGCTTTCCGGGCGGTTTGACTGTGCGTTTACGTACATTACTTCGATCAAAGGTCTTGTAAATATGGAATTCCGTAAGTACAGGCAGCTGGATACCTTTTTTGCACTTTCTTCCAGGTCTGCGGCGATTCTGGACGATAAGCTGGATTTTGAAAAGCTGTCCGGTTCCCATCTGTATATCCGACCGTCGGACAAACCGGACATGGCAGGTATCCGTGATTTGAAGATCTGCGCTGAAAACGGATTTTCACCCTTGGGGATACAGTATGTTTCTTCGGAACTGACCGTTGCAGCCCTTGTTAGGGACACTTCAGGCTTCGCCGTCGTCGGCCCGTCGTTCAACGCTGGATACGGGGCGGATATCCGTCTCTTTCCGGTGAAAGTCCCCGTTGGGGAAGAACAGTTTGCTGGAATCGTTTGGAAACCGGAGGAAGCGAATCAGGAGACCAGAAAATTTGTGGAATCCGTTTCTTATATTGATGCGTTCATGACCGATACTGTGATGGAAGGATAAGCAGATGGAACATGTAAGCGTACTGATCAAACCGGTATCTGGAAAATGCAACATTCGGTGCGATTACTGCTTTTATATGGATGAGATGGACAACCGTGACATTCCCGATTATGGAAATATGCGTCTCGAAACAGCGGAAGAGATCATTAAAAAGGTTTTTCTGACAGCAGAAAAAACCGCTTCCTTCGCATTCCAGGGCGGCGAACCGACCCTTCGAGGGCTGGGCTTTTACAGGGGATTCGTTTCACTGGTCAACGAATACAATAAGAACGATCTCAGCGTTTTCTTCAGCATCCAGACTAATGGCATCATAATCGATAAAGAGTGGGCTGAATTTCTGCACGAGAACAGCTTCCTTGTCGGATTGTCGCTGGACGGCCCTTCCTCGGTACACGACCGGTTCAGGAAAAACGCAGCAGGAGAGGGGACACAGGCCAGAGTAATTCAGACTGCCAGACTGCTTGATGAATACCAGGTTGAATACAATATCCTGTTTACCGTAACAAAAGAGGCGGCAAAGAAACCGGAAAAAATGTATGAATTTTTCTATAAGAACGGTTTCAAATATCTGCAGTTCGTGCCCTGCATCGACCCGTATTACGGAACCCGCGGAAAGGACAGCTTTTCCCTGTTGCCGAAGGACTTTTCTTTTTTTCTGAAGCATTTTTATGAAAAATGGGCGGAGGACGTACTGCACGACAGAGGGATCAGTGTACGGTATTACGATAATCTGTGCTGTATCGCAGCCGGACTGCCAGTTGAGGCCTGTTCGATGCGCGGAGCCTGTGCCTGCCAGTTCATCTTCGAAGCGGATGGTTCCTGCTATCCATGCGATTTTTATGTATATGAAAAATGGTGTGCGGGCAATATCATGGAGAACACTCTTGAAGAGATATGGTCTTCTAAAGCGGCACAGGACTTTATAAGGACAGGCACCCGTATGGATCCTGAATGCAGGAGCTGCAAGTGGTTCAGGGTCTGCCGCGGAGGCTGCCGGAGGGACCGCGACAGGGAACCCTATCGCAACTATTATTGTGAGGCGTATAAAGGTTTTCTGGACGCAAAGTGGAAAAGCGTTCTGCAGGTCAGCGCATATCTTGTAAGAAAACAGATGGGTGAAAGAAAGTAAACACCTGCTGCGCGATCAATAATATAATATAGGAGTCATTATGGGTATTCTTTTGTTCGTTATCTGTCTTGCTGCATCATCGATCGGAGCAGTCGTCGGAGCCGGAGGAGGCGTCATCATCAAGCCGGTCGTGGATCTTCTGGGTCTGCTTCCGGTATCCACGGTAAGCTTCTGCAGCGGGTGCACTGTGCTGTGCATGTCGATCAGTTCCCTGATTCGTACAAGGAACAACGGAGTTAAACTGGAAGTAAAGATCAGTACGATGCTGGCGGTCGGGGCTGCCATAGGCGGACTGATCGGGAAATGGCTCTTTGAGCTGGTGCGTAATTCCTTTGGAAATGAGAATACACTGGGGGCGATCCAGTCTACACTTCTCGCAGTACTGATCTTCGTTGTATTTATTTATATATGCAATAAGGACAAACTTCCCTCTTTGAGAATACAGAATATGGCCCTGACAGCTTTGATCGGGCTTTGCCTGGGACTCGCTTCTTCATTTCTGGGTATCGGCGGCGGAACATCCAACGTCGCGGTCCTGTTTCTGTTCTTTTCCATGGATGCGAAAACTGCTGCAAAGAATTCTATATATATTATAATATTCTCGCAGATCACGAGTATATCGACAGCCTTAATTACTCATTCCGTACCCGCATTTACCTGGCCTGTGCTGTTGTGCATGATCGCCGGAGGCGTAGGCGGAGCTATACTGGGAGCAGCCATTACAAAGCGTATTGACAACAAAGGAGTGGAAAAGCTTTTAAAGCTTCTTATACTGTTTGTCATCGCCGTAAGCATCTACAATATCCTTAAGTTTACGGTGCTTTCCTGAAAGGATACCATCGCTTCAGGGAGGTGCTTCAAAACGCTTTATCTCAGAATGAAGAAATGAGTAGCTGAAAAATGATAAATAAAAAACGGCGCGCCTCCTTTTTCGGAGTGTGCGCCGTTTAAATGTTTCTGTGAAGGGCCTCAGGGGCAATTGCCTGTCCGAACCGTCTACAGGTGAAAGCACTGTCAGCCTGCTTTCTTCTTTACCTTGATTAGTCCGGCAGATTTACGGTTGTTGTAGACATTGAATGCCACCGCAAGAACGATAATAACGCCCTGAACTGCCTGGGAATAGTTGGTGTTAATGTTCAGCATGACGATCATGTTCTCAACCATGCCGGCAAGAAGCGCACCGAAAACAGCACCCGGAACGTCTCCGTAGCCGCCCATGATATCCGCACCACCCACAACGAGGGCGAGCATTACGCTCATTTCATAGCCTTGTGCAGTAGTTGCGGAGGTAACATAGTTCATACTGGTCAGTACGATACCGCCGATACATGCTGTGAGAGAACAGACAACATAGCAGCCCACCCGGAAGATCCGGGAGTTTATGCCTACCAGTTCCGATGCGGCACGGTTTGCGCCGACTGCATAAACCCTGCGTCCGAATACGGTGAAGGAGAGGATCAGTCCAACGATGATCGCCACGATGATAAAGATCACTATGGGCATCGGGATCGTACCGAAAAGCTTCGTATTGGCAATGCGGTAGAAGAAGCCTTCCGTATTGGTCAGATGGATGAAGGATCCTTTCAGTATCGCGGAAGCAAGGCCGTACAGCAGTTTGCTGGTGGCCAGCGTGACAACGAAAGAGGGCAGCATCAGGTAGGCGTCACATACGCCGTGCAGTATTCCGACGGCAACTGCCGCCAGAAGGGCAAGGATCAGCCCGATCACAAATGCGCTGTCTTTCATCCCGTGATTGTTGTAATACCACAGGCAGATAACGCTTGTAAACGCTGCCGTGGAACCCATGGCAAGGTCGATGCCGCCGGTAAGCATGGCTAACAGCATGCCGCAGCACATGATGCCGTAGATCGATATTGACATGAGGATCGTGCGGAGGTTGCCGAGGGAGAAGAAACTGCGGTTGCCCACCAGCATGATCAGCAGAAGGACGGCAATGATCAGGCCTCGCTGTGCCCATACGCTCTCGAAAAGGTTTTTTCTGTTCATAATACCTCTCCCTCCTTTGCTGTAACACCGGAGGATGCCAGTAAAACGCCCTGCTGCGTCGCCTTATGGTCACGGAACTCCTGGAAGATTGTGCCGTTATGCAGTACCAGTACGCGGTCGGAAACCTCGGTAAGCTCGGCAAGATCGGATGATACCATAATAATGATCGATCCCTTGTCGGCCATTTTTCGCATATAAACATACAGTTCGGCCTTGACGCCTACGTCAACTCCGACAGTAGGTTCGTCGAGGATCAGTACGTCAACGTCACGGCTGAGCCAGCGGGCAAGGATGACCTTCTGCTGGTTTCCGCCGGAAAGGTTCTGAACAGGCAGTTTGCGCATGTGCGGACGTACATCATAATCCGCAATAGCCTTTTCCGTGTGCTCGATTTCTGCCTTGCCGTTGACGATGCCTCCTTTGCTGAGACGATCATAGCTTGAGATCGCGATGTTCCGCAGTATGGACAGCTGCGGGAAAAAGCCTGCTGTACGGCGGTCTTCCGGAACCATGCCGAATCCGGCCTTTATGTTTTTGGCAACACTGCGGGAGATCGGTTTCCCGTCAAGTGTAATGCTGCCCTTATACTTTTTGATCGTTCCGTAAATACAGCTTACAAGCTCTGTCCTGCCGGAACCGACCAGACCGCCGATACCGAGGATCTCTCCGCCATAAGCCTTGAAATTGATACCGTGCAGCAGATTGCCGAGCTGCAGGTCTTTTACTTCAATATAGTGATCCTTGTTTATTTTCGGAACCCGCACTCCGGTCTTTTCCAGTTCGTGACCGATCATCATTGAAGTGACTGTATCGGCTTCCACCGTCTTGGAGTCTACAACGCCTACGATCTCGCCGTTCCTCATAATGGTCAGACGGTCCGTAACACGGTAGATCTCTTCCAGACGGTGGGAGATGTAAAGAATACTGGTCCCGCGCTCACGCAGCCCTTCCATTGTTACAAAAAGCTGCTCCGTTTCACTTGCGGAAAGAGAAGTCGTCGGCTCGTCCATGATAAGAAGCTTGGCTTCCGTGGAGAGGGCTTTAAGGATCTCAGTCATCTGGCGCTGGGCCATACCCATGGTCGCTACCAGCGTATCCGGCTGGAGGATAAAACCGTACCTGTCGATCAGTTCCTGGACCTGCCTTCGCATTTCTTTTCTGTCAGGCAGTCCGCGTTTCATGATCTCGTGGCCCAGGAAAATGTTCTCTGTAACAGTCAGTTCCGGAACCAGTGAAAGCTCCTGATAAATAACGGAAATGCCGGCTTCGGCAGCGTCGTGACGGTTATTGATCTGTACATGCTGCCCATCGATATAGATCTCTCCGTCGTCCTTTGTATAGACGCCTGTGATGATCTTGATAATGGTGCTCTTGCCGGCACCGTTTTCACCCATCAGGGCATGGATCTCGCCTTTTTTGATCTCCAGGTTGACGTTCTTAAGGACCTGAATACCATTGAAGGATTTGCAGATGTTCTCAGTACGAAGGATGAGTTCGTTTTCCATCAGACGTTCCCTCCCTTCGCCTTGGCTTTTGCTTCAAGCAAAGCCTCTTCTGCATTATTCTTTTCCGCAAGAGCCCTTAACCGTCTGCCTGTAAATGCAGCAAAACCGGCATCGCTCATGATGGCGATCAGGATTACCGCTCCCTGGAAAACATACTGCCAGGAAGTATCCAGTCCGTATTTATACATGCCGTTGTTGACCAGCGTCATGAAGATCGCACCGAGGAAAGCTCCTACGGCATCACCCTTGCCGCCGCCGAGCATTACGCCGCCGACAACGCAGGCCGCAACCGCATTGAAGCCCATGCCGCTGCCGAGGTTCAGATAGGCCGTTGTCTGGTAGGCCACAGTGAATACGGCAGCCACAGCACAGCACGCGCCGCAGATCGTAAAAGTGCTGACCTTCATTTTTCTTACGTTTACCCCGCTCATTTCAGAACTCTTGGAGTTGGAGCCCATAGCGTAGGTATGCAGACCATAACGTGTCTGTGAAAGGATAAACCATGCGATCACGGTCAGGATGATCCATACAAATACGATGTAGTAAAAACCGTTTAAATGCTTGCCGAGCAGGAGAAATCCCTTGTTTTTGATCTCCTGGCTCATGAGCGTGCCGCTTTCATCCTTAAGGATGGCAAGAAGACCGAATCCGGTAAACACGAAACCGGTTGCCAGCGTCGTGATAAAATCGTTCAGATAGAAACGGGTAATAAGCCAGCCGTTAAAGTAACCGCAGGCAGCGCCGATGACGACGGCTACCAGCAGCACCACAGGCCAGGGCATGCCGATAGAGGCCAGACGGCAGGCAACGATACCGGAAAAACAGATAATGCCGCCGGAGGACAGATCGATACCCCCGCCGATCAAAACAAAAGAAGAGCCTACGCAGATGATGCCGGTGTAAGCGGCTACGCGCAGGATCTCCTGAATATTCCGAAGCTTAAGAAAACTGGGGGCCGTAAACGCAAAAATAGCGAACAGGATTACGATCAGTCCCAGGGTGATCAGCTTTCGGATAAATTTCTGACTGATTTTCAAGACGTTCACTCCTTCGATAATACTATCTTACAGCGTGATCTTGAATCAGGAACAAAACAGGAGGCGGATACCCCGAAAAGGGCATCCGCCCTGTATCACTGATTCAGTGCGTTTGCAAAAGGATCAATTAATAGTTGTATGCGCTCATATCCCAGTGCGTGCCGCGGATCGTCTCAATAACGTTCTCCTCGGTGACGTTCTTGGTGGGAAGCATTACATCTGCATAGAACTCGTTGCCGAGTTTGGTAGCGTTCACACCCAGCTGCACATAGTTCATTGCGCTGACCATAGCGGCATAACCCTCATAGAAAGGATCGGAATAGCTGGTGCCGGTCATCTTGCCCTGAGCAATGGCATCAAGGGCAGCGGGCATTCCGCAGTAGCCCCAGATGATGATTCCGTCGTTCTGACGGCCGGCTGCTTCGATCGCCTGTGCGGCGCCGATAGCGGTGTTGTCGTTTACGCAGTAGAGTACGTCGATATCCTGGTACTTGGTCAGAACTTCGCTGGCTGCCTGATAGCCTACTTCGATAGAGGTGATGGTCTGGGCATAATCTTCGAGGATCTCGAATGCGCCGGTTTCCTTTGCGTAGTCTTCAAAGCCCTGGCCCATTGTGCAGGCGAGCTTCAGCTCTGCGGGAACGTCGAGGATGACAGTCTTGGCGCCTTTGTCAACCATGCCGGAGATTACCTGAGCAGCTTCATAGCCGGCATCATAGGTAGTGTTCTGGATATGTGCAGTATGCACGCCGGAAGCACCGTTGTTGATCGTGATGACCGGGATGCCTGCAGCTTCTGCTTCTGCAATGGTCGAGTTCAGAGCAGTAGCGTCCATGGCGTTAAGGAAGATGACATTGACGCCCTGGGTGATGCACTCGTTCATCAGGTCGATCTGGTTGCTGGGATTAAAGCCCGCATCATAGGTGTCGAGAGTGATGTTGGGATACAGCTGAATGGCTTCCTGCATACCCTGTAGGATGACGGGGAAGTCTTCCTGGCCGGCGCCCATCGGGATGTATGCCATTTTGCATGCAGCACCGTTGTTGATGTCAACGATAGGAGCTTCGTGGGTTTCCACTGCTGCCTCTTCACCTGCACCGCCGGAGCTGCCGCAGCCGGCCATCATGGCTGCCGCGAGAACACAGGCAATTACCAGTGCAATGAGCTTGTTCTTTTTCATTTTTTGTTCCTCCGTAATTTTTATTAATAATTATTAGGTTTTAATAATTTAACCTTTAAGTTTATCATTGATCAAAGTCCGAAAAGCGACTTTAACAATTACTGAAATACTACCTGATTTTGTCCTTTCCGTCAATTATACTGACCCCAAAACGACGGCCGGGCAGTTTCATTTATTAAGGCTTTTTCAGATAACGGTCAAAGAACGGAAGGATCTCCATGCAGTTCTCTGTACCAACAAAATCCTTATCGGAATGAGTACGTTCGGGATAGATCCTCAGGTCCACACGTTCCGTACCGCAGACCTTTTTGATCTTGTCTGCCAGTATCGTGCTGTTCTGCACGGGGACAATGGCATCTTTTACTCCATGCTGGATCAGGATCGGCGGAATGCCTTTATGGACATACCGGTCAGGGCTGATCAGGCGCAGCATGTTTTTATCCGCTGTAAAAGCTGTGATCACTGCTTTATCCATCCCCTTATCATCATCCAGCTGTTCCCCGCCGAGATGGATCGGAGGGACACCTGTTTCTTTAAGAAAAGCATCCCGGTCCGCGTCCAGGACAACCGGGCCGTACATATCAACGACGGCCTGGACCTCACTGCCGGCATCTTCCCAGCCGTACTGTTCCCCTTCATATTCCGGATGTCCGGCAGTAAACCCTACCATAAGGGCGATATGACCGCCGGCACTGTCCCCGATCATGCCGAAGCGTTCGGGATCAAAAAGATATTCTTCAGCGTTTGCGCGCGCCCAGCGCACTGCAGTTTTTACATCAAACAGGAATTCCGGGAACTTTACATCCGGTGCCAGACGATAATCCACTGCAATAATGGCATAACCGTATTTAAGGGCATCGATAATGCACGGAAGCGCCCCTTCCCGTTTGGTCCCCATGCACCAGCCGCCGCCATGGACATAGATGATAAGAGGAAAGGGTCCTTCCCCTTCGTCGGGAAGATAGACGTCCAGTTTCTGCTCCGGAAGACTGCCGTACTGTATATCCAGATACTTTCTTTTGATCGTATCCGGGTCAAAGATCGCCGGAAGCGCCATCCTCTTAAGAATAGCAAGCTGTTCTTCGGTCATAAAGGATTCATTCATCGGATCACCTCCGTATGTACTGGAGACGGTTTGGCTCTGGGCCGTTTAAAATTCAAACTCACTCCTGTAAATAACATCATCCTGAATGCCTTCTGAAAGCTGTACGAAGTATGCAGAGAAGCCGCCGATACGCACGATCAGATCCTGATAGTTCTCCGGATGCTTCTTGGCGTCTTTGAGCATTGCTGTATCCAGAATATTGTACTGGATATGGGTTCCGCCGCTCTTCATGAAAGCGTTTGTGTAAGCAACCAGCTTATCGATATTCTCCTCGCTGTTCAGAAGGGAGGAAGAGAACTTCTGATTCAGTACTGCGGAGTAGCAGATATCCGAATAGCCCGAAGCGCATGCAGAGCGGAGCACTGCGGTCGGTCCGTTGGTGTCTTCTCCTCTCATCGGGGAAAGAGAACCGTCGTTTAAGGGCTCCAGTGCTTTTCTTCCATCCGGAAGGGCACCTGCTCCGAGACCTCCGAAGTAATGCCATGCAAGGCCTTCGCGGCTGATGATAAAGCCGTGGTACGGTGAGTTGTCATAGCTGTTGATGACCTTTGCGGAATCTTCGCTTACACGTTTGACCATAAGGTCCGCTTCCTCGATATCGTTGCCGTATTTCGGCTGATGCAGGCAGAGCTGGCGGATCTCTTCGCCGCGTTCTCCTTCGAAGTTGGAGTCGAGGGCTTCCATCAGTTCGTCCCAGGTCAGTGTATGGGTCTTATAGATCAGGTTGTTGACTGCGGTAAAGCAGTCTGCCGCATCAATGATCGCCCTGTCGGAAATACCGTTCATATAATAATCCGGATGGGACTGGACGACATCCTGACCGAGTTCCATGGAAGCGGGCAGGGAGAGGATGGAGATCAGCGGTGTACGGGTGCACTCATGACGCATGTCGCGTGCGATGCCGCCAAGCCAGAAGATCCGGTGGCAGAGAAATTCATGCTGTTTGAAGAATGCCTCGTAGAATTCTTCGAAAGTCTTGAAATCTCTGGGATCGCCGGTTGCAAGGCCGGTCTGTTTGCCGTTGATGTCAATACCGTTATGCAGGGTAACATGCATAAGCCCGCCCAGGTTGAAGGCCGCTACGCCGTCGGAGCCGTAACCCTCCGCATGATTCGGCAGGGAGGGATATACGCAGCCGAGTCCGCGCCATTCACAGGCTTCTTCATATGAAATACCGTCTTTTACATAATGCTCGATCGTGATCTCGTCGTTCTGGAAAAGCGGGATGCCGCCCTTGGTCTCCAGATTGGTGCGGATCGCTTTGTTCATCAGCCAGTCGGGTGTCTGGTGGTTCCATCTGAGTCCTACGGTCGGGGAGGAAAGCTTCAGTTTTGCTACCAGATGGAGCATCAGATAGCTCAGTTCGTTGGACATGTCGGTATGATCCTGGCCGAGTCCGCCGACCATGAAGTTGTTGATGCCGAAGTTGATCTGGTGTGTTTCTTTATTTACTTCGCCGGAAACAAAGGTCTGTGTTCCCCATCTTCCGATCAGGTCGGCGATGTCGGACGCGATCTGCTCGAGCGGTACGCCGTTCGCAAGGTCATTCTTAAAGAACGGATACAGATACTGGTCCGGACGTCCCCAGTGGCTGTTGTTCTGCTGGGGATTCTCGTACATCTTTGCCAGACTGCAGATCTCCATGGCCTGAAGGGCTTCATGGACGGTACGCGGAGGATTCTCCGGAACATATTCGCAGGTCTCGGCGATTTTGATCAGGCGGGCCTTTTCCTCAGCATCTGTTTCCTTTTCTGCCATTTCACGGGCGAGGGCTGCATACCTGTGCGCATGGTCGATCGTTGCTTCCAGCACCATGATCGCAGCCTTCCAGAAATAGATCTTGTTGATATCTGTTCCCCTGTTTTCAATATAACGGTCAAGGTGTTCCTGGCATTCCTGGATATAGCCCTTTAATCCGATCTTCAGGATCTTGTCCCAGATGAAAGTAGAGGTGGTCTGCGGTGTTATTCCGTCCTGAAGTCCGGGATCCTTTAATTTTGCGGCTTCCGCATCTACTGCCCAGGATCCTACCAGTTCTTCCCATGCCTTATAGGTCTTAGCGGGCAGGCTGATCGGTTCGAAGATCGTTGCAGCTTCCCTGAGGACCTGCAGATCTTCCTGACTTAAAGTTGCCGAAGCATCCAGGGTAACGCCGATAACGCCGGACTCATCCCAGATATCCTTGACATAATCGCCGCATACGTCGAATGCGGTCTGGCAGCCGATTACGGAAACGGTTGGACGGCCGACGATCTCGTCAAACGGATGGATGGCGATCCGGACATTTTCCATTACTTTTTTAAGCAGTTTGGCACGGCGGATCTCAAGATCTTCGCCTTCGGTCTCTTTCCAGGAAGCGACAGTCCAGCGCTCACGGTCTGCATAAACGCGCCACGGGGCTTTGCGTACCTCTTCACGCCACTGCTTGTTGCGCTCGCTTAATTCCAGCTTATCGATGCGTTCCAGAAGGGAGTGGTCGATTTCGTACATAAGTGATGATCCTCCTTATTTTGATAGTAAGACGTTTATTTGGATATTGAACAGGAAATTCCAAGTGCTTCGTATCGGCCTCGGATTTCCTCTATTTCTTCCGGTTTCATTATCTGGATCTCTTCCAGTTCATAGGGTTTATCCAGCGCAGCGTACTTCGAAAGTCCCATACGGTGATACGGCATAAGCTGAAGAGCCAGGTCGGACCGGCCGAGAGAGCGGATAAAGGCAGATACGCCTTCTATGTTTGCATCCGTGTCATTGATGCCGGGGATCAGCGGCTGGCGGAAAAGGATATTTGCACCTGTGCCGGCCAGATACCGGGCATTTGAAAGGATCTGCTCATTGTCCGTTCCGGTGTACTGCCTGTGGATTTCCGGATCGGCGATCTTTAAATCGAAATAGAACAGGTCGGTGACGGGGGCAGCTATTTCAAAAGCTTTCTGCGGTACACAGCCGCAGGTCTCGATGCAGGTATGTATCTGTTCGCCGCGGCAGTATGTAAACAGTTCGGTGACAAATTCCGGATGGACCAGGGGCTCGCCTCCGGAAACGGTTACTCCGCCGCCGGAAGTATCATAGAACATCTTGTCCCTGCGTACTTTGGCAAAGACTTCTTCTGCAGTCATTTCCTCACCATAGCGGACGAGGGCCTTGTAGAAGCAGGTGTCGACGCATTCCCCGCAGCGTGTGCACGCTTCCCTGTTGATCCGCTGACCGTCCCCCGGTATGATCGCATTGAATCGGCATGTTTTTGCACAGCGGCCGCAGCCGGTGCAGAGCTTGCTGATCCATCCGACCTGCAGTTTTCCTTCCAGATTTTCGGGGTTTGCACACCATTTGCAGCGCAGCGGGCAGCCTTTCAGGAAAACGACAGTACGTATTCCGGGGCCGTCATGAATGGAGTATCCCTGAATGTTTGTTACAAGAGCGTTGGCAGACACTAGGATAACCTCATACGAACAGTGCAGTGACAACAGTAGTAAAGAATAGAAAAATCGGTTAATAATGCTTTTCGCTTATGGCTATATTATTATTTGAAGGGGTTTTCTTGTCAATACAGCCAGTTATCGTGTTTGGAGATACCAGAGGACAGAAACATTCCGTCATAAGCCATGAAAAATCCTGTTCGGAAAATGATGAACTGTTTTTCCTGAGAATAATCTGATATAATTACTTTAAATAATTCAGTATCTGAAGCATCCGGAATATTTGACCGATACGGGGTGGCTAATAATTATGGAAGAGATCAATATGCGCGAGATCGAAGTGTTCCTGGCGGTTGCAAGGAATCAGAATATCTCAAAGGCTGCGCAGGAATTGTATATCAGTCAGTCGGCATTGAGCAGCTGGATCTCCCGTATGGAAGAATACTGCGGGATTTCTTTATTCCGGCGCACCAACCGGGGAGTGGTTCTGACACCGGAAGGTGAACAGCTCTATGGCAGGCTGGATATTGACTATAACAGGTTCCGAATCGCGGTAGAAGAGATCTGCGGGACTTATAAGAACAGGTCGTCCGATACATTAAGGATCGGCTGCCTGGGCCGGCTTGCTGTAATGGATGTTTTCCGGGAAAAACAGAAGCTTTTTTCCGAACAGTACCCTGAACGGGAAGTGAAGGCCGAACGGTTCAATTTTCATGAGCTGCGGGACAGGGTTTTGTGCAGAGGGCTGGACCTGATCATCACCCTCTCTACGGATATTGAGCCTTACAAAGAGTTTGAATCTTGTCCGATAGGGATCTTTCCGCAGTATTTTATAGTGGAAAAGAATATAAAGGATTTATCCGAACTGAACGGACAGCCCCTTATTATTGAAGCTCCTACCAGCCGGGAAGGAGCAGAGCGGATCTGCAAAGAGAAGGGGATTATTCCCGGCGGCATAAAATATGTCAATTCATATATCCTGGTGACCTCGCTTGCGGCGGCCGGGGAGGGGTTCGCCATAGACGGCAAAATGGTCCCGGACAAGGTTTATTTCCCGGAAACACGTTTAATACCTGTCGATCCCTCGGAAGATGTAAAGATCGTCCTTGCATGGAATAAAGAATGGGTTTCAGACCCTGCAAAGGAGTTTATATCGTTTTGCAGATCTGCTGATTTATAAAAAAATACCCCAAAAGACTTTGCCTTCTGTTAAAGCAATATGCCTGCAGAGGGCATTTTTTATTTTAGGGATTTTCCTGTTGACAAACAAAACCGCCGGTGTTACATTAAAGACAAAGATATTAGCACTCCAAAGAGTCGAGTGCTAACAACGAGGAGAAAGGGGACGCGGTATGGATCTTGATGAGAGAAAACAGATCATCCTGAAAGCGATTATCAAGACATATTTGGAAACAGGCGAACCCGTAGGTTCCAGAACGATATCAAAATATACGGACCTGAATCTCAGTTCGGCAACGATCCGCAACGAGATGGCGGACCTCGAAGAGATGGGATACATCCTTCAGCCGCATACGTCAGCCGGGCGTATTCCTTCGGATAAAGGATACCGGCTTTACGTGGACGAGCTGATCCGGGAAAAAGATCAGGAAGTTCTTGATATCAAGGAAATGGTCATCACCAAGACGGACCGGCTCGAAAAAATGCTCAAACAGGTCGTAAAGGTCCTTGCGAGCAACACGAATTACGCTTCGATGATCACGGCGCCTACGATCCACAGGAACGCCCTGAAGTTTATACAGCTGTCGAAGGTTCGGGAAGACCAGCTTCTGGCCGTTGTGGTCGTGGAAGGCAATCTTTTAAAGAACAAGATCATCGAGCTTAACGAGCCCATCGACGAGGAAAGCGTATTAAAGCTCAACCTGCTTCTGAATAACGAGCTTTGCGGTAAACCGATCGGGGAGATCAACCTGGATATGATCACCAAGATGAAGCTCCAGGCCGGCATGCATTCCCAGATCGTCGGAAGCGTTGTGGATGCGGTGGCGGAAACGATCAAGCCGGACGAGGAAGACCGGGCCGTTTACACGAGCGGGGCGAACAACATTTTCCGCTATCCCGAACTGGCGGATACGCAGACGGCCAGCGAACTGATCTCCACGTTTGAGAACAAGAGCGAACTGGCGGATATGCTCGGGGAGTTCCAGGACGACGATGAAGAAAGCACCGGCATCCAGGTCTATATCGGGGACGAGACTTCCGTAAAGACCATGAAGGACTGCTCCGTAGTCACAGCAAATTACGATCTCGGAAACGGGATGCGGGGCACGATCGGTATCATCGGACCGAAGAGAATGGACTATGCGAACGTCGTGGACAATTTAAAAACGTTAAAAACGCAGCTGGATTCCGTATTCAACGAAAAGGGAAAATAGCGCGATACAAATTAGCTGCTGCTTTTAGGAACGTCCGTCCGGACCAAGACGGCACAGTATAAAACAGCAGTTTGCAAATAAAAATAGATGAAAGGCGGAAAATCATGCCGGAAGAGAAGAAAACAGAGGCCGTAACAGAGGAGACCGAAAATACTGCGGCAGAGAATACGGCGGAAAGTGAGATTAAAGAAGAACTAAAGGAAGAGGCTGCCCCGGAAGCGGAAGAGCCAAAAGAAGGCGAAAAGGCCGAAGAAGCAGAAGCACCGGAAGAAGAAACGGCGGAAGAGCCGGAAGAAGCTTCGGAAGAAGGAGCCGAAGGAAAAGGCAGACGGTTCTGGCAGAAACAGGCAAAGCCTCAGAAAAAGGATAAAAAGGATCAGCTTATCGAGGAGCTTAACGACAAGCTGGCAAGACAGCTGGCAGAGTTTGAGAACTTCCGCAAGCGTACGGACAAGGAAAAGCTTCAGAATTACACCGTCGGTGCCAGGGATGTCCTGGAAAAGATCCTGCCGGTGCTGGACAATTTTGAGAGAGGCCTGGAGAATGCGGATCTGTCCGATCCCTTTGCGGATGGAATGGATAAGGTCTACAAACAGCTGTCCACTACGCTGGAGTCTTTAGGCGTCACACCGATCGAAGCGGTCGGGAAAGAGTTTGATCCTGCCTTCCACAACGCGGTCATGCATGTGGATGACGAAAGCCTGGGAGAGAACGTCGTAGCCGAAGAATTCCAGAAAGGATACATGTATAAGGATCAGGTTTTAAGATATTCGATGGTCAAAGTGGCCAACTGAAGAAAATTCACTTTTTACAAGGTCCTGTCACGGACGTACGGAAAACGTCTTGCAAAACGGCGGCGCCGGTGTCGGGATCATCAGATATAAAAAAGATTATTATACGAGGAGGAAATCGTAATGAGTAAAATAATAGGCATTGACCTTGGAACAACCAACAGTTGTGTAGCAGTTATGGAAGGCGGAAAGCCGACCGTTATCACCAACGCGGAAGGCAGCAGGACAACCCCTTCTGTCGTCGCATTTTCAAAGACCGGTGAAAGACTTGTGGGCGATCCCGCAAAACGTCAGGCAGTCACCAACTCCGAAAGGACCGTTTCTTCCATCAAGAGAGAAATGGGTACCGATCACAGGGTTGACATAGACGGCAAGAGATACACCCCGCAGGAGATCTCCGCCATGATCCTTCAGAAGCTGAAGCAGGACGCAGAGAACCACCTCGGTGAAAAGGTAACGGAAGCCGTTATCACCGTTCCGGCTTATTTCAATGACGCACAGCGTCAGGCGACCAAAGATGCCGGTCGTATCGCGGGACTTGATGTCAAACGTATCATCAACGAGCCGACCGCAGCAGCGCTGGCATACGGCCTGGACAACGAAAAAGAGCAGAAGATCATGGTATACGACCTCGGCGGCGGCACCTTTGATGTTTCGATCATTGAGATCGGCGACGGCGTTATCGAAGTTCTTGCGACCAGCGGCAACAACCGCCTCGGCGGCGATGACTTTGACCAGAAGATCGTGGATTTCATGGTCTCCGAGTTCAAGAAGGCCGAAGGCGTAGACCTTTCCGGTGACAAGATGGCGATGCAGAGGATCCGTGAAGCAGCCGAGAAAGCCAAGAAAGAGCTTTCTTCCGCAACCACCACGAACATCAACCTGCCGTTCATTACCGCAACGAACGAAGGACCCAAGCACCTTGACATGAACCTTACCAAGGCAAAATTCGATGAGCTGACCAGGGATCTGGTAGACATGACCGCAGAACCGGTCAAGAAAGCGCTTGCAGACGCGGGCATCGCCCCGTCCGAACTGGGCAAGGTCCTCCTTGTCGGCGGATCCACGAGGATCCCGGCTGTTCAGGATAAAGTTAAACAGCTTACCGGGCACGAGCCCAGCAAGACCCTGAACCCCGATGAATGCGTAGCATTAGGCGCATCCATCCAGGGCGGAAAACTGGCCGGCGATACCGGTGCCGGAGATATCCTTCTTCTGGATGTAACCCCGCTGACCCTTTCAATCGAGACCCTTGGCGGAATCGCAACGCACCTGATTGAAAGAAATACGACGATCCCGACCAAGAAGAGCCAGATCTTCTCCACGGCGGCTGACAATCAGACTGCGGTCGATATCAACGTCGTACAGGGCGAGCGTCAGTTTGCAAGAGACAATAAATCCCTCGGACAGTTCCGTCTGGACGGTATCCCGCCCGCAAGACGAGGCGTTCCGCAGATCGAAGTAACGTTTGATATCGATGCCAACGGTATCGTTAACGTATCCGCCAAGGATCTCGGAACCGGCAAGGAACAGCACATCACGATCACTGCCGGATCCAACATGTCGGATTCCGATATCGAGAAGGCGATCCGTGAGGCAGCCGAGTTCGAGGCTCAGGATAAGAAGCGTAAAGAAGGCGTCGATGCCAAGAACGATGCGGACGCAGCTGTATTCCAGATCGAGCAGGCACTGAAAGATGCCGGCGACAAGATCGATCCGTCCCAGAGATCCGAAGTGGAAGCCGAGCTGGAGTCCTTGAAGAAACTGGTAGAAAGCGTACAGCCGGACAACATCACGGATTCCCAGATCGATGAACTGAAATCCGGCAGGGAGAAGCTTTTAAACAGCGCACAGGCACTTTTTGCAAAGATGTATGAGAGCGCGCAGCAGCAGGCCGGCGGAGCTCAGGATGCGTCTTATACGCAGGCGGGACCGAACAACAATAACGGCGGCGACGACGATGTCGTAGATGCGGATTTTAAGGAAGTATAAATAAATTATCCTGTGCAGAGTTTATTATCGCGGAATTACAGGGGTTGCCGTACCGAAAGTGCGGCAGCCCTGAATCCTTAATCATGAAACTTTGCGCAGTAGAAAGGGAACCTGAAGAAAATGGCTGAAAAAAGAGACTATTACGAAGTCCTGGGAGTAGCAAAAGATGCTTCCGAAAGCGATCTGAAAAAAGCATACCGAAAGCTGGCGAAACAGTATCATCCGGACACCAACCCCGGAGATAAGGATGCCGAAGCGAAATTCAAGGAAGCGACCGAAGCGTACGCTGTATTAAGCGACCCCGAAAAGAGAAGCAAATACGATCAGTTCGGGCATGCCGCATTTGAGAACGGCGGCGGCGCGGGAGGCTTTGATTTTAACGGTTTTGATTTCGGTGATATCTTCGGCGGTTCGGGCATGGGCTTCGATTTCGGCGATATCTTCGGCGATCTATTCGGAGGAGGCAGGAGGTCGTATTCCGGCGGAGCCAGGGTGGCCAAGGGGGCAAACCTCAGAGCAAGGGTCCACATCACCTTTGAGGAAGCCATCAGCGGTGTCAAGAAAGAGCTGGAAATCACATTAAAGGACGACTGTACCGACTGCGGCGGCACCGGAGCAAAGCCCGGAACGTCACCGGAGACCTGTACGAAATGCCAGGGAAGAGGCCAGGTCGTGATCACGAGACAGACCATGTTCGGCACCATGCAGCAGAGTACGACCTGTCCGGAATGCCGCGGCGCCGGCAAGATCATCCGCGAAAAATGCCCGAAGTGTTCCGGCCGGGGCTATATTGCCAAGAAGACCCGGATCGAAGTCGACATTCCTGCCGGCATCGACAATGGTCAGATGGTCCGGATCAAGGGCAACGGTGAGCCGGGGATCAACGGCGGCGAAAGAGGAGACCTGCTCGTTGAAGTTATCGTTTATCAGCACGATCACTTTGTCCGGAACGACATGGATATCTACGCGAACCAGTATATCTCCTTTGCGGAAGCCGCGCTCGGCGGCGACGTGATCATCCCCACAGTCTACGGGGACGTGATCTACACGGTCAAAGCCGGTACGCAGACCAACACCCGGATCCGCCTGAAAGGCAAGGGCGTTCCTTCCCTGAGAAACAAAAACATCAAGGGCGATATGTACGTCGACCTGATTGTGGAAACGCCGACAAATCTGAGCAGGGAAGCCAAAGAAGCCCTGGCTGCCTTTGACGAGGCCTGCGGAAACAAGACAGAGAGAGGCAGAAAAAAGAAAAGAAGATGAAGTGGATCAAATATACTGTAAAAACACTTTCCAAAGCCGAGGACATTGTGATCTCGGCTTTGGCTGATGCAGGGGTAAACGGCGTTGAGATCGAAGATAAAACGCCGCTGACGAAAGAAGAGCTGCAGGGAATGTTCGTGGACATCCCTTTGCAGCCCGAAACGGACGACGGCGTCGCTTACTTAAGCTTCTATCTGGAACCGGACGACGACCGTGATGCGGTCCTTGCGAGAGTGAAGGAAGAACTGGACAGCCTTTCCGAGTTCATGGATATCGGCGAGGCTTCGATCTCGGTTTCCGAAACCGAAGACAAGGACTGGATCAACAACTGGAAGGAGTATTTCCACAGCTTCCGTGTAGACGATATCTTTATCGTGCCTTCCTGGGAAGACGACACTCCCGGGCCGGACGATAAGATCGTTCTTCACATAGATCCCGGTACGGCTTTCGGGACGGGGATGCATGAGACGACACAGCTCTGCATCCGGCAGCTGAAAAAATATGTGAAGGAAGGATGCAGGCTGCTGGATATCGGAACGGGGAGCGGGATCCTCGGAATGGTCGCCATCAAACTCGGGGCGGCCCATGTCGTCGGGACCGACCTGGATCCCTGTACCGTGGAGGCAGTCGCACAGAATAAGAAAGAGAACGATATTCCGGAAGAAAAATTCGACCTGATCCTCGGGAATATCATCGATGATAAAGCGGTTCAGGATCAGTGCGGCGAAGGGTATGATATCGTCACGGCGAACATCCTTGCCGAAGTGCTTGTCCCGCTGGCAGCGGAGGCCGTAAAGCACGTAAAACCCGGCGGGATCTTTATCACCTCGGGCATTATTGATAACAAAGAGGAAACCGTAGCCGCGGCGCTCAAAGCCGCCGGCTTTGAGATCCTTGAGACCACTTACCAGGGAGAATGGGTCTCGATCACGGCCAAAAGGCCGTAAAGACCCGGACTGAAAGGAAAGATAAACCAAATGGGAGCAGCACAACGCAGACCGATCGACTATACCCGCTCCGGACTGGCTGTCATGGCAGCCTATATCGCGCCGCACAAAAAAATGTTTGCAGCGGATATGATCCTTTCCGTCATTATCGCGTTTATCGATCTTGCATTCCCGTACGTTTCCCGGTGGACGATGAATACGCTCCTTCCGCAGAACGCCTTTCGGACTTTCTTTGCCGTAATGGCCATTATCGCGGTTGCCTATATCGGAAAAGCGGTCATGACGACCGCGGTGACCAAGATCGACCACGGCATGGGCGTTAAAGTCGAAGCGGATATGAGGACCGACATTTTCAACCATATGGAGGAACTCTCCTTCGAGTATTATGACAGAAACCGTACCGGCGTGCTGCTCGGCAGGATCACGAATGATCTGTTTGATATTACGGAACTGGCACATCACGGACCGGAAAACATCCTGACCTGTACGCTGACCATTGCCGGCGCGCTGATCATCATGATGACGGTGAACCTCCGGCTCGGAGCTGTTCTTCTGATCATGACGCCCGCATGTATTTTATTTGCGATGTGGGCCCGGAAGAAGATGCAGGAAGCCAGTGTGGACGTAAAAAAAGTCACAGGGGAGATCAATGCTTCCATCGAAAGCAGCATTTCCGGCATCCGGACCTCCAAAGCTTTTGCCAATGAAACGATCGAGGGCGAAAAATTCGAAGAGTCCAACGAAAAGTTCAAGACCATGAAAAGGAGCTTCTACCACTGGATGGGTATCTTCAGCGGCGGAACGGAAGCCATGGTCGGCCTGATGCAGGTCGTTGTCATTGCGTACGGCGGTTATCTGATCATGAACGGTCAGATGACCTTTGTGGATCTGATCACTTTTACGCTTTATGTTTCCACCTTTACTTCGCCTGTCAGAAAGCTGATGCAGTCCATGGAAGTGTTTGCACAGGGGCTTGCAGGTTTTGAACGCTTTCTGGAAGTAATGAGGACCAAAGCTTCGATCGAGGACGATCCGGACGCCGTCGAACTGACCGATGTGAAAGGCCATGTGGTCTATGATCACGTCAGCTTTGAATACGCCGACGGCACGGAGGTACTTAAGGATGTCAGCGTACAGATCCTTCCCGGGGAGACTTTTGCGATGGTCGGTTCCTCCGGCGGGGGCAAGACAACATTCTGTCACCTGCTTCCGAGGTTTTATGATGTGAAGTCGGGCAGCATTTCGATCGACGGCATCGATATCCGGAAAGTAACTCAGAGCTCCCTTCGCCGGAATATCGGGATCATCCAGCAGGACGTCTTCCTGTTTGCGGGGACCGTAATGGAAAATATTCGTTACGGAAGGCCGGATGCCACGGATGAAGAGGTCATAAATGCGGCTAAAATGGCGCAGATCCACGATGAGATAATGCAGATGCCCGAAAAATATGATACATTTGTCGGAGAGAGGGGCATCGTGCTTTCCGGCGGACAGAAACAGCGCGTATCCATTGCCCGCGTGTTCTTAAAGGATCCGCAGATCGTGATCCTGGACGAAGCTACAAGTGCTCTGGATTCCGTGACGGAAAGACAGATCCAGGAAGCTCTTTACCGCTTAAGCGTCGGCAAGACGACGATCGTGATCGCGCACCGGCTTTCCACGATTCGCGAAGCGGACTGCATCGCTGTGATCGAAGGAAAACATATCACGGAGAAGGGCACGAGGGAAGAGCTTCTTTTGATGGACGGTGCCTATGCGGCTCTCGAACGTGCAAGCGCCTGGTAAAAGAAGTATTGTATTAATCCCTGAACAGGGATGTTTACGGAAAAGACCGCAGCTGCAGCAAGCAGGGGAGGAAGGATCATGCATCGATTTTTTGTAGAAGAAAGCAGCATCAACCAGAGCCGTGTCGTGATCCGGGGCAGTGACGCCCATCATATCGCGGACGTTCTCCGGATGAAGATCGGCGAAGAGATCCATGTGTGCACCGGAGACGAATGGGAGTACACCTGTGAGATCTCCGCGGTTTCCAAAGAGGAAGTGGTCGCTACGGTCGTGGATGCCTCAAAACCGGGCAAGGAACTGGCTTCCAGTATTACGCTGTACCAGTGCCTTCCCAAGAAAGACAAGATGGAGCTGATCATCCAGAAAGCAGTGGAGCTCGGAGCGACAAGGATCGTTCCGGTAGAGTCATCCCGGGTCGTCGTCCATCTGGATAAAAAAAGAGAGCCTTCCCGTGTGGAACGCTGGAATAAGGTTGCCGAAGCCGCCGCGAAGCAGTCCGGCAGAATGGTCATGCCGGTGGTCAGTCACGTCCTTTCGTATATTGACGCGCTTAATGATGCGGCGGATCTCGACGTGCGGCTTATTCCTTATGAAAAGTACGACGATATGAACAGTACCAGGGAGATTGTAAATGATATCCGCCCCGGCCAGTCGGTGGGTGTGATCATCGGCCCGGAAGGCGGTTTTGAAGAAGCTGAATTCCGCAAAGCCCGTGAAAAGGGCTTTGAGCCGGTCTCTTTGGGGAGACGGATCCTGCGTACGGAAACCGCCGGGATGTTCATGCTTTCGGTTCTTGGCTTCATGCTGGACGGCAGGGGTGAGTAATGGAGATCTACCTTGACAATGCGGCCACGACGGAGGTGTACCCGGAAGTCGTTGCGCTGATGACGGAGATCATGCGGAACGATTACGGCAATCCATCCTCCATGCACAGAAAAGGCGTGGAGGCGGAACGATACTTAAAAACAGCTGCCGCACAGATCGCCGCAGTCTTAAAAACCGAAGAAAAGAACATCTATTTCACATCCGGAGGGACCGAATCCAACAACTGGGCCTTGAAAGGTGCGGCTTTTGCGAACAGAAGGGCCGGCATGCATATCATCACGACCCCGATCGAGCATGCGGCCGTTTCCGAACCATTACGATACCTGGAAGGCCAGGGCTTCGAGATCACAAAAGTACCGGTGGACTGCACCGGTACGGTAAATCCGGAAGATATAAAAAATGCGGTCCGCGGGGATACGATCCTGGTCTCTGTTATGGCAGTCAACAATGAGATCGGCAGTGTCCAGCCGGTTGCAGAGATCGGACATGCGATCAAGGAAGCCAATCCGCGAACCCTTTTTCATGTGGATGCGATCCAGGCGTTCGCGAAGCTGCCGATCTGTCCTTCCAGAGACAAGATCGATATGCTTTCGGCCAGCGGCCACAAGATCCATGGGCCGAAAGGCTCCGGTATCCTGTATATCGGAAAGGGTGTAAAGATCGACCCGCTGATCTTAGGCGGGGGCCAGCAGAAAGGGTACCGTTCCGGCACGGACAATGTCCCGGGGGCAGCCGGCATGGCGCTCGCTGCACAGATGATGGCCGGGCGCATGCAGGAAAACCGCGATCATATGATGATGCTCAGGGAGCGTCTGATCAAAAACCTTTCCGAAATGGAAAACGTTGTCATTCACGGCCAGACACTGCCAGAGGGAGCGCCGCACATTGTGAATGCCTCCTTCTGCGGAGTACGGAGTGAGGTACTATTGCACTCGCTGGAAGAGAAAGAGATCTACGTTTCGTCCGGAAGCGCCTGTTCAAGCCATAAACGCGCCGGCAGTCCGACGCTGACCGCCTGCGGCTGCAGTAAGGCTGAGATGGAGTCTTCCGTCCGCTTCAGCTTCTGCGAAACGACCAGACCCGAAGACATTGATCAGACTGCGGAAGCGATAGGAGAGCTTCTTCCGCTGCTGAGGAAATATTCGCGCCACTGAAAGGAAAGTCCATGTTTCATGCATTTTTAATCAAGTATTCCGAGATCGGCATAAAAGGAAAAAACCGGTATCTTTTCGAAGATGCCCTGATCGAACAGATCAAAAGAGCTTTAGCCCGGGTCGAAGGGGAGTTTACCGTCTCCAAGGAATCCGGAAGGATCTTTGCCCTTGCACAGGGCGATTATGACTTTGAAGGCGCCGTGGATGCGCTGTGCCGTGTGTTCGGGATCAGCGGGATCTGCCCGGTGGTCATACTGGACGACGAAGGCCTGGAAGCACTCGGCCGCGAAGTAAACAACTATATTACGGAAGTCTATCAGGGAAAACCGATGACTTTTAAGATCCTGACCCGCAGGGCCAGGAAATCCTATCCGGTCAATTCCATGGATGTCAATGCACAGATCGGTGCGATGGTCCTTTTCGAACATCCGGAACTGTCGGTCAATGTGGTGGACCCGGAAGTCTATATTCATATCGAGATCCGGAACCGGATCTATCTGTATTCCGAGGAGATCAAGGGCCTCGGCGGCCTTCCGCTCGGCACCGGCGGCCGGGCCATGCTGCTCCTTTCCGGCGGGATCGATTCGCCGGTAGCCGGATACATGATCTCCAGAAGGGGTATCGGGATCGATGCGGTTTATTTTCATGCCCCGCCCTATACCAGTGAACGTGCGAAGCAGAAAGTCGTGGATCTTGCCAAAATCGTTTCACAGTATACCGGGAAAATGAAGCTGCATGTCATCAACTTTACCGACATCCAGCTTGCAATCTACGATAAATGCCCACACGACGAGCTGACGATCATCATGCGCCGGTATATGATGAGGATCGCGGAGCATCTGGCAAAGGAAGAAGGTGATCTGGCGCTGATCACCGGTGAGAGCATAGGCCAGGTAGCCAGCCAGACCATGCAGAGCCTGTCCTGCACAAACGCTGTCTGCAGCCTGCCGGTATTCCGGCCTCTGATCGCGTTTGACAAACAGGATATCGTGGAAATATCCCAGAAGATCGATACTTATGAAACATCGATCCTTCCGTTTGAAGACTGCTGTACGATCTTTGTGGCGAAACACCCGGTAACGAAGCCGGACCTTTTGCGGATCGAAAAGTCGGAGACGAAGCTTGAGGGAGCGATAGAAGCGCTGGTTGAAACAGCGATCATGGATCATGAGGTCCTGGAGATCGACGGATAAATCTGTCTGCAATAAAAAAGCGGGCATGGATCCCATGCCCGCTGCTGGATTTCTATTGTCAATCTTTATCTACCCGATACGGTTCCAGAACTTTGCATGCGAGGTCGAGCTCTTTGCCGTCCGCATGGATATTCAGGTCGATCGGTTTTGAAAGGTCGAGGCTGAAGATACCCATGATCGATTTTGCATCGATGATATACCTTCCGGAGACGAGATCGAAATCGTAGTCAAACTTGGACAAGATATTGACAAAAGATTTCACCTTATCAATAGAGTCTAAAGAGATTTTAATAGTTTTCATAGTGCAGTGCTTCCTACAAATTCATTGTTCCTCAAAGAGGAGAAAACTGGTTAACATTTACATAAAAAGGACACTCGAACACGTTTCAAATTGTCACTTTCTGACATGATTTTAAGAAATACTGATGACGATGTCAAGTCATAAGAGGTCAAATGTCGGCAAAGAAGGTATATCTGCATAATCTGGGCTGCAAGGTCAACTCCTACGAAGCGGCTGCCGCTGCGGAGCTCCTTGAAAAAGCGGGGTATGAGATGACCCTGCTTTCGGAATGCGCGGATGTCATCATTATCAATACCTGTACGGTCACGGCGGTGGCAGATAAAAAATCCAGACAGATGCTGCACCGGGCAAAAACATCCAATCCGGATGCGGTGGTCATTGCCATGGGGTGCTACGTTGAGAAAGACCGGGAGGAACTTTTAAAGGACCGTTCCGTAGACCTTATCATCGGGAACAACCGAAAAAAAGACATCGTTTCTATATTGGAGAAATTTTTACGGGACCGGGAGCAGAACAGCTGGTTCGCGGATCTGGGGAAAGGCGCGGAATATGAAAGCCTTTCCGCAGACCGGCCGCTGGAGCATACCCGGGCATTTGTGAAGATCCAGGACGGATGCGACAGCTTCTGTTCGTACTGTATCATTCCGTATGTGCGCGGACGCATCCGCAGCAGGGATGAAAAAGAAGTGTGTGCGGAAGTACAAAAACTGGCAGATTCCGGGATCCGCGAGATCGTTCTCACCGGGATCCATCTGAGTTCCTACGGTAAAGACAAAGGCCGGGAGGCACTGCTGCCGCTGATCGAAGAACTGGCGGCGGTCGAAGGCATTGATCGGATCCGCCTCGGCTCCTTAGAGGCAGGGATCATCACCGGGGAGTTTGCGAAAGGCCTTTCCTCGTTTGAGAAAGTCTGCCCGCATTTTCACCTTTCCCTGCAGAGCGGCTGCAGCGCCACCTTAAAAAGGATGAACCGTCACTATACAGCGGAGGAATTCTATGAGAAGTGCGCCCTGATCCGGGAGTGCTTTGTCCGTCCGGCCCTGACGACCGATGTCATCGCAGGTTTTCCCGGCGAGACGGAAGAGGAGTTTGAGGAGTCATACCGGTTTGTTGAAAAGGTCGGCTTTTTTGAGACACATGTATTTCCGTTCTCCGGAAGAAAAGGCACAAAGGCGTACGATATGCCCGGCCAGCTGACGGAAGCCGTCAAAAAGGAGCGGGTCCGCCGCCTCTTGGAGCTGAACGCGTGCAAAAGGGCTGAATACCTGGAGTCAGGAAAGGGTACGCCGCTGGAGATCCTTTTTGAAGAGCAGGACAGGGTGAACGGGAAGCTTTGCTGGGTCGGACATACCAAACGTTATGAAAAGGCGGCGTACGAAAGCCCAAAAGATCTGAAAAACCGGATCTTCACGATCCCTTATGAAGATGCCGTGATGCTGTGATGTGTGCTGCCGGGAATTGTATTATCATTCATCCGGCGTCCATCTCTTCAGAAGGGAGCTGTCGATGCCCAGGGAATTCAGGACGCGGCCGACGATCTGGTCGATGATGTCCTGAATCGTCTGCGGCTTTGTATAGAAAGAAACGACCGGCGGCAGGATCACGGCGCCGCACTGGGCCAGAAGTTCCAGGTTCTTTAAATGGATTAGGCTCAAAGGGGACTCCCGTGCAACAAGGATGAGTTTCCTTCCTTCCTTAAGCGTAACATCCGCTGCCCGCAGAAGCAGGTTGTCCGAATATCCCGAAGCAATCCCCGCAGCCGTTTTCATGCTGCACGGTACAATGACCATTCCCTCGGTCTTAAAAGTTCCGCTCGAGATCGCGGCAGCCAGGTCGTCCGAAGAGTAAACATGATCGGCAAGCGAGCGGACTTCTTCCGGGGTACAGGAAGTCTCTTCGGTGATGGTGAATTCACCGGTATCGGAGATGACCAGGTGGGTCTCCCAGTCATTGAGGTTTTGAAAGGCCTTCAGCAGTTCTATACCGAGAATGGCACCGCTGGCGCCGCTGATACCGATCACGATTCGCTTCATGCTTTTCCTCCTTTGAGGCAGGGATTTACAGTGATTTATTATATTATATCATTACATTCCTGGATGCGACAGGAAAAAAGCAGGTTTTTGACAACAGAGTAATTCTGTTATACAATAATCTGAAAGTATGTTTCAGCAAACTATTTAAAAAGGAGACACAGGAGCGCTTAATGGCAGATTTAGGCAGTACACAGTTTTTCAGGATCAGTCCGGATACTGAAGTATCCGTGAAGAAGATCCTCGAGCAGGTCTACGAGGCGATGGAGGACAAGGGTTACAATCCCGTATCTCAGATCGTCGGATATATTATGTCCGGAGATCCGACCTACATCACGAGCCACAATGGCGCGCGCAGCCTGATCATGAAGATCGAGCGGGACGAGATCGTCGAGGAACTGCTTAAAGAGTATATCAAGAACAGATCCTGGGAGGAGAATCCTGATTGAGCCGTATCATGGGGCTCGACTTCGGAAGCAAAACCGTAGGGGTAGCCGTCAGCGACCCTTTTGGCATCATCGCTTCCGGCGTTGAAACAATAAGACGGGAAAGAGAAAAAAAACTGAGGCAGACCCTTGCAAGGATCGACGTTCTGATTGCCGAATACGACGTCGGCCTAATCGTTTTAGGGCTGCCGAAACATATGAATGACGATATCGGGGACCGGGCCAAGCTCTCGTACGAATTCAGGGACGAACTTAAGAGACGCACCGGTCTTGATGTTATTATGTGGGATGAAAGGCTGACCACGGTCCAGGCGGGCCAGATCATGAATGAGCTTGATATCCGCGGAACGAAGCGAAAAAAAATCGTGGATACGATCGCTGCCGAATTCATTCTGCAGAATTATCTGGATTATCGGAATAATACCTTGGCCGCAGATGAAGACGCGGCCGAAACCGGGAAGTGAAAGGGTTGGTTCATCATGGATATAAGACAGGGCGACAGTGTTGTATTTAAAGATGAAGACGGAAATGAAGCAGTATTCTTCGTTCAGGAGCAGACCAGGGTAAACGGGTCTGATTATCTTCTTGTTTCGGAAGCTCCCGAAGGAGAAACTGACGCTTATATATTAAAGGATACATCCGCAGACGGAGATGAGACGGCGAATTACGTTATGGTCCTGGATCAGGAGGAACTCGAGGCCATTGCAGACGTATTCCGACGGATGATGGAAGATGCGGAGATCATCCTGTAAGAAACGGAGGATATCTTGAAAACTGAAAACAGAACACGGCTGCGTATTATTCCCCTTGGGGGCCTTGAGCAGATAGGGATGAATATTACTGCATTTGAATACGGGGAAAGCGTGATCATCGTGGACTGCGGAATGGCTTTCCCTGCTGATGATATGCTGGGAATCGACCTTGTGGTTCCCGATATCACGTATTTAAAGGACAACGCAGACAAGATCAAAGGCTTTGTGTTTACGCACGGACACGAAGATCACATCGGCGCAACACCGTATGTGCTGAAAGCGGTCAATGCCCCGCTGTATGCTACCAGGCTGACCATGGGGCTGATCGAACACAAGCTGGAAGAGCATTCCCTGTTAAACAATGTCCGCAGGAAGACTGTAAAATACGGCCAGACCATCAACCTGGGAGATTTTAAAATCGAATTCATCCGCACGAATCACAGTATTCAGGATGCGGCGGCACTGGCGATCACCTGTCCTTCCGGTACGGTGATCCATACCGGGGATTTTAAAGTGGATTATACGCCGGTATTCGGCGATGTGATCGATCTCGGCCGGTTTGCCGAGTTAGGGAAAAAAGGCGTTCTTGCGCTGATGTGCGACAGTACCAATGCCGAAAGGGAAGGCTTTACTTCTTCCGAAAAGACCATCGGCAAGACCTTTGACAAGATCTTTGCCGAGAACAGCACCAACCGCCTGATCGTGGCGACGTTCGCGTCCAACGTGGACCGGGTGCAGCAGGTCATCAACTCTGCCTCAAAATTCGACAGGAAAGTCGTGGTTGAAGGCCGGAGCATGGTAAATGTTATTGAAACAGCGATCGAGCTGGGCTATGTAAAGATTCCGGAGAACACGCTGATCTCCATTGACCAGATGAAAAACTATCCGGATGAACAGCTGGTCATCGTCACTACGGGAAGCCAGGGCGAGTCGATGGCTGCTCTGTCCCGAATGGCGGCCGGGATCCATAAAAAAGTGGATATCAAGACCGGTGACGTGATTGTCTTCAGCTCCAATCCGATCCCGGGAAATGAAAAAGCCGTTTCCAAGGTCATGAACGAACTGATCGGGCTGGGGGCCGAAGTAATATTTCAGGATACGCATGTATCCGGACACGCAAGGCAGGAGGAGATCAAGCTGATCTATTCCCTTGTCAAACCGAAATATGCGATCCCCGTGCACGGAGAGTACAGACATCTTCTGGCGCATGCCAAACTGGCATCGGAAATGGGAATTCCGAAAGAGGATATCTTTATCCTGCGTTCCGGCGATGTTTTGGAGCTGGATCAGGAGTTTGCCTCTGTGGTCGATCAGGTCCAGACCGGCGCCGTGATGGTAGACGGGCTGGGAATCGGCGATGTCGGAAACGTGGTCATCAAAGACCGGCATAAGCTTTCCGAAGACGGTATCATTATTGTTGCGCTTACGATCGAAAGCGGTTCCGGGATGCTGATCGCCGGGCCGGAGATCGTCTCAAGAGGCTTTGTTTACGTCAGGGAATCTGAAGATCTGATCGAACAGGCCAAAGCGATCGCACTGGAAGCTGCAGAACAGAACTTAAACCGGAAGGTAAAGGACTGGAATAAGATGAGAAACGATATTAAGGACCGGCTCGGCGGCTTCGTATGGAAGCAGACCCAGAGAAGGCCGATGATCCTTCCGGTCATTATGGAGGCCTGATCCATGGACACGTCCTATTTTGACGGAAAACAGAAGAAAGGCTATCGAATCGCGCTGTCAGGGCTGAAGCTCGTTATCCGGATCCTGATCCTGGTACTGATCGCCGTGCTGATCTATTTCGGTGCAAAAAAGCTTTTTGCCCTGGGCTATGAAGCGTTTTCCGCAAAACCGGTTGCCGAATCGGCAGATAAGGGCGAGAACAAAACCATTGTGATCACAAAAGACATGTCCATCCGGGAGATCGGTGAACTGCTGATCGAGGAAGGGCTGATCGACGAGTCCGTTGAAGCCTTTATCATCCAGGCAAACGTCTACGGATACGCGCATTCCATCGTCCCCAAACCGTATGTGCTGAATACATCCATGACGGTGAGTGAAATGCTGGAGTTCATGTCCCGGACGGAAGAGGAAGAAGAGGAGGACTGACCCGCAAAGCCCATGATCACCGATCCGAACACGACCGCTTTTATCAATGCCATTGATAAGGGAAACACGCCTTTTCTGGAAGAGATCTACCACGAAGCAATCCTGGAAAAGATTCCCGTTATCCGAAGAGAGATGCAGAGTTTCTTGCGAACCCTGCTTCTTTTACGAAAGCCCAAGAGTATTCTGGAGATCGGAACGGCTACCGGCTTTTCAGCGCTTTTAATGGCGCAGTACGCACCGGAAGACTGCCGGATCACTACTATAGAGAATTATGAAAAACGGATCCCGAAGGCTCTGGAGAACTTTGAACGGTCGGGCCGGGCATCCCGGATCGAATTCATCCGGGGCGACGCTTCCGACGTGCTGGAAACGCTTGACGGACCATATGACCTGATCTTTCTGGATGCGGCACAGGGGCAGTATATCCATTTTTTAGAGAATATCAAACGGCTGATGAAAAAGGACAGCGTGCTTCTCGCAGACAATGTTTTAAAAGGCGGAGATATCTGCCGTTCCCGCTTTCTGACCGAAAGAAGAGACCGGACCATTCATAAGAGAATGCGGGATTTCCTTTTCGCACTGAAAGCAGATGAAGAACTGGAGACCAGTATCCTGCCGCTGGGAGACGGCGCAGCACTTTGTGTTATGAAGGATAAACCGGATGAAAAAGAAACCTGAACTGCTGCTTCCTGCTGGAAGCCCGGAAAATCTGAAAACGGCATTTGCTTTCGGAGCAGACGCGGTATACTTAGGAGGCGAAGCCTTCGGACTGCGGGCCAAGGCAAAAAACTTCTCACCGTCCGAGATGGACGAGTGTATCCGTTACGCGCACGAGAGAAGCAAAAAAGTATATGTTACAGCTAATATATTTGCGCATAATGCGGATCTGGAAGGAGTCCGGGATTATTTTAAGGAGCTGAAAAACATGCGCCCGGATGCACTGATCATTTCCGATCCGGGCGTTTTTTCCATTGCAAGGGAAGTCTGCCCGGAGATCGATATCCACATCAGTACACAGGCAAACAACACGAATTATAGGACCTGCCGGTTCTGGTACGATGCCGGTGCAAAGCGCGTGATCAGTGCCCGTGAGCTTTCTCTGGAAGAACTTAAGACCATGAAAGAGAAGATGCCGGCAGATATGGAGCTGGAGACTTTTGTGCACGGCTCCATGTGCATATCCTATTCCGGCCGGTGCCTTCTTTCCAATTTCCTGACAGGGCGCGACGCCAACAGGGGCGCCTGTACGCATCCCTGCCGTTGGAACTATACACTGATGGAGGAAAGCCGGCCGGGCGAGTTTTTCCCGGTATTTGAAAACGAAAGAGGGACCTATATTTTCAATTCCAAGGATCTCTGCATGATCGGGCATATTCCCGAACTGGTCGGTGCCGGGATCGACAGCTTTAAGATCGAAGGCCGGATGAAGAATGCGCTTTATACGGCTGTTGCTGCCAGAACCTACCGGAAAGCCATTGATGACTGGTTTGAGGATCCGGAGCTTTACCGGAAAAACATGAGCTGGTACCTCGAGCAGATCGCAGGCTGTACCTATCGGGAATACACTACGGGCTTTTTCTTCGGAAAGCCGTCCGAGGAGGCGCAGATCTACAATGAGAGTACGTACAAAAAAGAGGCGGTCTATTTAGGGATCGTTCGGGAGATCGATCCGGATAGAAGGGCGGTTGTCGAGCAGAAGAACAAATTCTGTGTCGGCGATCGGATCGAAGTGATGAAACCGTCCGGGGAAAACCGGTCTGTCCGGGTAACCGGGATCTTTGATGAGGAAGGAATGCCGCAGGCCTCTGCGCCCCATGCAAAGCAGATCCTTCATGTCGAAATGGAAGAAATACCGGAGGTTATGGACATTTTAAGGGCCCCGGTGTAAAATAATAAAAGCAGTCAGCTGCGGGGGGACAGTGCAGTGGATAGAAAGGCTGCGATGGAAGAAACCGTCAGGACAAAAAGAACGATTCTGTTCCGGGAGTTCGGCGCCAGGCTGGCTTCCGTTCCCAGAACTATATTCCGAAAAAAAGGTTCGATGGATGAGAATACCATCGGCGTGATCTTTTCGAGCGTATCAGAGCATGCTGCCCCGAGAATTCTGAACAGTTTAAGCAGTGAGGTCCTTAAGGAGGGCTACTCGCTTCTTATCCGCAATGCCGGAAACAACCAGATCAAAGAAGAAAGAATACTCAAGGAATTTATAGCGCAGAACGTCAACGGGATCATTATCGAGCCGAGCAAGAGCGAGATGCTCTGCCACCATATGTCCATGTACAGACTGCTGGACAGGCTGGGGATCCCTTATGTTTTTATACGCAGTACCTATCCGCAGACGGTAGACAGTCCCAAGCTGCTGATCGACGACAGCCGCGGGGCCTATCTTGTGACGCGGCATCTGATCGCGACCGGCCGTAAAAACATCGTCGGCCTGTTTAAGGCGGACGACGCAGACGGATACGAGCGCCATAAGGGTTACGTACAGGCGCTTCAGGAGGCTGGCATTGCCTATGACCCGGAAGGTGTGGTCTGGTTCCATTCCGAAGACCGGACGAAAAAGCCGAAGATCGTGATCGACCAGATGATGAAAAACCGAAGATGCGATGCAATCGTATGCTACAGCGACCGGATGGCTCAGGACCTGATCCGTCATTTCCAGAACAGCGGTCTTTTGGTGCCAGGGGACATTGCCGTGACCGGCTACGGAAATTATTTAAAGCCCGAACGCGGAGAAGTCCGCCTCACCAGTGTCGATATGCCTTTCGATGACATGGGAACGGAGGCCGGGAAGATGATTCTCTCTATGATCTTAGGCAGTACTCCGGGAAAGAAGACAGTAATGCTGGAGCCGGACCTGGTAATAAGGGGATCCAGCATCGCAGAGTAAAGACTGCAGGGGCAATACAGTCAAGATGCGTTAAGATGGGAAAGACAGGTAAAAGCGAATACGGCATCATTACCGGCGGAGGCGAAAGCTTCCGCTTTCTTTATTCCGGAAGGACACATCCGTGTTGGGTTCACCATAGATTGTTAAGTCAACAGGAGTTCTCCGGAACAGATCCTTAGTAAACAGTGTGCCTTAAACGATAAAACCTTTAAGAAAAGCAGTCTGAACATTTCCAAAAAAGATTCCAATAGCGATCAGTTTTCATGCCGAAAAGCCTGGAAATGCTGGCAGAAGAGACCGGACTGGAAATCGGGATCTGTTGCCAGTCCTTCACGGGGGATTATTGAAGGATGTGATCGGGAAAACGATTTCTTTAAGCTGTCTCTTAAAATAAGCGTTGAAATAATCTTATTTTTGTTGTATATCTTATAGGTGTCGCTTTAGACGCCTATTAATTAAGAAGAGAATCGGAGGAAAAATCGTGGCAAATAATCTTGTGATCGTCGAATCACCGGCAAAAGTCAATACGGTGAAAAAGTTCCTTGGAAGCAATTATGAAGTGACCGCGTCCATGGGACATATAAGGGATCTTCCCAAGAGCACGCTCGGTATCGATACCGAAAACGATTTTGAACCGAAATACATAACGATCCGGGGAAAAGGACAGCTCGTATCCGACCTGAAAAAAGCCGCAAAAAATGCCGACGCGGTTTATCTGGCAACCGACCCGGACCGTGAGGGAGAAGCCATTTCCTGGCATTTGGCCTGCGCACTGGAGCTGGATCCGAAAAAAATGAAAAGGATCACGTTCAACGAGATCACAAAGACGGCGGTAAAAGCTTCCTTGAAACAGGCAAGGGAACTGGACATGGACCTTGTGGATGAACAGCAGGCCAGGCGCTGTCTGGACAGGATGGTGGGCTATAAGATCAGTCCCGTTCTCTGGAAAAAAGTCCGCAGGGGCTTAAGCGCTGGCCGTGTTCAGTCTGTCGCGGTGCGGATCATAGCCGACCGGGAAGACGAGATCAATGCGTTCGTGCCGGAAGAGTACTGGTCTTTGGACGCAAAGCTTTATACAGCGGATAAAAAGAAAACGTTTGAGGCTCATTTCCATGGGAAAGGAAACCGGAAAACGAACCTTAAGTGCAAACAGGACGTTGAAGAGGTCCGTAAGACAATTGAAGGCGCAAAGTATAAGGTTTCTGACATAAAAGAAAACGACCGGATAAAAAAAGCGCCTCTGCCGTTCACTACGTCGACACTTCAGCAGGAAGCGTCAAGGCTGCTGAACTTCTCAACTTCGAAGACCATGCGTCTTGCCCAGCAGCTTTATGAAGGCATCAATATCAAAGGTCAGGGTTCTGTCGGCCTGATCACCTACCTGAGAACCGACTCGGTCCGTGTCTCTGACGAAGCGGATGCGGCCGCAAAAGACTTTATCCGTAAACAGTACGGGACAAACTATGTTTCCGGCAGCAGGAATACTGCAGCGGGCAGCGCGAATGTTCAGGATGCTCACGAAGCGATCCGTCCGACGGATATCACGAGGACGCCGGCATCGGTCAAAGACGATCTGGGCCGCGACCTTTTCCGGTTATACCAGCTCATCTGGAAGCGTTTTACAGCCAGCCGGATGAAGAACGCAGTCTACAACAATGCCAACGCCGTGATCATGGCAAACGGCTATTCCTTCCATGCGCAGGCGTCCAAACTGACGTTTGAAGGCTTCCTTGCGGTCTATACCCAGGATGATGAAAAGAGAGAAACAAACGCGGGCGTATTTGCTCTGAAGAACGGTGACGAGACGCCGCTGAAAGAACTTGCGGAAGAACAGCACTTCACCCAGCCCCCGGCACATTACACGGAAGCGACGCTTGTCCGTGCGCTCGAAGAACTCGGCATCGGAAGACCCAGTACGTATGCTCCGACGATCTCCACGATCCTTTCCCGGCATTATATTTCCAAGGAAGGCCGGAACCTTTTTGTTACAGAGCTCGGAGAAGCCGTCAACAACCTGATGAAAGAGGCATTCCCGAATATCGTTGACGTCCATTTTACAGCCGACATGGAAGAGAAACTGGATAAAGTAGGAGACGGGACGGTCAACTGGAAAGATGTCCTGCGTGATTACTGGCCGGAGCTTGTAAAATCCGTATCCAAAGCGGAAGCGGAGCTTTCAAGAGTCAAAATTGAGGATAAGGTGACTGATGTGATCTGTGAAAAATGCGGACGCAACATGGTCATCAAATTCGGACCAAGGGGACAGTTCCTCGCGTGCCCCGGCTTCCCGGAGTGCAGGAACACCAAGTCTATAGTAGAAAAAGCAGGAGCCGACTGTCCGGACTGCGGAGCCGAACTGATCGTCCGCAGGACAAAGAAGGGGCGGAGGTATTATGCGTGCTCCAATTACCCCACCTGCAAATACATGACCTGGACCCGTCCGAAGAAGAAGTAAAACATCAGCGGGGATATATCTTATTCAAAAAGGATATGTCCCCGCTGTTCCGATTCTCATTGAGAGCTTCTTTCCGGCCTCCTGTAGCCGCGAAATGAAGCCGTTTTTTTATAATCCGAGTATCGCTACGGCGATGGTAAAGAAGATCGTGATCGAACAGGCATCGACGATGGTAGTGATCAGGGGTGACGCCATGAGCGCCGGGTCGATCTTCAGCTTTGTAGCGAGCATGGGCATCATGCATCCGATGAACTTTGCGATGATGATCGAGCAGACCAGTGCCAGTCCGACGATCAGTGCGATGACCGGGTTGCGGTTCATGATCAGGATCCGGACCCCGTTGATGAGCGCGAGGATGATTCCGATCAGGATGGATACCCGGAATTCTTTGAACATAACACGGAAAACATCGCCCAGATGGATCTCGTCGACGGCCAGTCCGCGGATGACCAGGGTAGAAGCCTGGGAGCCGCAGTTACCGCTGGTGTCCATGAGCATCGGGATGAACGAAACGAGGATCGGGATCGCTTCAAATGCATGCTCATAATGCGTAAGGATGGCGCCGGTGATCGTTGCGGAAAGCATGAGGATCAGAAGCCAGGGGATTCGGTTCCGGACCTCGCGGAAGACCGAAGTCTCGAGATAGGGCTGGTCGTTGGGCGTGATACCGCTCATCTTGGCCATATCCTCCGTGACCTCTTCTTCCATGACGTCCATCGCGTCGTCGACGGTGATGATGCCGACCATCATGCCTTCGTTATCGGTAACCGGCAGGGCCAGCAGATCGTATTTGGTAAAGAGTTTGGCCACTTCCTCCTGGTCAGTATGGGTCGTTACGGAGATGATCTCTTCGTTGGTCTCCATGATGTCTTCCATTTTGACATCATCGTCTTCGGTAAGTAGGTCTTTGGCTTCAACGATACCGACCAGTTTTCTGTTTTCCAGAACATAACAGGTATAGATCGTTTCCTTTCGGATACCGATCTTTTTGATAAGCTTTAACGCGTCCGCAACGGTGGTGGTTTTGCGCAGCGAAACATACTCCGTGGTCATCACGCTTCCGGCGGAATCTTCGGGGTAGTTTAAAAGCTGGTTTATGGTTCTTCTTTTTTCGGAATTGACGGATTCGAGAATCCTGGTGACAAGATTGGCCGGGAGATCTTCGAGCAGATCGACCGTGTCATCCAGGAACATGTCGTCGAGCATGTCCTTCAGTTCTTTTTCCGTGAAGATCGATACCAGGGCGGACTGCTGGTCCGTGTTCATATTGGTAAAGACTTCGGCAGCCTTCTCCTTCGGAATGAGACGGAAGGCCTGCGCCAGGTCACGCTCCTCTAAGTCCTCCATGAGAGCAGCGATGTCCACGGCGTTCATTACATTCAGGATACTCCTTACAGCTTTGTACTCCCGTGCCTGTAAGAGATCCAGAAACACCTGTTCGTTCATGTGTTTGTCCTCTTTTCATAGTATTGTAAAAGCACGAGTGATAACTGCCACCTGCATCCATGCTGCTCACCTCCTCATCGGACCGGAGAATTGGGCTTTGCGCCCTGATCCATCGCTTTATTGTAAGCCTGCATCAGGGGCTGTGTCAAGAAAGAATCTTCTTGCTTAATAGTATAGGCTATGTTATAATCCACTGATGATTGCGGACAAAAACGAAGCTTTTTGCGCATCAGAAAAACAAACGGATCCGAAACCCGGCCGGAAGCTTCTGCTCCGGCAAAAAACGGAAGAATAAATATATCGTGTAAGGAGAAAAAGCAATGAGCGTAACCGTCGAGAACCTTGACAAAAACATGGCAAAGCTGACCATAGAGGTTTCAGCAGAAGATTTTGAAAAAGCGATCCAGAAAGCCTATCTGAAGCAGAAGAGCCAGATCGCGATCCCGGGATTCAGAAAGGGCAAGGTTCCGCGTCAGATCATAGAAAAACTGTACGGCGCTCAGGTATTCTTTGAAGAAGCTGCAAACAATGCGATCGAAGAAGCGTATCCGAAGGCTGCGGAAGAGTCGGAACTGAAGATCCTTACCCGTCCGGAGATCGATGTCGTCCAGATCGAGAAGGGCCTTCCCTTTATCTTTACTGCACTTGTAGCCGTTTATCCGGAAGTAGAGCTGGGCGATTACAAGGGCATCGAAGTGCCGATCAATAAGATCGAAGTGACGGATGAAGAGGTCGACGCGGATCTCAAGCGCGAGCAGGAAAAGAATGCCCGTGTGATCACCGTGGATGACCGCCCGGCTAAGATGGGTGACACCGTTGTCCTGGATTACAAGGGAACTATCGACGGTGTTGAATTTGAAGGCGGAAGCGCTGAGAATCATTCCCTCGTTCTTGGAAGCAACCAGTTTATCCCCGGCTTTGAAGTACAGCTGGTCGGTGTGAACGCCGGTGAGGAAAAAGACGTAGAGGTTCGTTTCCCCGAAGATTATCATGCAGAGGATCTGAAAGGCAAGGACGCTGTTTTCCACTGCACGATCCATCGTATCGAGACCAAGGAGATCCCGGAACTGGACGATGAATTCGCTCAGGACGTTTCCGAATTTGATACTTTTGAAGAATATAAGGAAGACGTAAAGAAAAAGATCGTCGAAAGAAAAGAAAAACAGGCCGAGAACAGCAGAAGACAGGCCGCACTCGCGAAAGTCGCCAAGCAGGCCAAGATCGAGCTTCCTGAAATGCTGATCCGCGAACATGCCCAGAAAATGGCGGAAGATTTTGCCAACCGGGTCCAGCAGCAGGGGATCGATATCAACCAGTACCTGCAGATCATGGGCATGACTCCTGACGCGTTTATGAACCACAACTATGATCAGGCACAGACCGAACTTCGGAATTCCTTCACCCTCGCGAAGATCGCAGAGCTTGAGAATCTGGAAGCGACCGACGAAAGAGTGGAAGAAGAGCTGGAGAATGCCGCAAAGATGTACGGCATCAGCGTAGAGGATTACAAGTCCTATATTCCGGAGAATTATGCGGATGATATGAAAGCGGATCTCAAGCTTCAGATGGCTCTGGAACTTCTCGGCGAGAACGCGGTAGAGACCGAAGCAGCTACCAAAGAAGCAGAAGAAGCCATGAAGAGCGAAGCGGAAGAGGCGGTCAAGGCCGTTGCGGAAGAAGCTGCGGAAGAGCCTGCGGAAGCAGAAGCCGAGCCGGAAGAAAAGAAAGAAGAGGAGTAATCATAAATGAGCCTTATCCCATATGTAATTGAACAGACCAGCCGCGGAGAACGCAGCTATGACATTTTCTCCAGACTGTTGAAAGACAGGATCATTTTCCTGGGGGAGGAAGTGAATGACGCCAGCGCCAGTATCGTTGTTGCTCAGCTGCTGTTTCTGGAGTCCGAAGATCCGAACAAGGACATCCATGTATACATCAACAGCCCGGGAGGATCGGTTACTGCGGGAATGGCGATCTATGACACCATGAAATACATCAAGTGCGATGTCTCTACGATCTGCGTCGGGATGGCGGCAAGCATGGGAGCCTTCCTTCTTGCGGGAGGTACAAAAGGAAAACGCTTTGCACTTCCAAATTCGGAGATCATGATACACCAGCCTTCAGGCGGTGCAAAGGGCCAGGCTACTGATATCAGCATCGTTGCCGAACAGATCCTGCGGATCAAGGAGAAGCTGAATAAGATACTGGCAGAGAATACCGGTCAGCCGCTGGAACGGATCGCGGCGGATACCGAAAGAGACAATTACATGACAGCCGATGAAGCAAAGGAATACGGCATTATCGACGAAGTAATAACACAGAGATGATCAATAAGGGTGTATCGGAGTTTTGAAAGATACACCCTTTAAAGAATTTTTGAAAGGAAAAAAATGAGTCAGAGAATATCACCACCGAGATGTTCTTTCTGCGGAAAGCCGGAAGGACAGATTAGAAAACTGATTGCCGGACCTGCCGGTGTGTTTATCTGTGACGAATGTGTGGAACTCTGTGATGAGATACTCATGGAGGAACTCGATAATTTCGATGAAGCGCCGGAGGATGAATGGGCTGTTAACCTGATGAAGCCCAAACAGATAAAGGAAGTACTGGATGAGTATGTCATTGGTCAGGAAGAGGCCAAGAAGATCCTTTCCGTATCGGTGTACAATCATTACAAGCGCATCCTGAATACGGACAGCGATGATGTCGAACTGCAGAAGAGCAATATCCTGATGCTCGGCCCGACAGGCTGCGGAAAAACGCTTCTGGCCCAGACCCTGGCCCGGATCCTGAACGTGCCGTTCGCGATCGCGGATGCCACCAACCTGACCGAGGCCGGCTATGTCGGTGAAGACGTTGAAAACATTCTCCTGCGGCTGATCCAGGCTGCTGATTTTGACATCGAAAAGGCAAGCCACGGGATCATTTACGTTGACGAGATCGATAAGATCACACGAAAGTCCGAGAATACCTCGATCACCCGTGATGTTTCGGGAGAAGGAGTCCAGCAGGCTCTTCTGAAGATCGTGGAAGGCACGATCGCCAATGTTCCCCCGCAGGGAGGAAGAAAGCATCCGCAGCAGGAGTTTATCCATATCGACACGACAAACATCCTTTTTATCTGCGGCGGTGCATTCGACGGACTGGAAAAGATCATCAAAAGAAGGACCGATACCAAGGCGATCGGTTTCAATACGGAGCTCACTCAGGCAAAAGAGAAATCGGTCGGTGAAGTCCTGGAAGGCGTAATGCCCGAGGACCTGATCAAATTCGGGATCATTCCGGAGCTGGTAGGAAGACTGCCCGTTGTTGCTACACTGCACGATCTGGATGAGGATGCCCTTGTGCAGATCCTTACGGAGCCGAAAAACTCCCTTGTAAAGCAGTACAAAAAGCTGTTCGCGCTGGACGGCGTCGAACTGACCTTCGACGAAGATGTGCTGCGTGAAATGGCTCATATTTCTGCATCCCGGGGTACCGGGGCCAGAGGACTGCGTTCCGTGATGGAAAAGACCATGATGGATACGATGTTTGAAATGCCTTCAAATGAAGAGGTAAACTTCTGCCGTGTTACCAAAGAAGCGGTGGAAGGAGACGGACTTCCGCTTCTGATCCGGTCGGAAGAGGCCGGGCTTCCCGAAAAGAATCATAAAACGAGAAGGAAAAACACCGAAACGCCGGAGAAAGCATCATGAACACCGAAAAAAAACTCATGCCTGCAGTCGCCTTAAGGGCGACCTGCGTTCTGCCGGGCATGATCATGCATTTTGATATCAGCAGGGAAAAATCGATCAAAGCCGTGGAGAATGCAATGGTCAGCGACCAGAGCATTTTCCTTATTACACAGATCGATATGAACTGCGAAGAGCCGAGCAGAGAAGATCTGTACGATGTTGGGACCATCGGGACCATTAAGCAGCTGATCAAGATGCCCAAGGGTCTGATCCGTGTACTGGTGGAAGGCGAACAAAGGGCGAGACTGGTCGGATTGAATGATGAAAACGGGTATCTGGAAGCACTGGCTGCCCCGGTATCCGATGCCGGACAGAAGCTTTCCGCAAACGAAACAGCAGCGCGGCTCAACGCTTTAAAAGATCTTTTTTACGATTACTGCCAGGCGACCGGCAAGGTCAGTACGGACCTGATGATGCAGATCCTGGATATAACGGACCTTACCAGGCTGGTCGACCAGATCGGTATTCAGCTGCCTTTCACATGGGAGCAGGCACAGATCTTTTTAAATGCGGTAAAACCGGAGGATCGTTTTGATGCCCTCTGTGTCTTCCTTTCGAGTGAAACCGAGATCGCGGGCATCCGGGTCGATCTTCAGAACAGGATCCGGGAAAAACTGGATCAGAATCAGAAGGAGTATGTCCTTCGTGAGCAGATCAAGATCATCCGCGAGGAGCTCGGCGACGACAATTCCGGATCCCGTGTGGAGGAATACCGCAGGAAGTGCGACGAACTCGAGGCGCAGGACTACGTTAAGGATAAGATCCGTGAAGAGATCGGCAGGCTTGAAAGCATCGGAGAAAACAACCCGTCAGAAGGAAGTGTTATCCGGGGTTATATCGAAGCGCTGCTGGCTCTTCCGTGGGATAAGATGTCGGAAGACAACAACGATCTTTCCCGTGCAAGGCAGATCTTAAAAGAAGACCATTACGGTCTTGAATCCATTAAGGAAAGAATACTGGAATTTCTGGCTGTACGTATCCTTACAAAGAAAGGCGACAGCCCGATCCTCTGCCTGGTCGGGCCTCCCGGAACGGGCAAGACCTCCATTGCGAAGTCGGTGGCAAGGGCGCTCGACAAAAAATACATCCGGATGAGTCTGGGCGGGATCCGCGACGAGGCGGAGATAAGGGGACACAGACGTACCTACATCGGGGCGATGCCCGGCCGCATCGCGGAAGGAATCAAGCAGGCGGGCGTAAAGAATCCGCTCATGCTTCTGGACGAGATCGACAAAGTCGGTTCCGATTTCCGCGGCGATACCTCGGCAGCACTGCTTGAAGTGCTGGATCCGGAGCAGAACTGCCGGTTTTCGGATCATTATATTGAGATCCCGATCGACCTTTCCGAAGTGCTTTTCATTGCGACAGCCAATGACCCGAACCAGATCCCGAGACCGCTTATGGACCGTATGGAGGTCATTGAGATCTCCAGCTACACGGAGAATGAAAAAGAGCATATCGCAAAGGAGCATCTGATTCCCAAGCAGAAAGATAAAAACGGAATTGCCCGCTCGGCGCTTCGCATCTCCGACAAAGCCGTTTCAGAGATCATCTCCGGGTATACCAGGGAGGCCGGCGTGCGTCAGCTGGAGCGCCAGATCGGGAAGATCTGCCGGAAGAGCGCCCTGAAGATTCAGGAAGAGGGCGTCAAAAAGATCTCCGTGACCGGCAAAAACTTAAGCGAGTTCCTCGGAAAAAGGAAGTTCCATGTCACCATGGCGAATAAAAAGCCGGAAGTCGGGATCGTACGCGGCCTTGCGTGGACTTCGGTCGGCGGCGAAACGCTGGAGGTCGAAGTCAACATCATGCCCGGAAAAGGCGAGGTCCGTCTTACCGGCCAGCTGGGCGACGTCATGAAAGAATCCGCTCTCGCCGGCATCAGCTGTATCCGTTCACAGGCGAAAAAGTACAATATCGAAGACAGCTTTTTCCAGGAAAAAGACATACACATCCATATCCCGGAAGGCGCGGTACCGAAGGACGGACCCTCTGCCGGCATTACCATGGCGACGGCCATGCTTTCTGCGATCACAGGTATTGCCGTTCGTTCCGACGTGGCCATGACAGGGGAGATCACCCTCAGGGGCAGGGTCCTGCCCATCGGTGGACTGAAGGAAAAACTGCTGGCTGCGCGTAAAGCAGGAATTACGACCGTGATCGTTCCGGAAGAGAACCGGCCGGATGTGGAAGAGATGGAAGCGGAGATCACGGAAGGCCTGGAGCTGCATTATGTTACGGAACTGAACCAGGTACTCGAGATCGCACTGGTATCGAAAAATGATCATCAAAAAAGCAGCACTTGATATCGTCTGCGGCGTGACCAGTACGCTGCCGAAGACCGGACAGCCCGAGATCGCTTTCGCGGGACGCTCCAACGTGGGCAAATCCTCGCTCATCAACTGCCTGATGAACCGGAAGAATCTGGCCCGGACGAGTGCGAAACCGGGCAAAACGCAGACGATCAATTATTACCATATCAACGATGAACTGTTCCTGGTCGACCTTCCCGGATACGGCTATGCGACGGCCAACCTGCAGGTCCGTTCCAAATGGGGAAAGATGATCGAGGATTATCTGCATCGTTCCGAAGACCTGAAAGCGGTGTTTCTGCTGGTCGATATCCGCCATGATCCGACGGAAAATGACCGGCTGATGTACTCCTGGATCCAGGAGAACCATTACCGGCCCGTTATTATCGCCACGAAACTGGATAAAATAAAAAGAAGCCAGATCAGCAAACAGCTTTCAGCTGTGAGAAAAGGTCTGGAGCTGGACAAAGACACCGTCCTGATTCCGTTCTCTGCTGAAACAAGACAGGGCCGGGATGAGATCTGGACGATCATTGACAACGCAGCGGGAACAGTAAAACAGCCGGAAACTTTGTAAGCATCGGTAGCATAATAATTAAAGATGTCAATAATCAAGGCAGAAAACGTACATTACGAATATCTATCTTATGATGACGATGGCAAGCCGGCCGGAACGACAACAGCGGTGAACGGTGTGAGCCTGGATGTTGAACCGGGTCAGTTCATCGGGATCCTAGGACACAACGGGTCCGGGAAATCGACTTTCGCCAAACATCTGAATGCACTCCTGATGCCGACAGAAGGGACTGTCTGGGTAGAAGGATCGGATACCAGGGACGAAAGCAGGATCTGGGATATAAGACAGACGGCCGGCATGGTCTTCCAGAATCCGGACAACCAGATCATTGCCTCTGTGGTGGAGGAAGACGTGGGATTCGGCCCCGAAAACATGGGTGTGCCCACCGAAGAGATCTGGGAACGCGTGGATAAGGCGCTTGAGGTCACCGGGATGACTGCTTATCGGGAGCATTCCCCGAACAGGCTTTCCGGCGGGCAGAAGCAGAGGGTAGCGATCGCGGGCGTGCTGGCAATGAAGCCGAAGTGCATCGTACTGGATGAGCCGACGGCCATGCTCGACCCGGCAGGCCGAAAAGAAGTCTTAAACGCGTTAAAAGCACTCAATAAAGAAGAACACATCACATTGATCCACATTACTCATTATATGAACGAACTGACCGAAGCGGATCGGATCTTTGTTATGGATAAAGGGAAAATTGCTCTTTTTGGCACTCCGCGGGAAGTATTCGGACAGGTCGAAAAGATGCGTGAGCTTGGAATGGACGTTCCGCAGGTCACGGAACTGGCTTATGAACTCAGAAAAGAAGGCGTCGATATCCGGGAGGATATCCTGACAGCGGATGAAATGGTGGAGGCCTTATGCCGCTCAGAGCAGAAAATGTAAGCTACACATACAGTGAAGGCACGGCCTATGAAATGAAAGCCCTGAACGATGCTTCTCTGGAGATCAAAGACGGAGAATTCCTCGGGCTTATCGGGCATACCGGAAGCGGAAAATCCACGCTGATCCAGCTTTTCAACGGGCTGATCCGTCCTTCATCCGGCCGCGTCCTTTTCAACGGTGAAGATATCTGGGCGAACGGCTATGACCGGAGAAAGCTGCGTTTTCATGTGGGGCTGGTATTTCAGTATCCGGATCATCAGCTGTTTGAGACCACCGTATTAAAAGATGTCTGCTTCGGCCCGAAAAACAAGGGACTGTCGGATGAAGAGGCCAAAGAAGCGGCCATACAGGCGCTGAAGCATGTCCGCGTTTCCGAAAGTTATTTTGAAAAATCCCCGTTCGATCTTTCCGGCGGACAAAAAAGAAGAGTCGCCATTGCCGGTGTTCTTGCAATGGAGCCGGAGGTGCTCATACTGGATGAACCGACGGCGGGTCTGGACCCGAAGGGCCGGGATGAGATCCTTGATACCCTGAATGAAATGCAGGATACCAGAGGCATCAGTGTTGTATTGGTCTCTCATAGTATGGAAGACGTTGCAAAATACGTGGACCGCCTCATTGTCATGAACCGGGGCGAAATCTTCTGCGACGGAGCGCCGAAGGAAGTCTTCCGTCAATATAAAGAACTGGAGCAGATCGGGCTTTCCGCGCCGCAGATCACCTATCTGATGCACGAACTTAAAAACAGAGGCATGAATGTGGACGAGAACGCGATTACCGTGGAAGAGGCAAAGAAGTCCGTCCTTGACGCACTGAGGGAGAAGCGATGATACGGGATATTACCATAGGACAGTACTATCCGGCGGATTCGCTCATACACAGGCTGGATCCCCGAACGAAGATCATCGGTACCCTTGCGTACCTGGTATCCCTTTTTATCGTGAATAACTGGGGCTATATTGTCTGTACCGCATATCTCGCGGCACTGATACTGATTTCCAAAGTTCCTTTTAAATTCATGGTAAAAGGACTGAAAGCACTGCTGGTGCTTCTGATCCTGACCATGGCCATCAACATGTTCCTTACGCCCGGCCGGATCCTTTTCCAGTGGAAGTTCATCCATATTACCGAAGAAGGACTGGAATCTGCGGGACTGATGGGCTTAAGGCTGGTTTATCTGATCCTGGGAGCCTCCCTCCTGACACTTACGACGACGCCGAACAAACTGACCGACGGACTGGAACGTCTGCTTTCCCCGCTGAAAGTCTTTAAGGTACCGGTCCATGAGATCGCCATGATGATGTCGATCGCACTGCGGTTCATTCCGATCCTGCTGGACGAGACCGACAAGATCATGAAGGCCCAGAGCGCACGGGGGGCGGATTTTGAGACCGGAGGGATCTTTAAAAGAATCCGTGCCATGGTTCCTCTTTTTGTGCCGCTGTTTGTATCGGCATTTCGAAGGGCAAATGATTTGGCTTTGGCGATGGAGGCCCGGTGTTATCATGGCGGAGAGAACAGGACCCAGATGAAACCTTTGCGTTATAACAGAAGGGATTATATAGCGTACGGCATTATGGCGGCGGCACTGGCGCTGGTGATCGTACTGCGTGTAATTCTGCACTGGTGATGAAATGAGAAGGATACTGCTCGTGACCGCGTACGACGGAACGTCCTACTGCGGCTTCCAGATTCAGAACAACGGAATAACGATACAGGGAATATTGAACGAGACACTGTCTGAGTGGCTTTGTGAGGAAATCAAGACCGCAGGAGCCAGCCGGACCGATGCCGGAGTACACTCGCGCTGCAATGTTGTGGTATTTGATACCGGATCAAAGATCCCCGGTGAAAAATATGCCTTCGGTCTGAATGCGAGGCTTCCGGAGGATATCCGGATCCGCTATTCCTGCGAGGTCCCTTTGGACTTCAATCCCAGAGCTGCGAAAACGGTTAAGACTTACTGCTACCGGATCCAGAACGGGCCGTTTCAGGATCCTATTATCCGGAATAACCATTATTTCTGCCATTGGAAGCTGGATATCGACCGGATGAGGGCTGCCGCGAAGGACCTGGTCGGCACGCATGATTTTGAAAGCTTTGCCGCGGTCGGACGCAGTTCCCCCACGACAATCCGCACGATCTATGATATAAAAGTAGAGAAAGAAGGGGAGATCCTTACGATCACGGTAACCGGCGACGGCTTTCTCTATAATATGGTCCGGATCATTGCCGGTACGCTGATGGAGATCGGGAAAGGGAATCTTCCTGCGGACGCGGTTCCTGACATGCTGAAGGCAAAAAACAGGGATGCTTCCGGTCCTACGGCACCGGCCTGTGGCCTGACGCTGGAGCGGATCGAGTATCCGGACTATGAATTTGATTATTAACGAGCATACTGCCGTTTATCATAACTGCTGAAAAACAGAAGTACTTTGTACTGAGAAAGGGAGAATCAATTCATGCTGAAGATCAATGAAAACTATCTGAAACTGCCGGGAAGCTATCTTTTTTCAACGATAGCAAAGAAAGTCAGCGCCTATCAGGAAGCTCATCCCGAAAAGAAGATCATCCGCCTCGGGATCGGGGATGTTACCAGACCGCTTACCCCGACAGTGATTTCCGCACTGCATTCCGCAGTGGATGAGATGGCTGAGGCTGCCACCTTCCGGGGCTATGCGCCGGATCTTGGCTATGAGTTCTTAAGAAACGCGATCGCGGACAATGAATACAAGGCACGGGGCTGCGATATCAAAGCGGACGAGATCTTTGTATCCGACGGAGCCAAATGTGATTCCGGAAATATCCAGGAGGTCTTCTCCCTGGACAATAAGATCGCGGTATGCGATCCGGTTTATCCGGTCTATGTGGATTCGAACGTTATGGCCGGCAGAACAGGCCTGTATTCCGAAGAAAGCGGAAAGTTCGAAAATGTGATTTACATGCCCTGCCTTGAAGAAAACGGCTTTGCACCGGAATTCCCGGAAGAAGTCCCGGATATCATCTATCTCTGCTTCCCGAACAACCCCACGGGCGCGGCGATCACAAAAGAAGGACTTCAGGGCTGGGTGGATTATGCGAATAAAAACGGATCCGTGATCCTTTATGACGCGGCGTATGAAGCTTATATCAGCGAACCCGGCATCCCGCATACCATTTACGAGTGTGACGGAGCCAGGACCTGTGCGATCGAACTGCGTTCCTTCTCCAAAAATGCCGGCTTTACCGGCGTGCGGCTCGGCTATACCGTTGTGCCGAAGGATCTGGTCCGCGGCGGCGTGGACATTCATTCACTCTGGGCAAGAAGACACGGTACAAAATACAACGGGGCACCGTACATCGTTCAGCGTGCAGGGGAAGCGATCTACTCCGAACAGGGCAAAGAGGAGATCAAAGGTCTTGTATCTTATTATATGAGGAATGCGCAGTACATTCTGGACGGACTGAAGAAAGCCGGCTACTCCGTATCCGGCGGCGTCAACGCGCCTTATATCTGGCTCAAGGCACCGGATGGAATGAATAGCTGGGAATTCTTCGATTATCTTCTGGAGGAATTAAATATTGTCGGAACCCCCGGATCAGGCTTCGGACCGGCAGGAGAAGGCTACTTCCGCCTGACCGCTTTCGGAACCTACGAAAACACGGTTGAGGCTGTGGACCGGATCATCAACCGATAACAGTACCGGATAAGTAATTCAAAATAAAAAAAAGAGGCGGTGCCGGATGATGGAAAATAACCGGCACCGCCTCTTTTAATTGGTATTGCCTGTTTTCAAGGTTCGAAAATGTATTTGACCAAAGATTCAAAGCCTTGAAAACAAATAAACCACCTGCTATGCAGGTGGACCCCAACCGGCTTTAGCCCCAGATAAAAAACCTCCCATGCTACAATAAATG
>JAFWOE010000029.1 GCA_017509985.1 Lachnospiraceae bacterium
ATTCTTTATCCCATCCGGAGTTTCTGGCCACTTCCCTTCCCTGTATAGTTCGACGCATTTCCGCTTGTACTTGTAACTATAACGCATAAGAATATACCCTCCTTACTGGTTGTCCAGTAAAGAGGGTACATATCAAACACCGGAGGACTCTTTTAAATAATTCTTGCAATTTAAACCTACTTGTGATACTATGTGCAGGCGCCACGAAAGTGGGTTATATTTTACAGGCCGATGTGGCTCAATTGGCAGAGCAGCTGATTTGTAATCAGCAGGTTAACGGTTCGAGTCCGTTCATCGGCTTTTTTGTACGGACCCTTAGCTCAGTTGGTTAGAGCAACCGGCTCATAACCGGTCGGTCCTGGGTTCGAGTCCCCGAGGGTCCATTGGAGCATCTGACAGCCGGATGCTCTTTTTTATTTCCCGAGGATTTTATAAAGGAGACCGTAGAGCTGGATCGCTTCTTCCGGTGTAAGGGCAATGCATCCTGCCACTTTCCCCGGGATCTCAGCGGCTTTCTTTTTCAGTTCCTTTCCTTTATCAGTCAGGGAAACCATCAGCACACGCTCGTCTTCTTTGGAACGGGCGCGTTCGATCAGTCCTTTGGCTTCCATGCTTTTGAGAAGGGGAGTGAGCGTTCCGCTGTCCAGATAAAGGGTGCGGCCCAGCTCTCTGGAACTGATCTGCGCATGCTCCCAGAGTACCATCATCGTGATGTACTGGGTGTAGGTCAGACCGATCTCGTCCAGAAACGGACGGTATTTTCCTGTTACTTCCCTCGCCGCTGCGTAAAGCGGGAAGCAAAGCTGGGAATCCAGTTTTAAGGGATCTCTGTATTCTGTACTCATATCAGTTTGCTGCCTTTGTTTTTTTGTATGCTTCGCGGACCGCGCGCGCCAGCTGGTCGGCGCAGGAGGTAGGCCGCGGACCGCAGGTGTTTCCCTTCAGGTAGCCTTCGATCTGGTCGACCGTCATGCCGTCCACCAGTTTGGAGATGGCTTTCAGATTTCCGTTGCAGCCGCCGTAAAACGATACATTGCTGATGACGTCGTCTTCAATATCAAAATTGATCGCCATTGCGCATACGTTGCTTGTTTTGTAGGTGTAGTTGGTCTTCATTTCAGGTCCTTTCGAGTGAACCGCGGTCCGGACGGATCCGGACCGCAGCGGATGTTCTGTTTTACAGTACCGCAGCAACCTGCTTCCTGACATTTTCCATGTCTTCCGTAGGCTCGAATCTTGCAACAATATTGCCTTCTTTGTCGATCAGGAATTTGGTGAAATTCCATTTGACATTATTATTTTTTTTGTAATCCTTGTCAACAGACTTTACGGCGGCTTTGAGGATCAGACCCATCGCCCCGCTGAAGCCCTTGAATTCGGTGTTGTCGCACAGATAGGTGAAGAGCGGTTCTGCATTCGGACCGAAAACGTCGATCTTGGAGAACTGCGGGAAAGTGATGCCGAAACGGCCGGTGCAGAAGGTGTGGATCTCTTCGTCGGAACCGGGAGCCTGGTTCTTGAACTGGTTGCAGGGGAAATCCAGGATCTCCAGCCCCTGATCATGATATTCGTCGTAGATCTTCTGAAGGGGCTCATACTGGGGCGTGAAGCCGCAGCCGGTTGCGGTGTTTACGATAAGAAGAGTTTTTCCTTTATAGTCTGCAAGAGATACTTCGCTGCCGTCCTGTGCTTTTACGGTGAAATCATAAATACCTGCCATAATACTTACCTCAATTCGATTGAACACAATTAAATTTTACAAAATGAATTATAACACGTCTTCCGGCTTTGTCAACCACTTTTGAAAAAGTTTTTGAAACCCGCTATAACTCAACCATTTCTTGAATTATAGCCCGCATCTGTGTATAATACGATTGCACCGTTATAGACGGTGTGATTATCATGATCTGAACTGCTGCAGCGGAGTTTTTCATATGTATGAATTGGATTTTGACCGGCCGGTCCGTATTCACTTTATAGGGATCGGCGGGATCAGTATGAGCGGACTTGCGGAAGTCGTATTGCACAGGGGCTTTACGGTCACGGGGTCTGATAACCACGAAAGCGATCTTACGAAACGCCTTTCGGAAGAAGGCGTCGAAATACACATCGGCCAGAGAGCGGAGAATATTCCGGAAGAATGTGATCTGGTCGTTTTTACGGCTGCGATCCATGCAGACAATCCCGAATATGCAGAGGCGGTAAGGCGGGGCATCCCCATGCTTACCAGGGCAGAACTGCTCGGCGGGCTGATGAAGAACTACAGTACGGCGATCGCGGTTTCCGGAACGCACGGAAAAACGACGACAACTTCCATGGTCTCGCATATACTGCTGGCTGCGGATGCGGATCCGACCATTTCCGTAGGAGGGATCCTTCCTTCGATCGGAGGAAATATCCGGGTCGGGAAATCCGAGACCTTCATTACCGAAGCCTGTGAATATACCGACAGCTTCCTTTCGTTTTTCCCGACACACGGGATCATTCTGAACGTGGAAGCGGATCATCTGGATTACTTCGGCACGCTCGAAAACGTCCGTGCTTCCTTTAAGAAATTTGCAGACCTTCTTCCGGAGCACGGAAGGCTCATCATCAGCAGCGGGATTGAAGACGTCGGATACTTTACCGGGGATCTGAAATGTCCTTATCTTACTTTCAATATCAGCGGAGACGCGGACGTGACGGCAGGAGAAATCACATGGTCGGAACTGGCCTGCGCATCCTTTAAGTGTTTTTACCGTGGCAAAGAGCTTGGTGAGATCACGCTCAATGTTCCCGGGATACACAACGTATCCAATTCCCTCGCGGCAATTGCCTGTGCCCTGTCGCTGGATGTGCCTTTTGAGAAGATCCGGGAAGGACTTGCGTCGTTTACCGGCACGGACCGGCGCTTCCAGATCCTCGGAAGCGCGTACGGGGCAACGGTCGTGGATGATTACGCGCATCACCCGACAGAGATCCGGGCCTGCTTAAGTACCGCACAGCGGTATCCGCATAAAAAGCTCTGGTGCGTGTTCCAGCCTCATACCTATACGAGGACGGCCGCTTTCCTGGAGGATTTTGCCGGTGCGCTGGCTCTTGCGGATGAGGTGATCCTTTCCGATATCTATGCCGCGCGTGAGGTCAATACCATCGGGGTCTCTTCCGGGGATATCGTGGAAAAGATCCGTGAAATGGGTACGGAGAGCCGTTACATACCGGAGTTTGAAGATATTGCCGTTTATCTTAAAGATAAGCTGAGCCCCGGCGACCTGCTTCTGACCATGGGTGCGGGCGAAGCTTATAAAGTCGGAACAATGCTGATGGAGGCCTCTGGTGATCACGATCGATAAAAACAGCATATCGGAATATACACTGGTTCCGAATGTCTTTATCGAATCCTATATTGCAGATGCGGAGGGAGACTATGTCAAAGTCTACCTCGATCTTCTGATGCGTACGTCCGCGGACCGGTCGTCTTTTGAGCTGGCTTCCGTGTGCGATGCGCTGAACATGAGCGAACGCAAAATTCGAAACGCCCTTAAATACTGGGAAGAAGAAGGACTGCTGGAACTGTTCTTTACCGGCGGAAGCCTGGCCGGCATCCGTTTCCTTTCTCCCGGAAAAGCAGCGAAGGCCAGGGAAAAGCACCGTCTTCCCACGGAACGCGTAAAAGCCCTGAAAAAGGGTGACGCGGAGGCCAGGCAGATCATTTTTGTTGCCGAGTCCTATTTCGGACGCCCGCTCACCATGTCGGAAACCGCGGACCTTCTGTATCTTCATGATAAGCTCGGGTTCTCGGCCGATCTGTGCGACTATCTTCTGGAATACAGCATTACTCACGGCGCGAAAGGCATGAATTATGCCAAGACGGTTGCGCTGGCCTGGCATGCGGAAGGGATCAAAACCGTGGAAGAAGCAAAAGCGAATTCCAGGATCGCGAAAGAGCCCGGAAGCACCGGTGCGAAAAAAGGTTCCCGGCCCGGCAATGCAGGAAAGAATAAATTTCTGGATTTCGAGCATCATGATTATGATCTTAAAGAACTGGCGCGCAGAGCGAAAGACTGAGCGCACCGGGGCAGGGGACAGGAACTGCATATCGGATAAAAAGGATAATCAATGCCTCTTACGAACAGTCAGTACGATATAATCGAAAGAGAATACGACGCGAAAAGGCTTGCCCGCATCCGGGAGATGCAGGCAAAGCTGGACCTTGCGTACGATAAGTATCCGAGGCTTTCGGAGATCGATGAGGAAGTCGTCCGCCTGAACATGAAGCGCGTGCGGGTCCGGCTGGGCTTTGCCGATGCCGAAGAGGAAGGCACGGACGGAAAGCTTGCCGATCTTGCCGCGGAAAGGAAAGCACTGCTTTCGGTCGCCGGATTTAAAGACGGGGTGATCGAACCGGAATACGACTGCCCGGTCTGCAGGGACACAGGTTATGTCAACGGGAAAAAGTGCACCTGTTTTATCAATGCGGAAAAAAAGCTGCTTTATGCTTCTTCGGGACTCGAGGAAATTATTGCTCAGGAGAATTTCGACCGTTTCCGCCTTTCCTTCTATTCCGAACATATCGTCGACCCGGACAACGGGAGGACCGCGCGCGAAGCGGCGCTGCTCGCACTGGACTATTCCAAAAAGTTTGTAAATGATTTTGACAGCGAGTACGGGAATATCTATTTTTACGGCAAGACCGGGGTCGGAAAAACATTTCTGGCGCACTGCATCGCAAAAGCTCTTACGGACAGGGGAGTGAACGTCCTGTTCGTTTCGGAAACGCGGCTGATCGAAATGTTCGAAGAAAGCCAGTTCCGGCCGACCGAGGAGGCAAAGGCCAATGTCCGCACCGTTCTGGAGAGCGACCTGCTCATCATTGACGATCTCGGGGCGGTAAACAACAACAGTTTTGTATCTTCTGTGCTCCTGCGGTGCATTGAAGAACGTCATATCGCGAAAAGAAGCACGGTGATCACGAGCAATATCTCCATAGAGGACCTGCAGGACAGATATTCGGACCGAATCTTTTCAAGAATCTACAGTTATTACAAAAAGCTTTACCTGTTCGGCGAGGATTTAAGGATCAGGAACTGACCGCCGGCAGTTTTACAGATGTATGCTCATTATGCTGATGCGAGGAGGAAAAAATGGCTGAGATCGCTAATCAAATGGAATTTTTGCTTTCGAAACCCTATGGAAATCTTGGAATAATACCTTTAAGGGGATATGCAGAAAGAGCAGAATGCATTGACAGATACATCGTTGAGTGGCGGAAGAACCGTATGTTCGACGAATCCAGGGCAGATTTTGATCCGGACAGATACAGAAGGGATACATATATAATCCCTGCCAAGAATCCGCGCTTCGGCTCGGGCGAAGCAAAAGGGATCATCAACGAGTCGGTCCGCGGAGACGATATCTACATTCTGGCGGATGTACTGAATTATTCGCTTACATATACTGTTTCCGGAATCCGGAACCATATGTCCCCCGATGACCACTTCCAGGATCTGAAAAGGATCATCGCTGCGATCAGCGGCAAAGCCAGAAGGGTAAACGTCATAATGCCGTTCCTTTACGAGAGCCGTCAGCACAGGCGCAGCGGCCGCGAATCCATGGACTGCGCCATGGCCCTGCAGGAACTCGTATCCATGGGCGTGGATGACATCATTACATTTGAAGCACACGATTCACGCGTCGCGAATGCGATCCCGAACAGCGGATTCGAATCCGTCTCGCCGGCATATCAGTATATAAAATATCTTATTCAGGAATGCCCGGAGATACAGTTCGACAAGGAGCACCTTATGGTAATAAGCCCGGATGAAGGCGGCATGAACCGGGCGATCTATCTGGCCAGCACCCTTGGGGTGGACATGGGCACTTTCTATAAAAGAAGGGATTACTCTGTCATTATTGACGGAAGAAATCCGATCGTAGCCCATCAGTTCCTCGGCGACAGTGTTGACAACAAGGACGTCATCATCGTCGACGATATGATCTCCTCCGGCGACAGCATGATCGAAGTATCCCAGCTCCTCAAGGAAAGAGGGGCCCGCAACGTATACATCTGCGTTACCTTCGGACTGTTCACCAACGGTCTGGAGAAGTTTGACAGGGCTTATGAAGAAGGGTATTTCAATAAGATCTTTACCACGAACCTGATCTATCAGACAGAAGAGCTGCTTTCACGTGAATATTACGTCAGCTGCGATATGAACAAATTCATCGCGCTACTCATCGATACGCTGAATCACGACGGCTCGATCAGCAAACTGCTGGATCCTTCGGAAAAGATCAAGGCAACCATAGAAGATTTCAGCATAAACAGGGATAAGGCGGTCATCGATTGAAACCGCTGACCTTTGTAAAACGTCTTATATGTTACCTGGGCGGAATGGCCCTGATCGCGATCTCCATCAACCTGTCGAAGCTTGCCGCGCTCGGGATCGCGCCGGTAACATCGGCTTCGTATGCCCTGGAGCAGATCTGGGGGATCACCCTCGGCGCGACCACATATATCCTGATGGTCGTATTCCTGCTGCTCCAGATCCTTATCCTGCGGAAGAACTTCCCGATCCGGAACCTGTTCGGCCTGCTGGTCACCTTCTGGTTTTCCTTTGTGATCGATCTGACGGGGATCGACCCGAACGCGGTCGGCCATCTGATGGTGAACGCCCCCAGGCCGCAGAGCTATATCGCAAGACTTCTTCTGATCGGAGTCTGTGTTGTCCTGACCGGGATCGGCGTATTTATTTATGTGCGGCTTCAGTGGATCCCGATGCCTTCGGACGGGGTCCCGGATGCGCTTCATAAAGCGTTCGGATGGAACTTCGGAAACTGCAAAACGCTGTTTGATACTTCATTGGTCGCGCTTGCGGTGATACTGCAGCTGGTCTATCTAGGAGGGCTTTCTTCCTTTACGGGCAGCAGTGTGGTCGTCCGGGAAGGGACCATCGCCATGGCGGTCCTGGTCGGCCAGGTCGTTAAACTGCTGACCCGGTTTTTCGGAGAGAAATACGACCGCTGGCTGGAACTGGACCGGCCCCGGAACCGGGATGAAAAACATTGAGAAATTCTTCTTGCATTACAAAAAGAAGTGTGATAATATAATCAAGCTGTTTGATCCAGCGTATTTTTTGCCCCCAAAAACAGGGGTTGTACATATTTTTTAAGAGGTGAAATGAAATGAAACAGGGTATACATCCGGATTATTACGAAGCAACCGTTACCTGCAACTGCGGCAACACTTTCAAGACAGGTTCCACCAAAGAAGATATCCACGTAGAAATCTGTTCCAAATGCCATCCGTTCTATACGGGACAGCAGAAGGCAGCTCAGGCGCGCGGCCGTATTGAGAAATTCAATAAAAAGTACGGTATGTAATTTAAGAGCCGAAGCAGAGACTTTGTTCAAGCTGCCAAATATTATTTTGCGCAAAAGGGGCTGGGGTTGTACGATCTCAGCCCTTTTTATGTTATAATCCAGAAGCAGACAAAAAAAGCGTCAGCTTCATCAGACGCTGCACACCGGAATCAATCATATGAGTGTAAACGAAAAGAAATCCGAGAATAATACGGCTGCGTGCAAAGCGGTCAATTCGCGCATCGGCGGCCAGGCTGTCATGGAAGGCATCATGATGCGTAACGATGACAGGTATGCCATTTCCGTACGCAAGCCGGATCAGAATATAGAGACAAAAGTAGAGAGTACGGGTTCACTGGCGAATAACAAATGGCTGAAGATCCCGATCGTAAGAGGCGTGTACAGCTTTATCTCTTCCCTTGTCACGGGCATTTCCTGCCTCATGTTCTCCGCGACGTTTTTTGAGGAGGAAGAGGAGACCGTGAAAAAGCCGCTGACCAAAGAGGAGGAGGAAGCAAAAGCCAAAAAGAAAGAAAAAGAGGACAAGCTTCTGATCACCGGCACGCTGATTGTCGCCATCGCTCTTGCGGTAGGCATTTTTATGGCGCTGCCGTATTTCCTGATGCACCTGCTGGAACGGCGGGTCAGCCAGACCTGGATCCTTTCGCTTTTCGAGTCGATCGTCCGCGTGGTGATCTTCCTGGTCTACATCATCCTGATCAGCAGGATGAAAGATATCCAGCGTACATTTATGTATCACGGGGCCGAGCATAAATGCATCAACTGTGTTGAGCACGGCCTTCCCCTGAATATCGAAAATGTTATGAAGAGTTCCCGCTTCCACAAGCGCTGCGGAACGAGTTTTCTGTTCTTCGTGGTCATCGTCAGCGCAGTCTTTCTGATGCTCATACAGGCGGAAAGCCACGTGACGCGGCTGGTGATCCGGCTCGCGCTGATCCCCGTGATTGCCGGCGTATCGTATGAGATCATCCGTTTTGCAGGCAGCTCCAATAATAAATTCGTCAATCTTTTAAGCAAACCGGGTCTGGCGATCCAGAATTTTACAACGAGGGAACCGGACGAATCCATGGCGGAAGTTGCGATCACCGCGGTCGAAGCAGTGTTCGACTGGCGTGCTTTCCTGAAAGAAAAGTTCGGCCTGGACGTTCCGAAATGGACCTGCCGGCAGGCGGCCATGAATCTTTCGGTGGAATTCCGCCGGGCCGGTGTCCCGGAGGCCTATCCGGCGGCAAGGGCGATCGTCATGTACGCAGTCGGCGCTTCTTCTCTGAAAGAATACGCGGCGGTCATGAACGATGTGCTGACCGATACCAAACGTCTTGAGATCGAAGGCCTGGCGAAAAGAAGGCTGAACGGCGAACCGGTGCAGTATATTACCGGGAGCGCGGATTTCTACGGAAGGGCGTTTCATGTGGAGCCCGGCGTCCTGATCCCGAGATTCGATACCGAAAACCTGGTCAGCCGCGCGCTGGAGCTTTGCAGTGAGAACGATTCCGTTCTGGACCTTTGCACCGGCAGCGGATGCATTATTGTCAGCCTGTGCTGTGAAAACAAAACGCTCAGAGGAACCGGATCGGATATTTCGGATAAGGCCCTGGCGGCCGCCCGGAAGAATGCTGAAAAATACAGTGCCGGATGTGCGTTCGTAAAGAGCGACCTGTTTGAAAATATTGACGGAAAATACGATATGATCGTTTCCAATCCGCCGTATATCCGGACGGCGGACATACAGAATCTGGAGACCGAAGTAAAAGATCATGAACCCGCAGCGGCGCTGGACGGAGGCCCCGACGGCCTGAAGTACTACCGGAGGATCGCCGCGGAGGCCCCGGCTTACCTGAATGCCGGAGGAAGGCTCTGCCTGGAGATCGGTTTCGATCAGGCGGAGGAAGTGAAACAGATCCTGGAAGACACCGGGTTTGTCCGGATCGAAGTCAGCAGGGATATTGCCGGCAATGAGCGGGTGATCACCTGTGCGCTCCCGGGAGAGGAAGAAACCATGGAAGAGCCGCAGACGCAGGAGATCCTGCCGGAGGAAGACGATGTTCGATAAACTGGATGACATTCTTTTCCGACTGGATGAAATACACCGCTCTTTAAGCCTTCCGGAGGCGTCAAAAGACGCGGCGGAGCTTCAGAAGCTTCTGAAAGAAGAGGCGGAGCTGGCCCCGGTCGCGGAAACATATCGGAAACTGAAAAGCGCTAAACAGACCATTGAAGACAGCCTGGAGATGCTCGGCTCGGAAAAGGACGAAGAGATGCGGGACATGCTCAAAGAAGAGCTTTCCGCCGCCCGGGACGAAGAAGGCAGGCTGGAACAGGAACTGAAGATCCTGCTTCTTCCGAAAGATCCGAATGATCATAAAAACGTGATCGTTGAGATCCGGGCAGGAGCCGGCGGAGACGAGGCCGCTCTGTTTGCATCGGAAGTATACAGGATGTATAATAAATACGCGGAAAACCGCGGCTACCGCTCGGAACTGATCTCACTGAACGAGATCGG
>JAFWOE010000030.1 GCA_017509985.1 Lachnospiraceae bacterium
AAATAGAATCCCTTGAAGGGATAGCCTGAGGAAGTGGTGCGGTTGGGGCATTTACTTTCGAAGGCCCTTTGAGGGCCAGGCCGGCAACCGCGCCTTACAGGCGCAGAACAAACCACCGGCTGTCGCCGGTGGTCATGATTCCGAGAGCTGCCTGGGTGCGGCCGGAACATCCGATCCGTGCTGGCTGCTGTTCTTTGCCGGATTTTTGTGGTATTATCACTCTATATTGAAATTATTTGAAATACCGCGCCTTCCCGCGCGGAGAAGGAGAAAGAATGTCATATACAGCAGCAGTGATAACGATCAGCGATAAAGGATCAAGAGGAGAGCGCGTTGATACCAGCGGTCCGGCACTGGTGAAGATGCTGGAAGAGGACGGATATGAAGTCGTCTATACAAATATCATCCCGGATGAAAGAGAACAGATCAAAAGCGAACTGATCAAATGCGCCGATGAACTGAAGGCAGGTCTGGTGCTTACCACCGGAGGGACCGGCTTTTCGCCGAGAGACGTTACGCCGGAAGCGACACTCGAAGTCATAGAACGGGAGACCAGGGGAATCCCGGAGCTGATGCGGGCGGAAAGCTGCAAGATCACCGATAAAGGCTGCCTTTCCAGAGCTGCGGCCGGCATCCGCGGACGCTCGCTGATCATCAACCTGCCGGGCAGCGAAAAGGCAGCGAAGGAGAATTTCGCAGCGGTCATCCATCCGGTAAAACACGGTCTGGAAATGCTTTTCTCGGAGGGTTCTGCCAACTGCGGAGGGTGACAGCTTCAATCGTGCGGCGCAGGCGGATGAAGAGATCCCTTCTGCGATACAGTATGGTAAAGCAAAAAAGCAAATGCGCATTTTCCTCTTGCATTTGACTGTTAGAGTGCTACAATAAAGAAAATAATAAATACAGAAAATCTTCAGGGCAGGGTGAAAGTCCCTACTGGCGGTAAAGTCCGCGAACCGAATTCGGCCGAACCGGTGCAACTCCGGTACCAACAGTTACAGTCTGGATGGGAGAAGAGTTTTTTTATTGCTTTGAGTATGCCCTGACTTTTTGTCGGGGCTTTTTCTGCTTTTTGAAACCGGGCAAGAAAAACAGATCACTGAGGGATTTTCGGAAAGAAGGAAAGATGGAAAACATAATTGAAAACAACGAGGTGAAAAACGCAGCAGAGAACGGGGCTTTGAAAGAGGCCTCCGCAAAAACAGCAGTTCAGAAACAGCCGGTCAGCAAGACGAGAACGATGGTGCAGATCGCGATGCTCGGAGCGGTCGCGGCAGTGCTGATGTTCCTGGAGTTCCCGGCTCCCTTCCTGGCGCCGCCGTTTTACAAGATCGACTTTTCCGAGCTGCCGGTCCTGATCGGCGGCTTTGCAATGGGTCCCGTTGCCGGAGTCGTGATCGAGGCGATCAAGATCGCGCTGCATCTGCTGTTCAAGGGCACCCAGACCGCGTTTGTGGGAGAACTCGGCAACTTTATCATGGGATGCGCACTGGTCGTTCCCGCGGCGCTGATCTATAAGTTTCATAAGACACGCCGGATGGCGCTGGTTTCCCTGATCATCGGTGTCATTGTAACGTCGGTCGTCAGCGTTTTCGTCAATGCATACATGCTCCTTCCGGCTTACGGGGCAGCCTTCCATCTGCCGATGGAAGTGATCATCGGAATGGGCCAGGCGATCCATCCGTCCATCAATTCGGTCATGGGCTTCTGCCTGCTGACGGTATTGCCGTTCAACCTTTTCAAGGGCGTGCTTTCCCTGGTCGTTACGATGCTGGTATACAAGCATATTCGCAAGATCCTGAAGTGAGGACCGTGCTGGTCAATACGATTTATAAAGAAGCAGGGCTGTATCAGTACAGCCCTGCTTTTTCTTGTACGCGCGCCATGGGCGCGCTCTAACGGGTGAAAGTCCCGAGCGCACGTAGGCAACGACGAAGCGCATAGCCGAACAGCAAGGGTGTCCATCGTGAGATGGAATCTGAAGGAAGCTGTAAGCAAACCTCTGACCTGACGGACAGGAACCGCATATAAGGCTCAGAAATACGGATAAGTCGGCAAGAAGCGATGAAGTCCAAAAGTTGCTGGAAGTATGAGTAAATGCGGAAGGTACATGGAGG
>JAFWOE010000031.1 GCA_017509985.1 Lachnospiraceae bacterium
AAATAGAATCCCTTGAAGGGATAGCCTGAGGAAGTGGTGCGGTTGGGGCATTTACTTTCGAAGGCCCTTTGAGGGCCAGGCCGGCAACCGCGCCTTACAGGCGCAGAACAAACCACCGGCTGTCGCCGGTGGTCATGATTCACCAATATCCAGGATCAGTACATGAAATCCTTCTCGTAGAGTACGATCTTCCTGCTCTTCGGCCCTTTCCGGCTCTTGCGTCCGGCCCGGCGCGCATGTGAGATCGCTCCGTCGACCATCTGTTTGACGGAACTGATGCTGACAGGTTCCTCCTCTGTCTGGTTGTTGCTGATCAGCGTATACAGGGCAAGGACACCCATCTCGTCGAGCTCACAGTTGTTTTCGGCACAATAGGTTCTGGCAAAGGTAACCAGTTCGTCATTGGTGAATGCCGGAATGACGATCGTGCCGGTAAACTTCTCCGCGAAATCCGGATACTTTTTGAACAGAGTACGGATTCCGTTCTTGTCGTCTTCGATGATCAGAATCATGCAGTCCGTTTTGAACTCCATGGCATTGTTCAGTTTCTCAACCGTTTCGGCATTCATGTCGCCGGCCTGTTCGATCGCCAGGAATCCGCCGGACATTTTGGCAACGACCTTTGCGGGATCCATCCCGTTTATCTCTTCGCCGCTGAGTCTCGCGATCTTGGCAGCATCAAGGCCCATGTCCTTGCACATCATAACGATCAGGCCATAGGTAAGTCTTGTCTTGCCGGTCCCTGCCGCGCCCATTACTGCGATATTTCCGCGTCTTGAAGTATGTTCGCCCGCATGAGTATAAACATTGGTAACGGCTTCCAGGATCTGGCTGTCCATTCCGGGAACCCGTGCGAAATAGGTGAAGATCCGGCGCTGTTCATCACTCATCTTTGTCGGCTTTGCGTTGTTCAGAATACGGATCCTGCGTTCTTCCGGCGTTTCGCTCCGGATGATCTCTTCCACAGAGATCGGAACGGTATTCTGACCGACTTTTCCGAGAGGGATCGTGTGTGATTTCTTTTCTTCCTCTGTCTCTTCCGGGTCCGGGATCTCCCAGTCCGCGGGGAATGTCGGTGCCGGAGCATCTTTCTTCGGCAGATTGCTGTCCGCCATTTCAAACGCGATTTCCGGTTTGTCCGGAGATTTGTCCGAAGCGATCACGACGGTTTCATCCGTCGGAACCGCATCCGCCTGGATTTTCGCCTTTGCGGCAAATTCTTCCGCTTCTTTCAGCGCTTCCTCGACCGGGATCGTCGTGATCTCCGGCTCTTCTGCTGCCCTTACTTCAGACTCCGGATAGACCGCCTCAATGCTTTGGGCAAGCTGTGTTTTAAGGTCCGGTTTTCCTCCCATGAAGATCGGAGAGGTCACGGAGAATTTATCGATTTCTTCATTGGAAAGCTCAAGCGCACTGGTCTTCTGCAGATCAACATCTTTTGCATAGGCTGCACCGGCAGCTTCGATCCGTTCAAGCACAGACCCTTTTTCATCCTCTTCCTTATCCCGGTATTCCTCGGGAATAACGAGCTCGGAAGTTTCCAGAACAGGCGGCGGGGCAGCCTCCGCTTTTGCCATGATATCCGATGCAAAGCTCACATCTCCGGTAAACAGCCTCGGATCCGAGTCTTTCTGTTCCTTGCTGAAATACTCGAGCTGGGAAGGTGTAAGCTGTGCGTACCTTCTCTTCAGTTCGATCGCTTTCAGGACATATTTTCCGTTCGAAAACCAGAGGATCATGTCATCGCAGACATCCACACATTTATCCCGCTGTCCGTTTTTGCTGTATAAAACAGCCAGCTCATAGGCCCAGCGTTCCGTATACTCTCTTTCCCGGTATTCTTCCAGAAGGCGGATCTGTGTCTCGAGCGGCTCTTTATTCGCTTTTGCGATCTCATACTCCAGAAGAAGTTTTTCACTGGCGTTCCCTGCTACCGCAGAATATTCAGCGAAATACTTTTCAGCTTCATCGATCTGCCCGAGTTTAAGGCAGACGCCCACCAGACGATACAGGATCCCCTTGCCCACCGATGCGCGGTTTCTGGCGTTCAGGAGGACTTTTTTGTATCCTTCGTAATCCTTGTTCACTTCATAAATATCGGCGATCATATTGAGCGTACGAATGCTCTTGACCCTGTTCCAGTCCACCGTTTTTGCAAGGTCATATGCTTCCTGATATTCTTTTCTTCCAACGTGTGCCTGAATCTGATCCAGGATCTCCTGATATTCGGCTTTGTCCACTTCAATTACCTCTCAGAAAGAATACTGTTTTTACGGTTCTGCATTTCTTCAGGTTTATCTTTTCTATTGTAACCAATTGTACTAAATATGTCAAAAATATTAATTCTCTGTTTCAATATTATTTTAGCTTCGTCAGTTTCCAGATATCATCCACATAATCCTGGATAGTCCGGTCCGCACTGAATTTGCCCGAGCAGGCAACGTTCATCATCGCACTTCTGGCCCAGTCATAACCGTTTCTGTATTTGGCTTCGATCTTTTTCTGGGCATCCGCGTAGGCGCGGAAATCGGCCAGGATAAAGTATTTATCCGGACAGCCTCCATAAAGCAGCGAATCGTAAATGTTACGGAACATATTCAGGTCACCGTGCGAAAACGTTCCGTCGATCAATGTCGTCAGAACAGATTTCAATTCCTCATCCTGATCCAGTACGACCCACGGATTGTAATTATGATACTTTTCATACTCCATGACCTCATCGGCTTTCAGGCCGAAGATCACGGCATTCTCCTCGCCGACCTCTTCCACGATCTCGACATTCGCTCCGTCCAGCGTTCCGAGGGTGATCGCACCGTTCATCATGAACTTCATGTTGCCGGTACCGCTGGCCTCCTTGCTGGCGGTGGAGATCTGTTCGGATACGTCGGCTGCCGCGAAGATCATTTCCGCATTGCTGACACGATAGTCTTCGATGAATACGACCTTGATCTTTCCGCCGATATCGGGATCGTTGTTGACGACTTCCGCTACGGAATTGATCAGTTTAATGATATTCTTGGCGATCTCATATCCTGCACTGGCTTTTGCCCCGAAAATAAAAGTACGTGGATAAATATCGGCCTGAGAGTCTTTTTTCAGCTTCAGATAAAGGCTGATCACGTGAAGGATGTTGAGAAGCTGTCTTTTGTATTCATGAAGTCGTTTGACCTGTACATCAAAGATCGAATGCGGATCGACTTCGATCCCGTTGTGCTCTTTGATGTAATCCGCAAGCCGAAGTTTGTTGGCGTGCTTGATCTGCATAAACTTTTTCTGTTCGTGCGGATCCTCGCAGAGCGGCTTCAGTTCGGCCATGCGGTTCATATCCGTGATCCAGCCTTCCCCGATATGCTCCGAGATCATGTTTGCCAGAAGGGGATTGCCGTGCATCAGGAAACGCCTCTGTGTAACCCCGTTGGTCTTATTGCTGAATTTTTCCGGCATCATATCATAGAAATCTGCAAGCTCCCTTTTTTCAAGGATCTCGGTATGGAGCCTGGCTACGCCGTTTACGGAATAGCCGCCGATGATCGCCATGTTCGCCATCCGCACCTGGCCGTCGTAAAGGATCGCCATGGAAGCGACTTTATCTTCCCTGCGCGGATACTTTTCGCGGATCTGTCCGACAAATCTCCGGTCGATCTCCGCCACGATCATATACACCCTGGGCAGCAGTCTGGAGAACAGCTCGATCGGCCATTTTTCCAGCGCTTCCGACATGATGGTATGGTTGGTATAAGCGCAGCATTTTGTCGTGACTTCCCAGGCTTCGTCCCACTCCAGGCCTTCCTGATCCAGAAGCAGCCGCATCAGTTCCGGTACAGCGATCGTCGGATGCGTGTCGTTCATCTGGAAGACGACCTTTTCATGAAGCTTCCGGATATCGTCATGATCCTTTTTGTACTTTTCGATCGCTGTCTGAAGCGTTGCGGAAACAAAGAAGTACTGCTGCTTCAGGCGCAGTTCTTTTCCGGCTGTATGGTTGTCGTTCGGATAAAGGACTTCCGTAATATTTCTCGCCAGGTTTTCCTGTTCGACCGCCTTGTGATAATTTCCGCGGTCGAAGTCCTCCAGACGGAACTCATTGATCGCCTCAGCATCCCAGATCCTTAAGGTGTTTACGATCCCGTTGTCATAACCGACAACCGGCAGATCATAGGGGATCGCAAGGACGGAAGAATAACCGGTGTGCGTAAAGGTGTTCTTCTGTTCTTTTTCATCCCATCCGATCAGGACCTTGCCGCCGAACCGGATCTCCTTGGCATATTCCGGCCGTTTCAGTTCAAAGGGATAGCCGTCATCCGCAAGCCAGTTGTCCGGCACTTCCACCTGGTAACCGTTTTCGATCTTCTGGCGGAACATGCCGTAATGATACCGGATCCCGCATCCGTACGCCGGATAGCCCAGTGTTGCAAGCGAATCCAGAAAACAGGCAGCAAGCCTTCCAAGACCGCCGTTTCCGAGCGCAGGATCACGCTCTTCTTCCTCGATGTCACTGATATTGACACCGAGCTCCGAAAGGACTTCGGCAAACTCCCCGTAGGTCCCGAGACTGAGCAGGTTGTTTCCGAGATAACGGCCTGTAAGGAATTCCATGGACATATAATACACGGTCCTGGAATCCTGTTTCTTCATCAGCTGCTGGGTGCTGATCCAGTTGTCGATGATCGCTTCTTTTACCACATTGCAGACGCCCACATAGATCTGATGCAGGCTGGCATTCTCAAACCGTGTCCGAAACTGGCTTTTTACGGCTTCTTCCAGAAGCATTTTCAGTATTTCTTTTTTATAATTGCCTGATTCCAATACTCTTCTCGCCTTTCCTACAGCATGCGTAATTCTTGTTCAGATGAAAACTGTGTTTAATGATATCCCGATATGCCGTTTATCTTTTTTCGACTGCAAGGGTTACTTTTTCATCATTGACAGACCACTCTTTTTCATAGCCTGATGTACTTCCCGTAACAAGGGATTCCGCCAGGACTTCACTGCAGATCTCTTCTTTATTCGCGTTCAGGATGCCGATGATCTTATCGTTGCCTTTCGCATAGATATTGATCTTATCCATGACTTCGAAGCCGGCTTCCTTACGCATGGTCTGGATCTTGGACACCAGTTCACGAACGAAGCCCTCTTCGATCAGTTCGGGTGTAAGATTCGTATCCAGGACCACGGTCACATCATAGTTGGATTCGGAAATGTACCCTTCCACCCTGGCTGCTTCGATCAGGAGGTCCTCTTCACCGAGAACGATCTCTTCCCCGTTTACGTCAAGTTTTAAGGATCCGTTGGCCTTCAGTTCCGCCATCGCGGCGCCTCCGTCCAGGACAGCCAGCGCGTTTCGGATCCCGCCGACCAGTTTTCCGTATTTCGGACCTACGGTCTTCAACTGCGGCTTGAAATTATAGGTAACAAACTCACTGACATCATCACGGAAAATGATCTCTTTTATATTCAGCTCTTCCTCGATGATCTCCTTATAGAATTCATCCAGCTCATATCCGCTCTTAACGAACATCTTTCCGAGCGGCTGCCGGTTTTTGATGTTTGCATTATTACGGCAGGCCCTTCCCATCACAACGATGTCCAGAAGGTGCTTCATGTTCTCCTCCAGTTCGGGAATGATCCACTCCTCTTTCACTTTCGGGAAATCGCAGAGATGAATGCTTTCGGGAGCGTCCTTATCCACGTTCTTTACGATATTCGCATAGATCATTTCGGTCATGAACGGGATCATCGGGGCAGCAGCCTTGCAGAATTCCACCAGTGCCGTGTACAGCGTCATGTACGCATCGATCTTATCCTGCTCCATTCCTTTCGCCCAGAAACGTTCACGGCTTCTGCGGACGTACCAGTTCGAGCAGTCATCAATAAAGGCTTCCAGTGCCCTCGCGCTTTCCGGGATCCGGTAGTTTCCGAGATTCTCATCCACTTCTTTGATCGTGGAATACAGCCTTGAGAGAAGCCATTTATCCATAACGCAGAGTTTTTCATGATCCAGTGTATACTGGGTCGGGTCGAACTGATCGATCTCGGCGTATAAAACAAAGAATGCATAGGTATTCCAGAGGGTGCCCATGAATCTTCTGGAATACTCTGTTACATATTCCCCGTGGAAACGGTTCGGCAGCCACGGGGCGCTGTTGATATAGAAATACCAGCGGATCGCGTCTGCTCCGTATTTTTCCAGCGCTTCAAAGGGATCTACGGCATTTCCCTTGGATTTGCTCATCTTCTGGCCGTTCTTATCCTGAACATGGCCCAGAACGATGACGTTTTCATAAGAGGCTTTATTGAAAAGCAGCGTGGATTCGGCCAGCAGCGAATAGAACCATCCGCGGGTCTGGTCGACTGCCTCGGAAATAAACTGTGCCGGGAACCTGCTCTCAAACAGTTCTTTGTTCTCAAAAGGATAATGATACTGTGCGAAAGGCATCGCACCGGAATCAAACCAGCAGTCGATAACCTCCGGCGTCCTCTTCATGATCCCGCCGCATTTCGGGCATTTCAGTGTCACGCTGTCGATAAACGGACGATGAAGTTCGATATCCTCCGGACAGTTGTCGGACATGGACTTCAGTTCTTCGATGCTTCCGATGGAATGCATCTCGCCGCAGTCTTCGCAGATCCAGATATTCAGCGGAGTGCCCCAGTACCGGTTTCGGGAGATGCTCCAGTCCTGCACGTTTTCGATCCAGTCCCCGAAACGTCCCTTGCCGATACTTTCCGGGATCCAGTTGATCGTATTGTTGTTCTTAATAAGGTCTTCCCTGACCGCCGTCATCTTAATGAACCAGGATTCGCGCGCATAGTAGACCAGCGGCGTATCGCAGCGCCAGCAGAAAGGATACTCATGCTCGAATTTCGGTGCGGAAAAGAGTTTGTTTTCCGCATCCAGCTGCTTCAGGATCACCGGATCGGCATCCTTGACAAAAAGGCCTTTGAATCCTTCGCCTTCGGTCATGCAGCCTTTGGTGTCGACAAACTGCAGAAAGGCCGTTCCGTATTTGGCACAGACACGGTTGTCGTCTTCACCGAAAGCGGCCGCCATATGAACGATTCCGGTACCGTCCGACATGGTAACGTAATTGTCGCAGGTAACGAAGTGGGATTTCTTTCCCTGCTTTTCTGCTTCTTTTCCTGCAAAGTCAAACAGCGGTTCATACTCTCTGTACTCCAATGCGGTACCCGGCATTTCTTCGAGGATCTCGTATGCCGGCGTTCCCTCTTCTCTCTCCAGTCCGGAAAGCACCGGATCCAGAAGCTCTTTTGCCATATAGTAAGTATATCCGTCGCAGGCTTTTACTTTTGCATAGATGTCGTCCGGGTTTACGCAGAGCGCAACGTTGGAAGGCAGCGTCCACGGAGTAGTCGTCCATGCAAGATAGTATGCATCTTCGCCTTTGGATTTAAAGCGAACGATCGCGGAACGTTCCTTGACCAGCTTGTATCCCTGTGCAACTTCCTGGGAAGAAAGAGGCGTCCCGCATCTCGGGCAATAAGGAACGATCTTGAATCCCTTGTAAAGAAGGCCTTTGTTCCAGATCTCTTTTAATGCCCACCACTCGGATTCGATATAATCGTTGTGATAGGTAACGTACGGATCATCCATGTCCGCCCAGAAGCCGACCTCATCGGAGAATTCCTCCCACATGCCCTTATATTTCCAGACACTTTCCTTGCATTCCCTGATGAAGGGTTCCATACCGTACTCTTCGATCTGCTCTTTCCCGTTCAGGCCGAGCTTTCTCTCTACTTCCAGTTCGACCGGAAGCCCGTGGGTATCCCAGCCGGCTTTGCGCGGCACGTAATACCCCTTCATGGTGCGGTATCTCGGGATCATATCTTTAATGACACGGGTAAGGACGTGGCCGATATGCGGCTTGCCGTTCGCGGTAGGCGGGCCGTCATAGAACATATACTGCGGACACCCTTCCCGGAGCTTCAGGCTTTTTCGGAAAATATCCTTATCCTTCCAGAATTCTTCGATCGGTTTTTCCCTGGAGACAAAATCCAGGTTCGTATCAACTTTGCTATACATAGGAGGCACGTAATCTGTTCCGTTTCTTCAAGCGGAACTTCCTTTCTCCCGGCATTCCCCGGGCTCATGATGCTTTGGATTCATAATCAATTTATATTATCACAGGAACAGTCGGAATTCAAACAGAACTTAAAACTGCCGCAGCGGCAGCCGCGCGGCAGTTTTAAGGATACATTTGCAGTTTGTATTTTTTCAAAGGGTCAGATTGATCGTATGCTCTCCGTCTTTGATCTCAACGCTTTCATCGGAAATCAGGCCGTCCCGTTTTACCGCCATCTTCATGGCTTCCATCTCCACCGTCATATCCAGCATATCATCCGCGAAAAGATTCTCGTACTGCTTATCCATCGCGCGTTTGATATCCACAAGGTAAGAATTGACTTTGTTGGTCGTTTCCTCATGCGGAACGCCGCTTGCTTCGATCCGCTGATACTTGCTGAGGATCTCGCCAAGCGTAGGCAGATAGTAGTTGAAAAACTGACGGGTGGTCTGGATCTTTTCCGGCTTCTGCTTCAGAGTCTGGAGGATCTTGTCCGCGACATTGCAGATTTCGTTAGCCTTGTGATGAACTTCCAGGTTTTTCACACGCATGACCAGCCTGCGCAGTTCCATCAGGTTTTCCCTGCCTTTGGAAAGGATGGCAAGCTGTTCGGCATCCAGAGACGCCTTGTTCTTTTTATCTTTCCCCGTATTGCCCGAAGAACTTCGGACCGCCAGGACAACGCTGATGACGATCAGGGCAACGATCGCTGCTATTGCGGCGATACCGACTCCGAGTATGATCTTAAAAACGCTTGGCATAAACTTGTGGATCAGTGCGATACTCCCTCCGATAGCGGCAACTACAAGTAGTCCGATGAGACCTGTTCCTCTTTTCATCTTTCGCCTCACTATAATTCGAATAAACGTGCTGACTGCAGATCAGATCATTCCGAAAGCCAATCTGTCTCCTGTTTCCGGAAGGCAGCCGTTTCTCAGGCCTGCGGTGCGTTCCGGATATCCAGCAGTTTCTCTTTCAGCGTCGTCTCGATCTTTGCCAGTTCCACTTCCGCTTCCGCCCTCTTCTGACGGCCTTCTTCCTGGATGCGGACCACTTCGTCCAGGGACTCGATCAGCTGTTCGTTGCTGTAGGTCACGGTCTCCAGGTCGATGATGCCCCGCTCACTTTCCTTGGCGATCTCGATCGATCCCTGTTTGAGCGTTTCGGCATTTTTCCGGATAAGGTCGTTGGTCAGTTCGTTGACCTGCTGCTGCGCCTGCATGGCCTGCTGTGAGTGTGCGATGCCGAGTGCAAGCACCATCTGGTTCTTCCAGAGCGGGATCGTGTTATTGACCGTGGACTGGATCTTTTCGACCATAAGGGTGTCGGAATTCTGGACCAGGCGGATCTGCGGGGCCATCTGCATGCTGATCGTACGGGTCAGTTCCAGATCATATAGTTTTTTCTCGAAGCGGTCGCAGAGCGCAGCATAATCATTAGCTGCCTGTGCGTCTTCCGCCAGTCCGGACTCTTCCGCCTTCTTCTTCAGTTCAACCAGTGTGGTCTCTCTTTCTTTTTCAAGCTTCTGTTTGCCGGCAATGATATACATGGTCAGCTCTTTAAAATAATCCAGGTTGGAATCGTACATTTTGTCAAGCATGACGATATCCTTCTGGAGAGTATTCTGATGTCCTTCCAGCGCACCGGTGATCTTGTTGACATTGGTTTCTGCAGAGTCGTACTTTGCTTTCAGCATGGTGAGATCGTTGGCTTTCTTTTTAAAGAAGCCTTTGATGCCTTTTTTCTGCTCCGCATCGATCTGGAATCCTTTCAGCTCCGTTACGAGTTCTGTGATCATATCGCCGACTTCTCCCAGATCCTTGGTCTTAACGCCGGTCAGCGCGGTGTCGGCAAATTCGGACACTTTTTTCTGGGCGGCCGCGCCGTACTGAAGGACGATATTGGAATCTCGAAGATCGATCTTCTCGGAGAACTGTTCCACCATTTTCTGCTCGGATTCTGTCAGATTCGCATCTTTCAGATAGTCCTGACTGGACGGTGCCTGTACGGGCGGCTTTTCTTCTTCCGCCTTTGCGCCGGTTAGCTCGAGGTTCACTGAAGTCATTTCATCCACAGCTTCTGTCAGGTCGAGGTCCGGAGCCGTGGGCGGCAGTTCGAGAGCGATATTTTTGTTTTCTTCTGACATCTTCATTCTCCTTTGTTTTATGAATGCATTTGCGTAAAGGGCGCGGCCCTGTTACACCGGTTTCCATTCTGAAATATATTTATTATATTTTAGTACACGTACCTGATATTATCAAGAAAAAAGATCAGGCGAAGGCCTCTTCGATAAAGGCACTGACAGCCGCACTGGGGATCAGCTCCTTATTGGTGATAAGGAATACTTCCCTGGGCGGAAATGGATGCTCCAGTCTCAGCTCATACAGTTTTCCCTCTTTTATAAGCGGATCCGCGATCATTCTCGGAAGTATGCTGATTCCGAGCCCGCTCTCTGCCGCCTGAACGGTCAGTTCCACAGTAGTCAGTTCGATATCCGGTGCGAAATCCAGTCCGAAAGACGCGAAATACCGGGTCAGGTATTCATGAGTGGATGAACCGTCCGGCATCGAAATAAAAGTTTGTTCCAGAAGGTCCTTCGGGGCCATCTTCCTGTTGATCAGATGTCTGTACTTTTCACTGCAGACTGCCGTCTCTTCCATAGTATCGATTGCCTTCAGCTCCATAAAGCCCTCTTTCACAAACGGTTCGTGCAAAATGGCAATATCTATGACGCCGTCCCGCAGCATGGACACCATTTTTTCATTGAGAGCATTGGAAAACCGTACGGAAATATCCGGATGTTTTTCCTTATAGCTGACCAGGGCCGGCAGCACATAAGTCTTAAAACTCATCTCTGTGGAGGCGATATTGACCGAGCCGTGTTCCAGCAGTTTAAGAGACCTCATCTCGTTTTCCGCGGAATAGATCAGCCAGCACGCCGGCTCGATCCTGCGCATCAGGATCCTGCCTTCCGGTGTAAGGCTGACCCCTTTCTTGGTACGCATAAAAAGCGTAAAGCCCAGTTCGTTTTCCAGATTATGTATGTGTTTGGAGACGCTGGGCTGGGTCAGGAACAGTTTCTTTGCAGCAGAAGTAATATTGCCGCTCTTCGCCGTAACATAGAATACTTTATACAGTTCAAAATCAATGCCGCTGTTTTCCATTATTCTCTCTCCACGGTACGTTTTTCCTGAATATATCACATATTCAGCCAGTATTCTATCCATTCTTTAAATTTATGGATAAAATTCATACAATTCATTTTTAAAATGTATAAACCGGCTGTATGATAAGTATTGGAAAAGCAATTTACAGGAGGGACACAATCATGGGCAACGCGCAGGAATTCAAAGCGGCATGCAGGGGCTGCCATGGCGGCTGCATTCACCTGGTAACGGTTGAAGACGGAAAAGTAACCAAGGTTCGTCCGGATCCGGAAGGACCTCTGAACCAGGGACACGCCTGCACAAAAGGCGTAACGATCATCGAACAGATGTATCATCCGGACAGGCTCCTTCATCCTTTAAAAAGGATCGGTGAAAGAGGCAGCGGCCGGTGGGAACAGATCTCCTGGGACGAAGCAATCGGCACGATCGCCGACCGGCTTACGGATCTCAGCACCCGGTACGGGCCGGAATGCATTGCCACGATCACCGGAACAGGCCGGCATATGGTGCCCTATCTCTGGCGTTTCACAAATGCGATCGGTTCGCCGAATATCACTTCTGCAGGAGCATTGATCTGCCTCGGGCCAAGGAAAAATGCCGGATATTCCACGTCCGGTACTTATGGCTGCGTCGATTACTACGGCGAAGTCCGGCCGAAATGCATCGTAGCCTGGGGATCCAACCCGACCACGAGCGGCGCCGACGGCGAACTTCAGTGGCATCCGCGCAGATGCGCGCAGAACGGGACCAAATTTATTGTAGTGGATCCGCAGAAGACAGAGCTTGCTGCAAAGGCGGATCTGTGGCTCCGCCTCCGCCCCGGTACAGACGGTGCCCTGGCCATGGGACTCATCTATATAATCATCGAAGAAGATCTGTATGATCACGATTTTGTTGATAACTGGAGCTACGGCTTTGATCAGCTTAAGGAACGCGCTGAATCCTTCACTCCGGAACGTGTATCCCGCATAACCTGGATTCCGAAGGACATGCTTTACGCTGCTGCAAGAATGATGGCAGCTGAAACTCCCATGTCCCTGGAATGGGGCTGCGCGATCGACCAGTGTTTCAATTCGACCCAGACCTGCCGCGCCATCTATATGCTCCCTGCCCTTCTGGGAAGCTACGACGTTCCGGGAGGCTTTGTTGAAAGCAAGCAGATCACGCCGACGAAGCGAGAACCGGCAGATCCCGGCTCCAAGCTGATCAACGATTATCCCTGCCGCAATCTTAAACCCTATGCCCACCCTCACGAAATACTCGATGCGATCCGCACCAGCCAGCCATACAAAATACGCGCCATGCTTTCCTTCGGCAATAATGCGCTTATCTCCCTGCCCGACAGCCATCGCGTATATGACTGTATGAAAGAACTGGAATTTTTCGTCTGTATGGATTTCTTTATGACGCCTACGGCAGAGCTTGCGGATATCGTTCTTCCCGCAGCCTTCTGGCCGGAAGTAGACGCGGTGTTCACGATGCCGGAATTCGCCGAGCACACGATCCTCTGCCAGCAGAAACTGGTACAGGTCGGTGAATGCCGAAGCGATGAAGATGTTTTTATCGATATCTGCAAACGCATGGGAAAAGATTACGGTTTTGAGACCCAGAAAGATCTTCTGGATGCGCAGATCGCCGAAATGAGCACCCGTTTTCCGGAGCTTTCCGGCATGTCGTTCGACATGCTCAAAACAAAGGGATTCTTCACGCCGAAACGCAGATACTATAATTACAAAGAGCGGGGAGGATTCCCGACGCCTACCGGAAAGTACGAATTCTATTCCAAAGAGATCGAATCTCTGGGCGGAGATCCTCTTCCGGACTGGTTCGAGCCTCCGGTAACACCCATCAGCCGGCCCGACCTGAAAAGACAGTTCCCCTATGTGCTCACCACTGGAGGAAGGCGCCAGCAGTATTTCATCAGCAACAACCGTCAGATCAGAACGCTCCGCCGCCAGTATCCTTTCCCGCTTGTCCGCATGCATCCGGATACAGCGGCCGCAAACGGTATCAAAGAAGGCGACTGGGTATGGATCCGCTCCTTCAACGGCAGGATCACCCAGAAAGCCAGACTGGAAAAAGACATGGATCCCCGCGTTGTGAACGTTGACTTCGGCTGGTGGTATCCGGAAGACGAATCGCCTGCGCACGGCTTTCTGGAGTCAAACGCCAACGTCCTGACAAGCTGCGACAACGGCTGCGACTCCTACATGGGCTCTTACCAGCTCAGAGGCCTGCTCTGCAATATATACAAGAACGAAGAGTGTACGATCGAGCAGCGGTATTATAATTCCCGCATCTGCGATAAACCGGTTCCCGGCTTTACATCGCCGAGTGTGGAAATCGACCGCAGCAAATGCGTGCTCTGCGGAGAATGCGTGCGCACCTGCAGCGAGGTCCAGAACACAGGCGTTCTGGAGATCACAACCGAAAACGGGCAGACCGCTGTGCGCACCGTTAAGGAAACCATGCTCGATTCCGGCTGTGTCGGCTGCGGCCAGTGCCGTGCCGCCTGCTTCTCCCAGGCCATGCACATCAAGAGCGATATAGAAAGGCTGAAAGAAGCCCTGGCAGATCCGGATGCAATGGTTATCGGACAGATCGCTCCCTCTGTACGGGTCGGTCTGATGGGCAGCCTCGGTTTTAAAAAGGATGAGAACGCTTTCCCGCGCATCGTGGGCGCACTTAAAAAGATCGGTTTCGATAAAGTCATTGATACCGTATTCAGTGCCGACCTCACGGTAATAGAGGAAGGCAATGAATTTCTTGAACGCCTGAAAGCCGGAAAGAATCTGCCGCTGCTGACAAGCTGCTGTCCGGCATGGGTCAAATACTGCGAAGAGAAGCACCCGGAGTTTTTCGAGAGCATCTCCACCTGCCGCTCTCCCCAGCAGATGCTCGGCGCGGTCCTGAGGGCATGGTATGAGAAGCCCGAAAATAACGGCGGAAAACGCGTGGTTTCTGTTTCAATAATGCCGTGTACCGCGAAGAAAGCCGAAATCTTAAGGCCGGAATCCACCACTCACGGAGTACAAGACGTAGATATTTCGATCACTACAACGGAACTGATCGAGATCCTGGCAGACGCCGGTCTGGACCATTCCAACTGTCCTGCTGCACTGGCGGATCAGCCGTTCTCCATGGGATCCGGCGGCGGAACGATTTTCGGAGCTACGGGAGGCGTTACTGAAGCCGTACTGCGATATCTTTCTCCCACGCTCGGGTTCAGTGATTTTAAGTGGATCGAAACCAGCGGTGTCCGCGGCAGTGCCGGCATAAAAACTGCAGAAGTAACCTACCCCGGAGGAACGGTAAGGATCGCTGTGGTCAGCGGGCTTGCGAATGCGGAAAAAGTGCTTCAGCAGGTTAAAAATGGCGAAGCTGAATATCACCTCATAGAAGTTATGGCCTGCCCGGGAGGCTGCGTCATGGGCGGGGGACAGCCCGCGGATATTTACGAAGTGCTCCGCAGCCGCGACAGCAGGACCAGTGCACTCTACTATATAGACAGCGCCAGTCCGGTTCCAGCCAGCCAGGATAATACACAGGTATCCGCTCTTTTCAACACCTGGTTATCCGGCAGGGAGCACGAACTGCTCCACCGCAATTTCAATGCAACCGCATAAACAAACAGCAAAAGCAAAATCCGGCTGTTCAGCCGGATTTTCTTTTTGAAACAATGCTGCCGCAGCACATGCTGCGGCAGCCCTTTAATCGTAATAATAAAGAATTATTCTTCTCCCATCGCAACGACCTGCTTTTTGTTGTAGGTACCGCAGGCTTTGCACATTCTGTGAGGCATCATAAGAGCTCCGCATTTGCTGCAGCGTACGAGAGTCGGCGCAGACATTTTCCAGTTTGCATGTCTCTTATCTCTCCTGGCCTTGGAAGTTTTATTTTTTGGGCAGATGGACATTGTTCACACCTCCTTTGCGAAAAATGGTTATGTAAAAGCGAGAACCGTGCGGAACCGCTTATATGTTCTCACGTCGCATACCGTTGAATTATACAAAACCGTCTGTTCTATGTCAAGGAAAAACTTCGGCAATTTGAAAATTGTTTTTTCTCCGATTCAATACAGAATCTGTCTGTCCCATATTGAAGAATACATAACCGTCTTTCTCTCCCGGATATGCGGTAAAAAAGCGGCAGGGAAGCACTCCCTGCCGCCCGATGATCAGATGATTACTTTCTTCCGAATCAGTTTCCGCTGATCAGAGCAACGGTATCACGGCAGATCGCCAGCTCTTCGTTCGTGGGAACAACACAGACCTTGACCTTTGAATCGGATGTGGAAATTACAATGTTGTCTCCGCGCTTTGAATTCGCCTCTTCGTCAAGGGTGATGCCCAGATATCCGAGATAGCTTACGATCCTCTTTCTTGTTACGGGATCATTCTCACCGATACCCGCGGTAAATGCGATGGCGTCTACTCCGTTCATGGCCGCAGCATAGGATCCGATATACTTGGCTACCGTATACGCGAACACCTCAAGAGCGAGCTCTGCGAGTTCATTGCCCTTTTCCGCTGCTTCGCCAAGGTCTCTGAAATCGCTGGAAAGGCCGCCGGAAATTCCGAATACGCCTGATTTCTTATTCAGTACATTAAGGACGCCTTCTGCATCCAGGCCTTCCTTCTTGCCGATATACTCAAGGATGGCAGGATCGAGACTTCCGGAACGTGTTCCCATTACAAGTCCTTCAAGCGGGGTAAGCCCCATGGAAGTATCCACGCACTTACCGTTAAGAACCGCGCTTATGGAAGCACCGTTTCCGAGGTGGCAGATGATCTCCTTGCTGTTATTGAGATCAAGTCCCAGGAACGCAGCCATTTCTTTGGATACAAAGCTGTGTGAGGTACCGTGGAAGCCGTAGCGGCGGATGCCGTACTTCTCGTAATATTCATAGGGAAGGCCGTAAATATATGCCTTCTTCGGCATGGTCTGATGGAACGCGGTGTCAAAGACGCCGACGTTCGGTACACCGGGCATCAGCTCTGCGCATACATTGATCCCGATAAGGTTTGCCGGATTATGAAGCGGCGCAAGGTCGGAGCACTCTTTGACCATATCAATAACTTCATCGTTAATAACGACGGAGCAGGCAAATTTCTCTCCGCCATGAACGACACGGTGGCCTACTGCTTCGATCTCTTTCAGATCTTTGATAGCGCCTGTCTTCTCGTTTGTAAGGGCATTGAGCACGAACTGAATCGCCTCTTTATGTGTGGGCATTGCCAGATCGGAGATCTCCTTGTCCAGGCCGGCCTTCTGGTAAACCAGTCTTCCGTCGATACCGATACGTTCGCAGAGGCCTTTCGCAAGGACCTGCTCGGAATCGGAATCAATAAGCTGATACTTCAGGGAAGAGCTTCCGCAGTTGATAATAAGTACTTTCATTTCCATTTTCCTCTCTTTACAGCGTAGTAACGGACCGCCGTCACCCGAAAGCCGGGCAACGCGGTCCGATCAGTTGTTCCGTTATTACTGTTTCGCAAGCTGGGCCTGAACCGCAGTCATGGCAACGAGTCCTACGATATCGTCGGCAAAGCAGCCTCTTGAAAGGTCGTTAACCGGGAGGGAAAGCCCCTGAAGGACCGGACCGTAAGCGTTGGCTTTGGCCAGCCTCTGAACCAGTTTATATCCGATATTTCCTGCTGCGAGCGACGGGAAGATCAGGGTGTTGGCTTTGCCTGCGACAGGGCTGCCCGGTGCTTTTCTCTGGCCGACGGTCTCGTCGATTGCCGCATCGAGCTGGAGTTCTCCATCTATGTAAAGATCCGGAGCCTTTTCTTTTGCGAGCTTGACGGCATCCGCTACCATCGTAACATCGTCATGGGAAGCCGAACCCATTGTGGAATAAGAAAGCATGGCTACCCTGGGCTCAGCGCCAAGGAACGTTTTGCAGGATTCTGCGGAAAGCACAGCGATCTCCGCAAGTTTTTCAGAGTCCATATCGGGATTAACGGCACAGTCCGCGAAAATGAAAAGACCGTTTTCGCCATATTCGCAGTCCGGGACTTCCATCAGGAAGAAACCGGAAACGCTGCTGATACCGGGTTTTGTCTTAAGAAGCTGAAGGGCCGGACGGATCGTATTTCCTGTGGAATGGCAGGCACCGGAAACAACTCCGTCTGCGTCGCCGCATTTGCACATGAGGCAGGCATAATACATGTAGTCCTTTTCCATCTGCTCTTTTGCCTGTTCGGGCGTAACACCCTTCTTTGCGCGAAGTTCTACAAATTTATCGATATATTTCTGTTTGTTCGGATCGTTTAACGGATCTACGATCGTGATGTCGGTCAGATCAAAATCTTTTCCATACTCGGCGATCTCTTCCGGTGTGCCGATAATAGCGATATTCGCGATATCCAGTCCTACGATTTTCACGGCCGCCTCATAGGTCCTTCTGTCCATCGGTTCCGGTAAAACGATCGTCTGTTTGTCTGCTCTGGCTCTTTCAAAGATTTTGTCAATATAGCCCATTTTACTGCTCCTTTCAATTAGGTTGCATTTGATAAAAACCAAATGTATTATATATCTCTGACAGAGTGAATACAATATACTTTTTCTTAATCGGAGAATGAAGACTTCAGTTATAATAACCGAATTCAACCCTCTGCACCGGGGACACGAATATTTCATCCGCCAGGTCCGTGAACGATCCGGCTGCGACTTCCTGATCGCCGTGATGAGCGGGGATTTTGTGCAGCGCGGCGAACCGGCGCTTTTTAACAAATACGTACGGACCGAGGCCGCTTTGCATGCCGGCGTCGATCTCGTCCTGGAGCTTCCGGTACGGTCTTCCCTCGGCAATGCGGGTGCTTTCGCGTCCGGCGGTGTGCAGATCGCCGATGCCCTCGGATGCGTCGATGAATTGTGGTTCGGAAGCGAATCCGGTGAGATTCAGGAGTTTCTTTCTCTTGCCGCCCTGCTGGCGGACGAATCACCGGATTTCAAAGCGCTGGTCTCCGGAGAATTGAAAAAGGGCCTTTCCTATCCCGCTGCCCGTGCCGCCGCGGCGGAAAGACTTTTCGGAAACAGCCGGTCCGCTCTTCTTGCGGGTCCGAACAATGTGCTCGGGCTCGAATACTGCACTGCCGCCCTGAGGGCCAAAGCGGGCTTTTCCCTGCATACCCTGAAACGTAAAGGCAGCGGCTACAACGACGCCTTGCCCGGAAACGGCTTTGCTTCCGCGGCTGCTGTAAGAAACGGGTATTTAATAGGCGGAGCCTCCGCGGTCGCCGGCCTGGTGCCCGAATATGTGTGCGAACGGCTTTCTTCGGAACCGGGAGGTCTCACCGCGGATGATTTTTCACAGCTACTGAAATACCGCCTTCTGCAGGAAACCGGCGAAAGCCTGACCGGTTACAGTGAAGTGACGCCAGATCTGGCGCGAAGGATCAAAAATCTGGAAAACGAATGCGTGCTGCTCTCCGCTTTTGCAATGAAACTCAAGACCCGAAACATTACATACACCCACGTCTGCCGTGCTCTTTTCAACATCCTTCTGGGCATAAAAAAAGAGACGCAAAGCACCTCTTATGTGCGCTGTCTCGGGATGAAGGACTGCGGTCCGCTTATCCGGAAGGTCCGGGAGTCCGGTTCGGTCCGGTTCTGTACGCAGGCCGCGGCCATTCCGAAAGAAGAATACGCTTCGGATCTTTTTGCTTCCGATCTCTACGAAAGCGTAAAAGCCGGAAAATTCTCTGCACCGTTCATTCAGGAATGTTCAAGAAAGTTTATCCGTCTGTAATTCATCGCTCCCTGATCATCCGAGTTTTTTTGTGAAATCTTCCATGATCTCGGGAATCTTTATCTGCTGCGGGCAAACCAGTTCGCAGTTGCCGCATTGCAGACATGCCTGCGGCTTTTTATCTTCCGGCAGCGCGGAAAGGGCCATCGGCGCCAGGAATCCTCCCCCAGTATATACATGTTCATTATAAAGTGAGATCAGATTCGGGATGTCCAGTCCCTGTGGACAATGGCTGACGCAGTAGTGACAGGCTGTGCAGGGTACCGTCTTGCCGGCAAGCATTTCCTCCGCTATTCCGAAAAGAGTCTTCATTTCATCATAGCTTAAGGGCTTTTCTTCTTTGAATGTTTCCAGATTTTTGATCAGCTGTTCCTCGTTTGACATGCCGGAAAGGATCGTGACAACTTCCGGGATCGAAAGAAGAAAACGGAAAGCCCATGCCGGGATCTCTTCATCCGGACGAAGTGCCTTCAGTTTTTCCTCATGTTCCGGGGAAAGCTTTGCCAGTGCACCTCCGCGAAGCGGTTCCATGACCCAGACCGGAAGGCCGTGCTTTTTCAGGATTTCGATCTTTTCCCTGCCGTCCTGGAAGGTCCAGTCCAGATAGTTGACCTGAAGCTGACAGAATTCCATGTCTTTGCCGTAAGCATCCAGAAAACGGTTCAGCACGTCGATCTTGCCATGGCAGGAAAAGCCGAGATGCCGGATCCGCCCGTTTCGTTTCTGCTCCATAAGATAACTGTAAATCCCGTATTTCCCGTCATCCAGATAGGCGTCGATGTTCATCTCACAGACATTATGGAACAGATAGAAGTCGAAATATCCTACCTGCAGTTTTTCCAGCTGACGGTTGAAGATCTCTTCCACTTTGGCCCAGTTGGACGGATCATAGCCGGGAAACTTTGTTGCCAGATAATAACGGTCCCTGGGATAGCGGGCCAGAGCCTTTCCGAGGACAGTTTCGGAATTCTCTCCGTGGTATCCCCATGCAGTATCGTAATAATTGATCCCGCCTTCCATAGCGGTATCGACCATGCGCAGCACCGCGTCTTCATCGACCCGGCTGTCATCCCCGTCAATGACCGGGAGCCTCATTGCCCCGAACGACAGTGCCGATAGTTTTATATCCTGAAAATCTCTGTAAATCATTTTTTGTCCTCCGGTTTATTCTTACCGTTTTTTTCAGCCGCTGTGCCTTGATTCGTATATGATTATTTTACCACAAACGATTCATTAATACCATTTGTCCGTCCTTACTTTTTTATATTATTTAACATCCGCGGCACACATCTTCTCAGCAATTTTTCCCTCAGCCGCATACAGTCACTGCGGCAGGCGTCCTCCTCAGCTGATCCACGCCTGTTCCAGGGCTGCGGCCAAATTCGGCGTAAGCATGCCTCAAAGGCCGCAGCACGGAGCCGGCAGCGGATCATCTTCGGACTCGTTTGGCTGATGCCGCCTTAGTCTGTATGCGGCTGATGGAAGGATTTCTACGAGGATGCTGTAAAAAGAAGATCGTTTATGTGCATTTTCATTGATATTGAAAGAAAATGTGTTAATATTATAACATAAAAGCCAAACCACCTTACTCCAGGATAAGTAGGTCAATGATCATGGAAGAACCGCTCATTCAGATCAACAAAAAGCTTTATAAAATAACAGATACAATAAACCGGAAACCGCTTCGGAAAACCTACATGGTCCGCTTCGTGATCCGCTGCATCATTCTCGCGGTTTCGATTCTTCTATACTTCATCCATCCCGCCCAGCTGGCCATTTCTGTTGACACGGACTGGCTTGCGCCTTTCCACAGTCTTTCCTTTGTGCATTTCGTCTGGCTGATCTGGGTTATTGATATGGTCATGCAGCTGATCCCGCTGCAGAAGCATATCCCCATCGGGTCACAGAAAAATTTCAGTATTCATTTCCGGCCGATCCTTGAACGGCTGAGCGACCGGAAAGCGATCATGAAGCATATCAAAATGCTTTCCGCCCGTGCCTACAAAGTCTTTCTGCTTTGGACCGCCATGATCGTGGCGATCGGCATCGCATATCATTTCGAGGTGCTCGAACCGCTTCACCTGTATCTGATCGCGGCAACATTCTATGTCTGCGACCTGATCTGCGTTCTTTTCTGGTGTCCTTTCCGGGTATTCATCATGAAGAACAAATGCTGCACGACCTGCCGGATATTCAACTGGGACCACCTGATGATGTTCTCGCCAATGATTTTCCTGCGAAGCCTTTTCGCCTGGAGCCTTATTATCCTGGCGATCATTATCTGGGCCATCTGGGAACTTACCGCTTTCCTCTATCCGGAACGTTTTATCATGCATACGAACTCCCGGCTGAAATGCAGCGAGTGTACCGACCGCCTCTGCCGCAGGCCGCGCGGCGACAAAATCGAACCTTCGATGGAATGACGGCAGCCAAAATAATCTTACTGAAAAAGCCCGGCAGACTGCCGGGCTCAGTTTTTGTGTAGTAGACGTTTATTGCGTCATCTTTTCCTGCTTGACCTTGTGGTCGATCACATGCCGTGACGCCAGTTCGTTGAAAATGTCTTCCAGGGAGATTCCCGCCTCGATCATCAGGACCATTACGTGATAGGTCAGATCCGCTATCTCATAGATCGTTTCATTTTTATCTTCCGCCTTTGCGGCAATAATGACTTCGGTAGATTCTTCACCTACCTTTTTCAGGATCTTATCGAGCCCCTTTTCAAACAGATACGTCGTATAGGACCCTTCTTTTTTATCCGTCTTTCTGCCCTTGATGAGCTCCATCAGGCCCTGAAGTGAAAAATCGGCGATCTCGTCGCTTTCCCAGACAGGATCATTGAAGCAGGATTCGGTTCCGAGATGGCAGGCCGGACCGTCCGGGACCACGGTAACCAGAAGGGTATCCCGGTCGCAGTCCGCGGTGATCGAAACGATATGCATGTAATTGCCGCTCGTCTCGCCTTTCAGCCAGAGTTCCTGCCGGGAACGGCTGTAAAAGCAGGCAAGCCCCTTCTCCATGGAGATCTGAAGGCTCTCACGGTTCATGTAGGCGACCATAAGGACTTTTTTAGAGGCCCTGTCGATCAGCACGGCAGGGATCAGACCCTTTTCATCAAATTTCAGTTCATCGATCTTAAGCATGTTCTCTCTCTTTATACTTTCTTCAGTGATTCAGCCTTGCGGGAATGCCCGCGTCCGCCATCTTTCTTTTCAGTTCCGGTATTTCGATCTCTCCGAAGTGGAACACCGAAGCTGCAAGCCCCGCGTCGACCTTCGGGAGAGTCTGAAACAATGTAATGAAATCTTCCATGCACCCTGCCCCTCCGGAAGCAATGACCGGTACCGAAACACAGCTGCAGACCAGATCCAGCAGTTCCAGGTCAAATCCGTTTTTCACACCGTCGGTGTCCATGGAATTGATGACCAGTTCGCCGGCACCGTGATCCACGCCTCTTTTGATCCATTCGATGGCATCCAGCCCGGTATCCTCTCTTCCGCCTTTCGCAAAGACATGAAAAGATCCGCCGACACGCTTGATATCCACGGAAAGGACTACACACTGATCCCCGTAGATCTTTGCCGCGCGTTCCACAAGCCCCGGATCTCTGATCGCGCCGGAGTTCACGCTGACTTTGTCAGCCCCGCATTTTAAAACACGGTCGAAATCATCCGTTGTGTTGATGCCCCCGCCAACCGTCAGAGGGATAAAGACGCTCTTCGCAGTCTCGGTCAGAATATCGGCAAACAGCGAACGGCCTTCCGCGGAAGCGGTGATGTCATAAAAGACCAGTTCATCTGCCCCGGCGCTGCTGTAATACTTTGCCAGCTCCACAGGGGATGCCACATCTCTTAATCCTTTGAAGTTAACTCCTTTTACGACTCTGCCGTCCTTTACGTCCAGGCAGGGAATGATTCGTTTGGTTATCATAGCCACTCTCAGTATATATTATTGTGCCGTGCTCAGAACGCATTCGGATCATGATCGTTCTTCGGAGATCCGGACTGCCTCTTTCAGGTCGATCGCCCCGGTGTAATACGCTTTTCCGATGATCGCCCCGTAGATCCCCAGTCCGGCAAGGTATTCGATATCTGCGATCGTCGAAACGCCTCCGGAAGCGGTAATATTGATGGGAAACGTTTCCGTAAGATCTTTATACAGTGCCCTGTTGGTACCCATCATGGCGCCGTCTTTGGAAATATCGGTACAGATAACGGTCTTTACGCCGATCCCCATCATTCTGTCGAAGAAATCATATGCCCGGACTCCGGTTTTTTCGATCCATCCTCTGATCATGACCATTCCGTCAAGGATATCGGCTCCGACGGCGATCCGTTCTTTATATTCGGCAACAGCTTCTTTCAAAAAGCCTTCATCCGTCACGGCCGCGGTTCCCAGGATCGCCCGGTCGATTCCCGAAGAAAGGTACCGGTCCAGCACCTGCATCGACCGGATCCCTCCGCCGATCTCGCAGAAAGCACCGGAAGCTTCCTTTATTTTCAGGACCGTATCCAGGTTTGGCGTGCCGCCGTCCCTTGCGCCTTCCAGATCCACCAGATGAATATGTGTCGCACCGGCCCCGGTAAAATCACATCCGATCCGGGCCGGGTCGTCACTGTAGACCGTACACTGAGCGTAATCTCCTTTGTAGAGCCTTACTGCCTTGCCTTCATACAGGTCAATTGCGGGAAATAATATCATAAACGGTTCCTTTTTCTTCCAAATTCAAATAATATCAGATCTCCAGAAAAGCCTTGAGGATCAAAAGGCCGACTTCCCCGCTTTTCTCGGGATGGAACTGGCAGCCGAATACATTGCCGCGTTCCACCGACGCGGTGACTTCGATATCGTATTCCGCAACGGAGGTCACGTAATCCGGACAGGTGTCGGCATAGTAGGAATGCACAAAATACGTGCAGTCCCCTTCTCTGATGTACTTGAAGAGTTTCGACTGTTTCTTAAAAAAAAGCGGATTCCAGCCGATGTGCGGGATCTTAAGGTCTTTTCGGATCTTTCCCTCCATCGGAACGATATTTCCGGGGATCAGGCCCAGTCCTTCGTATTCTCCGTATTCGAAGCTTTTGTCAAACAGCATCTGCATACCGAGACAGATCCCCAACAGCGGCTTTCCTTTTCCGATCTCCTCTTTTACGAATTTGTCCAGCCCGCTCTCCGAAAGCTTTGCTTTCGCATCCCGAAACGCTCCTACTCCCGGAAGGATCAGCCGGTCCGCAGTCCGGAGTATGTCCGCGTCGCTGCTGACCACGACTTCCGATCCGATCGCGGCAAAAGAACTGGTAAGGGAAAAAAGGTTGCCGACCCCGTAATCAACGATCCCGACCATCAGAGAACTCCCTTAGTGGAAGGCGTATCTTCTTCGAACCCCGGTTCGAAGGCAACCGCCTGTTTCAGACTTCTTGCCACGGATTTAAATGCAGCTTCAATAATGTGATGCGAATTGGATCCGTCGATCTCGATCAGGTGGATCGTGGACTCCGATGCCCTCGCGAATCCCATAAAGAATTCGCTGACCAGTTCCGTATCGAAATCTCCGACCTTTTCCGAAGGAATATCGATCCGGTAATTCAGACAGCATCTTCCGGAAAGGTCCACGGCGGAAAGGATCAGTGCTTCATCCATCGGAAGCATCATGTTTCCGTAGCGTACGATCCCCTTTTTATCTCCCAGGGCCTGTTTAAAAGCAGTTCCGAGCGCAATTCCGAGATCTTCCGTACTGTGATGGAAATCCACTTCGGTATCCCCTTTGCAGACGGCTTTCAGGTCAAACCGTCCGTGCTTTGAAAACAGGGCCAGCATGTGATCCATGAATCCGATTCCCGTATCCAGCTCACTATCTCCCCTGCCGTCCAGGTTCAGAACGATCCTGATCTTTGTTTCATTGGTATTTCTTTCAACTTCCGCCGTTCTCATCTATTTTTCCTCCGACAGTATTCTGCTGACAGCAGCGATCAGCGCCTGCATATCTTCCATGCTGCCGATCGTGATCCGGTTGTAATCTTTTATTCTTTCAGCCGAAAAATGACGCACCAGTATTCCGCGCTCTTTCAGTTTCAGGTAAAGATCCTCTCCGGAGATCTCAGGGCTTCTGGCAAATACAAAATTGGCCAGAGATTCCGTTACCGTAAACCCGAGCCTGCGCAGTTCGGAAACCGTAAAGGCACGGTTCTCCATGACTTTTCTGCAGTTCGCCCTGGTGTACTCCCCGTCCTTTAAAACAGCCGCGGCAGCCGCCATGGTCAGCCGGTTCACATTATACGGATTTGTCGAGTAGATCAGGGTGTTCAGATCCTTTATCAGCTCTTCATTTCCGACAGCGTATCCGAATCTGGCCCCGGCAAAAGACCTGGACTTCGAAAAAGTCCCGATCACCAGTATATTATCATACTTTTTTGTCAGCGGAATACAGCTTTCCGCACCGAAATCCACGTATGCCTCATCCACGATCACAACATGATCCGGGTCGGCTTTTACGAGTTCTTCGATCCTGCGCGGCGTAAGGGCAATGCCTGTCGGCGCATTCGGATTGGCAATAAAACAGGTCCTGCCCAGTTTTTTATAGTCATCCGGATCCAGTGTCAGGTCCTCTTTCAGCGGGATCTCCATATGATCGATATGGTTCAGTTCGGCAAAGACCTTATAAAAGCCGTAGGTGATGTCCGGAAAAGCCGCTCCGGTTTCATCGTCGCAAAAAGCCATGAACGAAAAATTCAGAAGGTCGTCCGATCCGTTCGAAAAAGCTATATTCTTCGTTTCCGTTTGGTACACTTCGGCAAAAAGCTCTTTCAGGCCGGAGGCTGTAGGATCCGGATAGAGCATCAGCTTTTCGTATTCCGCGGCGATCGCCCCGGCCCCGTTTTCCGCGGGCGGAAACGGAGACTCATTCGTATTCAGTTTGATAAACCTGCGGTCTTTCGGCTGCTCTCCCGGAGTGTACGGTTCGAGCGACAAATATCTTCCGCTGAAAAATCTGCTCATCGTTTTTCCCCGATGCGGACTTCCGCGCTTCTGGCATGGGCGGTAAGCCCCTCTCTGCGTGCAAAAGCCGCAATATCTTCAGCAACTCCCTGAAATGCTTCTTTGGAATAATAAGTATACTGTGATTTCTTGACAAAATCATCTACCGAAAGAGGGCTGAAAAAGCGTGCCGTTCCGGAGGTCGGAAGGGTGTGGTTCGGACCGGCCAGATAATCTCCGAGCGCTTCCGCCGCATATCTTCCCATAAAGACCGATCCGGCATTTTTAATGGAGTCCAGATAGTCAAACGGATCGTCCACGCACAGTTCCAGATGTTCCGGCGCGATCTCATTGGCGATATCCACAGCCTGCTTCAGATCGTCGGCGACAATGATCTTTCCGTTGTTCTCAATGGATGCCCGTGCGATCTCTTCTCTTTCCAGCAGCTTCAGCTGCCGTTCGATCTCCGCCTGCACAGCCTTTGCCAGCGCCATGGAATCGGTCACCAGCACGGCACTTGCATTCTTATCATGTTCCGCCTGCGACAGCAGGTCTGCGGCTACATTGACCGGATCGGACGCTTCGTCGGCAAGGACCAGTATCTCACTCGGTCCGGCGATCATATCGATGGAGACCTGTCCGAAAACCTGTTTCTTCGCTTCCGCGACAAATGCGTTCCCGGGTCCTACGATCTTGTCGACTTTTTTAATGGTCTCTGTCCCGTAAGCCAGGGCTGCAACTGCCTGCGCTCCGCCGACCTTGTAGATCCTGTCTACGCCTGCAACGGACGCAGCCGCAAGGATTTCCGGCGCAACGGATCCGTCGCTTCCCGGCGGTGTTGTGATCACGACCTCACGGCATCCGGCAATCCGGGCCGGGATCGAATCCATGAGCACCGTAGAGGGATAGGCCGCCGTACCGCCCGGCACATAAAGCCCAACCCGTTCCAGCGGGATGACTTTCTGTCCGATCACGATGCCCGGCTCATCGTTGATGATAAAACTGTTTCTCTTCTGTTTTTCATGGAATTTCGTAATATTCGACGCGGCTCTTTTCAGGATCCGAAGGAAGTCTTCCCCGACCTGATCCATTGCTTCCCGGATCTCTTCTTCACTGACAGCCAGTTCCGAAAGATCGGCATGGTCAAAATTCCTTGTATACTCAAAAAGCGCTGCATCGCCGTTTTGCCGTACGTTTTCAATAATTCCGGCTACAATATCGGATACGTCATCCAACGGTACGTTTCGGCTGAAGATCTCTTCATTTGAGACTTCTGCCGTGCTGAGAATCCGGATCATTTCAAATCATCTCCTTCAGGCTGCTTACCAGTTTTTCGATCTGCTCTGTATTGAATTTAAAAGCCGATTTGTTCGCGATCAGTCTTGCGCTGATCGGAAAAATGGATTCAATTACTTCCAGGTTGTTTTCCTTTAACGTCGTCCCTGTTTCGACAATATCCACAATCACATCAGAAAGGCCGAGGATCGGCGCGATCTCGATCGACCCGTTCAGATGAATGATATCGATGTCTCTCCCGGTCGAGGCATAAAACTCCCTTGCGGCCCTGGAAAACTTCGTAGCCACAACAAGCGTTCTTTTTTTATCGTCCCGGAAGCCCCGCGGCGCGGCAACCGCCATCCTGCATTTGCCGATCCCGAGATCCAGCAGCTCATACACATCCGGGGCATATTCCACCAGAATGTCTTTCCCTGCCACCCCGATATCCGCTGCACCGCGCTCGACATAGATCGCGACGTCGGAAGGCTTGACCCAGAAATAACGGACTCCGGCTTCTTCGTTTTCAAAAATCAGTTTCCGGCCTTTTTCCATGATGGACGGGCAGGGAAAGCCGGCAGAAGCAAACATTTCATAGACCTGTTCACCCAGTCTGCCCTTCGGCAGTGCTACACTTAACATGATGCCACCTCGCTGTCCAGTAGGATCCTCTCAAGCATATCCAGATAAACTGCAAAGCCGATGGCCCTGGATCGTCTTCCCATACGCTTCATCAGGTTGTCATACTGTCCTCCGGAAAGGACCGATCCGGGAACGCCTTTCAGGAAGCCCTTGAAAATGATCCCGTTGTAGTATTTCAGATCACTGACAACCGAAAAGTCAATGATCACTTTATCCCCGAGTCCTTCACTGACCAGAATGTCCAGCGACTTCTCCATGCTTTCGATGTATTCGGAACAGTTCTTTTTCGCGCAGAGTTCCTTCAGCATGGGAAGGACTCTTCCGGGGGTACCGTAGATGCCGACAAGTGAAATAAGGTCCTCCGCCATTGCAGGATCGATCCCGTTGTCGGCGCATATCCGCGGTATGGAGTGTACGTTCTTTTCATTTACGCATTTCAGGATATCATTTCGCACATCACGGTCGTGCGTAAGCTCGTCCACGAAAGCGGCGAGTACGTCCAGCTGGGCAGTCTCAAGGATAAAATCCGGTGAGATCTGCAGCAGGCTTCTGGCAGCAAGTGTAAGGACTTCACCGATACACAGTTCATCTATACAGCCGAGGCACTCCAGCCCGGTCTGCATGATTTCTTTAAAAGATCCGGTATTATTTGAGATCCGATAGACGTTTTCGTTATAGCAGAGCTTGGTAACGGTATCCGGGGCATCTTTAGTATTCTTAATGATAGAAAGCGTGACGTCCGGCTTCAGAGCCATCAGGCTGCCGTTCGTATCGGTGAATGTGATCACGCTGTCCGAAACAAGATAGTCCTTATTCGTAACATACAGATCGTATTCTTCGAATTTACTCATCCGGAACTTATCGTATCCGCAGCTTTTATAAAGACTGCGCAGCTCATAGATCAGTCTTTCGGTTCCGTCAAGAACACCCGGGTCAAAAGAAATCTTATCCATGTTATAAATCCTTTGCGGTACGGATCCGCGAATTAAATATTACAAATTTTCAGTACAATTCACTTTAGCGTGCTACCATGCTAACACGCTGCAAAGTGAAAGTCAATACCGAATCCATATTATTTATCAAATAGAATTCCGAAGCCGGACCGGCTCCGGATCGTGAATCAGCTGTTTCAGTATACCCTCCGTACCCTGGGGCTTAACCGGCAGACAACTTCGTAATTGATCGTTCCGTCCAGTGCGGCGATCTCGTCAGCAGAGATCTCCAGTTCACCGGACCGGCCGATCAGGACGACCGGATCCTCTTTCTGTACGTCTCTGATATGGCTGACATCGACCATAAACTGATCCATGCAGACACGGCCGATGATCGGCGCATACTCGCCGCGGATGATCACGCGTCCCTTTCCGGAAAGCGCTCTCGGATAACCGTCAGCATAGCCGGCGCATACCGTCGCGATTTTGGTAATTCCTTCTTTGGTAGTATAAGTCGCACCGTAGCTCACGCCTCTGCCCTCTTCAACGGATGCGACATTTACCACTTTTGCATACCAGGAAAGTGCCGGTTTCAGGGGCAGGCGCTCCTTCTCCACTTCAGAAGAAGGATACAGTCCGTAGGTTACGATACCGGAGCGTACGCCGTTGTAGCCGCGGTCTTTATACATCATTGTCGCGGCACTGTTGAAGGCATGCTTAAGAGGGATATCGACATTTCTTTCGTCAAGCATCGCGATCAGCGCGTCAAACTCATCCAGCTGTTTTTCGGTATAACCGGAGGCTTCGCTTCCCTCCATATCCGCGCAGGAAAGATGTGTAAACATCCCGTCGATGCTGATGTTCGGGAGCTTTGAAATGATCCGGATCTCATCGGCAGATCCTTCATTGGAGCGGAAGCCGATCCGGGTCATGCCGGTATCCACGGCAATATGAACATGCGCCGTCATCCTGAGGGCCTTTGCGTATTCCGAAAGTTTTTCAGCGTCTTCTGCAGAATAGATCGCCGCCGTGATCCCGTTCCGGATCATTTCTTCATAGTCTTCCGGCGAGGTGTAGCCGAGGATCAGAATAGGCTTTGTAATGCCGGTTTCTCTTAATTCAACCGCCTCACCGATACAGGCAACACCGAACAGATCCGTGATCTGCTCCACATAAGAGGCTACCGCCCTGCTCCCGTGTCCGTACGCATTGGCCTTTACGACTGTGAGCAGCTTCGCTCCTTCCGGCATGATGGCCCGGACATTCATCAGGTTCGAATAGATCGCATCCAGCGAGATCTTTGCATAACAACGTTTGCTTTCCATTTTACTCCACACTTTATCTCCGGCATGCGCCGGCGTTTTTTCCTGTGATTCTCAATTAGTGTTTTCTGTTCATTATAAACTGAACGACCAGGCCGATCACTGCAAGAATGCCGATGATCGCGAAGTACATGGGCTGTTTGCTTGAAATATAACCGGACAAACCGGCAAAAGCCGATACCGCATTGATCGAACCCGAAACAGAAGTATAGATAATGATGACCGGTGCAAAGAACCGGACCGCCAGCATGCCGATGATCACGCCGATCGCGGCGGCAATGATGACCGCGACAATGCTCCAGTTCCCGGTTTTCGGGAAAGGAATCTGAAGGGCCAGATTGAATGCCAGCGAAAACGCCATGAGAAACACCCCGACCAGGAAAAGCTTGACTGCCAGAAGGGCCAGCACGATTCCGATGGCGATACCCAGAACGACCGACCAGGCCGTTTCCAGATGGAACAGGTTCAGTGCAAGCAGGAGCCCGATCAGGAAGCCGGCAACAAAACCTACAAAAGCACAGGTGAACTTGAAGAGCTTATAGCCGAACAGGCACTGAAGCAGATAGTAGATCAGTGCGATCACAAGCAGTACGGTACTCATCTGAGATGAAATATTCTGAAAAAGATCCATATTACACTCTCCTTTACAGTTTTCCGGCGAAAACCAGTACGCCTTCGGGGCCGATATCCGTTACAAGCAGGCCGTTATGCGCTATAAACCGGCTTGTATCGAATTTAAACCCGTCTTTCCAGCCGGAAAGCACACAGATTACTTCACGATTGTCTTCAAAGCCCGGGAGGCCGGCAGGCCAGACCGGGATCTTCAGGTTCACTTCTTTCGGTGCTGCAGATACTGCCGTGATCAGGAATTCCCTGTCCGTAAACCGTGCAAATGCAAAGACACTGTTTTCGGCATACAGGATCACAGTAGAAGCATCTTTTACAAATGAATAAGTCTTCCTCAGTTTTCCGAGGCCTTTAAAATAATCCAGCAGTTCTTCATCTGCGTTATTCCAAGGATAACATCTCCGGTTATCCGGATCGGTGAAACCGCAGAGTCCCGCTTCGTCCCCGTAATAAAGCCCCGGGCTTCCTTTCCAGAAATACATAAAAGCCGCGGCCTGCCGCAGTATGCTTTTCCGGATCTCTTTCCCGGCTTCATCCGTTTTTGAGGGATCAAAGCGGCCGGTCTTCCCGTTTGTCCGGGTAAGGAAGCGTGAATGATCATGATTGTCCAGCTGGTTCAGTGCCGAAAGGACACTGCTGTCAGGCATCAGGGCGCATTCCAGATTCAGAATTTTCCGGAGTCCCTCTGCATTGCCTTTCAGAACCGGCGCTGCAGAGTCGCTGTGCTTGTCGATCCCGGTGAAGAAGAAAGACACAGGCTCCATAAAGCCTCTGTAATTCATAATACTGTCCCACTCTCCTCCGGAGAGCCAGGCACGGGCATCCTCATAATGCTCGGCAAGGATCAGCTTGTCCTCTCCGGCCTCCTTTACCGCAGTCCGGAACTTCTTCCAGAATTCATGATTGTATTTTTCGGAATGGCCGAGATCTGCTGCGACGTCCAGCCTCCAGCCGTCCGCACCGAAGGGTCCGGTGATCCATTTCCGTGCGACGTTAAGAATGTCTCTTTCCAGGGAGGGATCCCCCTCGTAATTGAGTTTCGGCAGTGTCGGGACATTCCACCATGCCTCATATTCCGTACATGCGCGGTTACGGAAAACAAAGCGGTCATGATAAGGACTGTCCGGGTTTTTGTAAGCACCGCGGACATCCGCATTTTTTTCTTCTTTATCGAACCATTTATGATCCGAGCTGCAGTGGTTAAAGACCCCGTCGATCACCACTTTTATGCCTGCTTCGTGGGCTGTCCGCACAAGTTCTGAAAATAGCCGGTCCGAAGCCTCTTCGTCCCCGTAAACACCGAAGCCGGTATCGATATGCTCATAATCCGCGCAGTCGTATTTATGACTGGAAGGAGATTTGAAGATGGGGTTCAGATAGATCGCTTCGATCCCCAGTTCCTTCAGATAAGATATTCTGGAAATGATCCCCTGCAGGTTTCCTCCATAGATCTGCCGGTAGGTATCCTTATGAAGCGGGTCATCCCAGTCGGACCAGATCACCGGTTTTCCGCTGTAAAGCGTTTCCGGCTTCTGCTGCTCTCCCCCGACTCTGCAGAAACGATCGGGAAAGATCTGATAATACAGACAGCCTTTCGACCAGTCCGGTGTGCGAAATCCCGGAATGATCCGAAACGGAAGGATCGGACGCTCACCGCGGACCGCGCCGGCCTTGTCATACCGGACCTCTCCTTCCTCCGTTTCGATCCGGAATGAATACGGGATCACGGAATCCTTCACCTCGATTCCGGCAGTATAATAATCAAAATTATGCTTTTCGGATTCCCAGGTCATCGGGACCTCTTCATCCTCCAGGCATAAGAAAACACTCCGCGCCTGGTATCTCCCGGTACGGAGTCTGATCTTTACGCTTTCGAAAGCCCCCGGCTCCGCCGGAGTTCGATAGTATTTTGTTTCATCGGAATAAAAAGTCCTGGTCTCCACTTATGAAATCGAAATCGGTTCGGAAACATCCGTTCCGTGCAGATCGGCAAAGATCCGTTCAAACTCCTCTCTGGAAAGTCTTTCTTTCTGGATCAGCTGTCTGGCCGACTCATCCAGAACATCCTGGTATTTTGCGATCAGGCTGCGCGCGATCTGATGGCATTCCTTTACGATCCTTGTAACTTCTTCATCGATTACGGATGCGGTCTTGTCACTGTAGTTCCTGGTATGGCCCCAGTCACGGCCGATAAATACCTCTTCCTGGTCGTCATAGGCAATCAGCCCGACCGTCTCTGACATTCCGAACCGGGTGACCATCGCCCGTGCAATGGCAGTGCACTGCTTGATATCCTGGGAGGCACCTGTGGTAATATCGTCAAAACGCATCTCCTCGGCAACTCTTCCGCCAAGGCCGACAACAATACGCTCCAGCATCATATTCCGGGTCTGGAAAACATTGTCGGTCTCCGGCAGCGGCATCGTATAGCCGGCTGCCCCCATACCCGTTGGAACGATGGATATCGTATATACCGGATCCATGTTCGGAAGGACATGGAAAAGGATCGCATGTCCGGATTCGTGGTACGCCGTGATCCTCTTCTCTTTTTCCGACATGACTTTGCTTTTTTTCTCTTTTCCGACGCCGATCTTAAGGAAAGAAGCCTTAATATCCTCCTGGGTGATAAAGCTTCTGTTATCCGAAGCCGCACGTATGGCTGCCTCATTCAGAAGGTTCTCCAGATCCGCACCTGCAAAGCCCGCGGTAGTCTGGGCGATCTGCTTCAGGTCGACATCGTCGCCGAGCGGTTTGTCTTTGGCATGGACTTTCAGGATCTCTTCGCGGGCTTTTACGTCGGGAGTCCCGACAGTGATCGTCCGGTCAAAACGTCCCGGACGCCGGATCGCGGGATCCAGTATATCCGGACGGTTCGTCGCAGCAAGCACGATAATGCCTTCGTTCGTGCCGAATCCGTCCATTTCGACCAGCAGCTGGTTCAGCGTCTGTTCTCTCTCGTCATGGCCGCCGCCCATGCCGCTGCCTCTTTTCCTTGCTACCGCATCAATCTCATCGATAAAAACGATGCACGGATGGTTTTTCTTTGCACTACTGAAAAGGTCCCGGACCCTGGAAGCACCCACGCCGACAAACATTTCGACAAAGTCGGAACCCGAGATCGAAAAGAAGGGTACGCCGGCCTCTCCCGCAACGGCTTTCGCGATCAGGGTTTTGCCGGTTCCGGGAGAGCCTACAAGAAGAACTCCCTTCGGGATCCGGGCGCCGAGCCGGGTATATTTTTCGGGATCCCGGAGAAAATCGACGATCTCCTCCAGCTCCTCTTTTTCTTCATCCAGTCCGGCCACATCGGTAAAACGGGTCTTCTGATCCTCGGCAGACGACATTCTCGCACTGCTCTTTCCGAAATTCATCATCTGCTGATTTGCGGAATTCGCGCTGCTGTTCCTTCTAAGGAAAAACAGAAGGACAAAGATCATGACCGCAAAAAATGCGATCGGCAGGATAATATTCCATACCATATCCTTATTCGGCACATTCGTGACTTTGTAGGATATATTATTCTCTTTGAGCCTGGTGATCTCTTCATTGACGTCCGTAACGTAAACGGAAAAAGCACCGCCTTCTGCCGTCATATAGGAAACATAGCCGGTCGGAACTTCCGTATTCTGATGAACGACCGCCTCTTTGACGCTTCCCGACTCCAGCATTGTCTCGTATTCCGAATTGCTGATGTTCGTGATCGATGAAGAGCTTCTCGAATAATAGGAAAAAACACCTACGATCAGGATCAGGAACAGAACATATATCAGCCAGCCTCTGCTTTGTCTCTGCACTTTGCTACCTCTCGTTCCATCAATCTTCTTCTACGATCCCGATATAAGGGATATTGCGGTATTTCTGATCCAGATCCAGCCCGTAACCCACAATGTATTCATCGGGAATCGTGAACCCGCAGTAATCCACGGGAACCTGTGTCACTCTTCTGTCCGGCTTGTCCAGCAGCGTACAAAGGCGCAGGCTTGCCGGATCCCGGTCTTTCAGGACTTCCAGAAGGAGGGCCAGGGTTCTGCCGGAATCGATAATATCCTCTACGACAAGGACATGCCTGCCGGTTATGGATTCGTCCAGGTCCTTTGTTATATTGACCACACCGGAAGATTCCGTACCGGCTCCGTAACTGGATGCCGACATAAAATCCAGGGATACCGGAAGCCGGATCTCTCTGGCAAGGTCGCACATGAAAAAGACGCCGCCTTTCAGGACGCAGATCATCCGGATCTCTTTTCCCTGATAATCCGCAGTGATCTGTTCACCCAGTTCCCGGATCCTTTTCATTATAGTATCATGACTGATCATTTCACGGATCTTTATGCTCATCTGTATACTCTCCGCTGACAGTTATTCTGACTGCTTTTTCTGTATTTTCGGTAATTTTTGCGCTGTCCCCCATCCGGTATCCGATCACCCAGTGGACCGTGCTCCCTTCGGCAAGAAGAAGGATCCGTCCACGGTCGGCGGAAGAGATCCGGCGGTCCATGAAAAATTCCTTCAGTTTCTTGGAATTCTGTCCGTCCCCGATCAGGATCCGGTCTCCCGGCCTTCTGGTTCTCAGCACACAATTACGGTTTATTTTATCATAATCAAAACATTTCGTATATTGATTTTTTTCTTCTTTCAGTTCGGGGGAGCACGGAATGATCTCTGAACGGATCACAGCACCCCCTGCCCGGATCTCCGCTTCGGGTATAAACGGGATCTCATCTTCAAATTCCCGTTCTTCCGATTTCCGAAGGATCGTCACGCCCTCGTAACCTGCCTCCGCGCGCAGTCCGAACGGAAGATCGGCGCCGCGTCCTTTCTGACCGCAAAAAAGATCCCGGACGCTCTCAATATTGGTCCGTGACAGATCCTTTGACTTTCCGGAAAGGCGTTCCACGCATCTTTTGATCACCGTTGAGACGATCAGCGGATTTTCTTCCGTAAGGTCCGGATGGAGGATAAAACGGTCATGAAGTTCCGTAACGGATCTGTCAAAGCAGGCCCCGGTCATTTCATCCAGGATCTCTTCTGCTCTCGCTAGATCCGAGGACAGTTCATAAATATGGTCCACGATTTTTTCATTTACGCCTTTTTCCAGCGAGGGGATCACCGTCCCGCGGATGTAATTCCGGGTGTATGTCTCGTCGGTATTGGTGGCGTCCGTGCACCAGTGCGCCCCTCTTCGGGCCAGTTCGCTTTCGATCTCCTGTCTGTTTGCGAAAAGAAGCGGACGGATGATCCTGCCGCTGACCGGCCGGATCGCCGCAAGGCCGTTAACGGAACAGCCGCGGGCAAGATTGAACAGAAAAGTCTCTGCAAGGTCGTTCCTGTGATGCGCCAGAGCGACCCGGTCACAGCCTTCCGAAAGGCACTGTCCGGCGATTTCGGAACGAAGGATACGGCCGGTCTCTTCCAGCCCAATACGGCGTTTCCTGGCTTCTTCTGCGACATCCGTGCTGAACAGCTTCAGCCTGACGTTTTTTTCATTGCAGAGGGCCTTTACGAAGGCTTCGTCGCGCAGGCTGTCCTGCCCGCGAAGATTATGATTCAGGTGAAAGGCTTCAAGAGAAATACCCAGTTCTTCTTTCAGGTCCAGAAGAATTAAAAAAAGACAGACGGAGTCGGCCCCGCCTGACAGTCCGACGCAGACAGTATCTCCGCGGCGGACCATATGATTCTCTTTGATAAAGCACTTTACTTTTTCTTTCATTTTTAAAGGGCGGTAGTTCCTACCGCCCTGTGATTCAAGACTAATCTGCCTCTTTAAAAATAATCTCTCCGTCCTTTACCATGCCGAGCTTTTCTTTTGCCACCTGTTCAATGTATTCGTCACTGTTCATGTATTCTTCCAGTTCCTCGATTTCGACCGTCCGGTCTTTTTCTTCGAGGATCTGGTTCTGAAGGACAGCAGCCCGGTTCATATTGTTGACGACCTTACTGTGCATGGACACCTTCAGTACCAGCAGGACCACAAGGAGTACTGCAACGACAAAGGTCACTAGGCGGATCGTATATCTCGCAGCGGAGACCTTTTTCTTATTCAAACTCGCCTGTCTGACATTCGACATAGGATTCTCCGAAAAGGCCGATTACAAATACCTTATCATTTCTCTTGCTTCTTCTTTCAGAGCGGTCTCTTTTACGGAAAGCACTTCCGCCCGTATGTTCCGGCTCCCGAGCCGGATCTCAATGACATCTCCGGCACGGACTTCGGCAGAGGCCTTGGCCGGTTTATCGTTCAGAAAAACTCTTCCGGCGTCGCAGGCTTCATTCGCGACCGTCCTTCTTTTTATCAGTCTGGAAACCTTAAGGTATTTATCCAATCTCATCAGTTGATGGCATCTTTAAGAGCTTTGCCAGCCTTGAAGCGGGGAGCCTTGGATGCTTTGATCTCCATAGCTTCGCCGGTGAAGGGGTTTCTTCCGGTACGTGCTTCGCGTTCTGCAACTTCGAAGGTACCAAAACCAGTGATCTGTACTTTATCTCCATCCTTAAGAGCCTTCTCGGTAACGCCGATGAAAGCTGCAAGGACTTTAGCTGCCTCTGCTTCAGATACGTTTGCTTCTTTCGCGATTCCAGCGACTAATTCTTTTTTCTTCATTACAAATTTCTCCTTTAAAAAACTAATAATTCGTACGCTGTATTTCTTAGAGCGCACTTGATAAAGCTTCCCTTCCGGGAGTTTCTTTGCATACTTTAAACTGAATAACCGGGTTTGTCAACAAAACACTTTGCGAAAGAAGGTTTTTCTGCTGTTTTAAACAGAAAACCGTTAAATTTCAGCAAGTTTTGCCACATTTTTCTTCATTTCTTCCGTTTCCCTGCCGGCGTCTGCTTCCGAAGCCGACCGGATCCCGAAATACAATTTGATCTTGGGCTCAGTCCCGGAAGGCCGCACCGCGACCCAGCCGTCATTTTCAAGATCATAATAAAGCACGTTTGCGGAAGGAAGTCCTGTTCCGGTTTCGGCACCGCTTCCGCAGTCCAGGATCTTTCCGGATTTGTAATCCCGGATCCGTTTCACTTCATAGGCCCCGATCCGGGACGGCGGGTTCTTTCTCAGATTCTCCATGATCGCCGCAATATGATTCAGTCCTTCGATCCCGGCCATGGTCAGTGAAGCCACATTCTCCGAATAATAACCGACCCGGCTGTAAATACCTTCCAGGATATCGTTCAGGGTAAGCCCTTTGGATCTCGCATAAGCCGCCGTTTCACAGAGTCCCATGGACGCAGCGACCGCATCCTTATCCCGGGCATATGTCCCGAAAAGACAGCCGTAGCTTTCTTCAAAACCGAAAAGGAAGGTGCCGTCCTTTTCCTGTTCCATACGCAGCATTTCCCTACCGATGTATTTAAAGCCGGTCAGGACCTCTACGAATTTCACGCCGTAGCTTTCCGCGATGGCTTTCGACATGTTCGTCGAAACGATGCTGGTAACCAGTTCCCCGTCTGCCGGGAGGATCCCGAGTTCTTTTCTCCGGGCCAGCTGGTATTCCCCGATCAGGCAGCCGGAGACATTACCGTTCAGGTCTTTATAAACTCCTTTATCGATCCGGATCCGTACGCCGAGCCGGTCGGCATCCGGGTCTGTAGCCAGGATCAGATCCGCATCCACTTCTTTTGCCAGCTCAAGGGCGGGAAGAAAAGCTTCTTCGGTTTCCGGATTCGGCGCTTTGACCGTCGGGAACGCGCCGTCCGGCTCTCTCTGGCTCTCGACGACATAGACCTGTTCAAAGCCGAGATCGGCCAGAATATGCGTTACCGGGACCAGGCCGGTTCCGTGCAGAGGCGTGTAAACGATCTTCAGTTCTTTCGCATATTTCTTTATCTCTTCAGGTGAAAGGATGCAGTTCTTTACCGCTTCGTAATAAGCTTCATCCGCTTCCTGATCGATCGGGATGTAAAGGCCCTGCTGCAATGCTTCCTTTTTGTCCATCGTGCGTACCGAGCCGTAGCCACTGATCTTCTTCACCTCGGCCATGATCCCCGTATCATGCGGCGGCGTGATCTGCGCGCCGTCTTCCCAGTATACTTTATAGCCGTTGTATTCCGCGGGGTTATGGCTGGCCGTAATGTTGATCCCCGCCGTACAGCCGTAATACCGTACCGCGAAAGAAAGCTCGGGCGTCGGCCGGAGCGAAGTAAATACATAAGCCCGTATCCCGTTGGCAGCCAGACAAAGTGCCGCCTCATCCGCAAATTCCGGAGACATATGCCTGGAATCGTAGGATACCGCAACTCCCTTCTCTTTATTCCCGGTCAGGATGATATAGTTCGCGAGGCCCTGGGTAGCCTTGCGGACCGTATATTTGTTCATGCGGTTCGTTCCTGCCCCGATGATCCCTCGAAGCCCTGCCGTGCCGAATTCCAGTTCGGTATAAAAGCGTTCTTCGATTTCTTTTTCATCGCCGGCAATGCTCCGTAGTTCCTTTTTCGTCTCTTCGTCAAAATAGGGATCCTCGAGCCATGCACTGTAAACATCTTTTGCGTTCATATCTTTCCTCCGTACAGCAGTGTCCTACATTTTTTTTGCCTGCAGAAATGCATCTGCATGTTCTCTAATAAAACCGACAAGGTATTCTTTATTATTAAGAGTATGATCTTTGAGCACTTCATTCAGCGCGGCATTTAAGGCCTCTCCCACAGCCGGCCCTTTCGGGAGTCCTGCCTCCAGCAGATCCATTCCGGAAACCGCAAGTTCTTTCAGATTCGTGCAGTCGCCCCGTTCACAGATACGCTTATAGAGCTTTTCGGTCCGTACGATCCGGTCCAGCTTCTCTTCTTTCCGGTAATCGCTCTGCCCCGCAAGATCGGCTCTCTGGACCAGGAAGAACGGTTCCATCAGCTCTTTTCCGAGCCCGTTGACCAGTCTGCGGACATTTTCCTCGTTCGGATCGAGATGCCAGTCATGATAACGGATCAGTTTTGAGACAATGCGGATCGTTTTGTTGTCCAGCTTCAGCCTTTTCATGATATCGCCCGCCAGGTGGACGGAAGCAACGGCATGCATTTTAAAATGATCGATCCCCTTTTCGTCCCGGTTATGGCACTGAGGTTTCCCGATATCATGCATAAGCATCGTCAGCCTCAGCGTCTTATCGGCAGGAATACTCTGCATCGTCCGGATGGTATGAATGCCCACGCTGCCGAAGTGATGCTTTGTGTTCTGCGGCGTATTCATCATTGCATCGAATTCCGGGAGGATGACTCTGGTCACCCCGGCCTCATACGCTGTCAGGAGCGTCTCCGGGGAGTCGGATGCGATCGTCTTTATCAGTTCCGCACAGATCCTCTCCGCACTGATATTGGAAAGAAGCGGTGCGAGCTTTTTGATCGCCTCTGCCGTGGAATCTTCTATGGAAAAGCCCAGCTGTGCCGAAAAACGGATCGCCCGAAGGATGCGGAGGGCATCTTCCATAAAACGGTCCGTGGCATTTCCCACACACCGGATGATCTTCCGCTCAATATCACCGATACCATCGTACGGATCCACGACCCCGTCGCTGTCATTGTAGGCAATGGCGTTTACCGTGAAATCCCTCCTCAGCAGGTCTTCCTTCAGATCCGAAGCATAGATCACTTCTTTCGGATGACGGAAATCGATATATTCGCCGTCGATCCGGTAGGTCGTGACTTCGTAGGCACCGTCCGGCAGAAGGATCGTTACCGTTCCGTGCTCGATGCCCGTATCGACCGAACGCCGGAAAAGCTTTTTAACTTCATGCGGCTTCGCCGATGTAGTAATATCCCAGTCATGGGGATTCCTTCCCATGACCGAATCCCGGATGCAGCCGCCTACCGCAAAGGCCTCGTATCCGTTTTTATTTAAAGTCTCTATAATCTGTTTTACGCCTTCCGGCATCTTTATAGTAATCATATCTTATTGAATTATAGGATATTTACGGTCAAAGCCCGATGATCAACATTATTGCAAAAACAATTGTAAATATCCATCATTTATTATCATTGCAGACCGATATCTTTAAAAGCATATTGAGAATCTTTGCTGCCTGAAAAATCGATATAACCGCCATGGAATATTACCGTTACCGGTCCGGAGATGTTTTTAATGTTGATTCCATAACTGTGCCATTCATCATCAAGGTTTTTATAGTTAAGAGCAAAGGACCCCAAAACATTTCCGGAGCTGTCATAAATATATACACCGGGCTGACCATGATCTTTTATTTTTCTTCCTTGAAAAACCAGCCACTCAGATCCTTCATCAAGATCGATTTCCATTCGTAATCCGCAATAGTCTTTCTGATAAAGATAATCGGCTATATCCAGTTCTTTGGGATCCTGATAATCACGCTGGAGTGTTCCCCGGCAAACAATCTCCGGCTGCTTTGACTGAGACTCATTTTTAAGCTCCGCATTGCTTAACAGACCGTTCTTAATTAAATCTTCGCTTAAAGGTGTAAAATATGCAGTGTCAGCCAATTCATTCAAAAGATTATAAAAGGCCTGCTCATCCTGAACATAGTCTTCCTGTTCTGTCAGATAACTGTAATCAAACGATAAATAAAACTGACGGACTTGGTCGAGATAGTCCTGATAATTATCTTGTTTTAACTGATATTTCCCTTCTTTTATGTATTTTAAAATAAGCGTATTGATCCAGCCTCCGTAATGGATCTCATCTTTATAATTATTCAGGTCCGTAGTTATATCTGTCATCAAATCAAATGAAAAGATATGAATATTGGGACATTTCAACATTTCTTCAACAGCGATCTTCTCTATATCCAGATTCATATCCAGTCTGTCTTTTTCCATTCTCTCCTGCCACCAAGCCGCACTATATGGAAGAATAATGCTGTAAAAGTCAACATCCGGATATTCCTCCGCTATGGAGGTAATGTTCTGCCTTACATTCTCTCTTATCATCTGTTTTTGATTTTCAGTCAGATATGTTAACTCTGCATTTTTATTCTGTTCCTCTGCAGCACTCATTTCCGTACTGTCGGCACTGCCTTCTCCTGCTTCGTCGATTCTCTTTTTTCTCAGTACGGCATTTTTTCCATAAGTCATTTGATCAGACCAGTATGAGTAGTCGTCAAACGAAGTTATGCCCGGAGCTGCACCCTCCGCTCGCTCTTTAAGCATCTTGTATATTCTTAAAAAGACTACATCTCTGTTAAACAAATAGTACACATCATCGAAAGGATTCTGATTATAGAGATACGTAGGAAACTCTCCCAGGTCCGTACGCAGATAATCTTTCTCCTGAAGAAAATTCCCTATCACAAATCCCCGGAAAACAGTTTTTAACCCTGAGTTTTCCTGCAAAGCCTTTCTTATCAAATCCCCGGTTTCTTTATTTGTTGTTCCTGACAGTGGCAATTTTACAGAAGATGCCTCAAAAAGCCGATCCACATCGGTCGTTTTGAAATTCTGAGTCATGGAATTGCCTATGATAATAGTATCATAATCAAAATGCTTTATTATTCCGTCATTCTGACTTCGTTCATTGTCCAGTTCATAATAGAATTTTTCGATAAGTGGTTTATGATAATGGAAAAAAGGATCCAGATAGGAAACGCCGGCTGCAATCGCTGCAAGAACAGCCGCTAAAACGATAAAGTATATGATGAGCCAGTTTCTGGCTTTCAGTTCTTTCTTCATTTGTTTTATTCCTGAAATCGTTAAAAATTAAAATATCTGAATGCAGATTCGGATCCAAGGCTCAGCATTGCCCAAACAAAGAGAATAATTGCCGGGATAATACTCGCCGCCGAGTTTGAAAACTTTCTTTTTATATTATTTTCAGGCACCAGACAAATAATAAATCCAACAACCATAAAAACAAACAATGACAGCCCTCGAACCATCTCATTAACCGAGGTAAGATGAAACAGATCAAATATCAAAGTACTGTCAGCAGTATTAAATGTATCGATCAATCCCCAGGATACCCATGTTGACTGAAAACTGAATATTTTCCCTAATACTTCTCCCCATTTTGGAATCGTATCCACTATAAACAGAAGTCTGAGCAGGCACGTAGTCAAAAACATTCCAAGCCATCTTGCAGCCGGATGAATCCCCTGAGCCTTTTTGCCCAGGGCTCGGTCCATGCATGTAAACACTCCATGGAAAAGGCCCCAGATAATCATTGTCCAGGTTGCTCCATGCCAAAACCCGGTTACGAAAAAACAACCATTATGTTAAAATATGTTCTGAGTTTACCTTTTCTGCTTCCTCCTAAAGGAATATATATGTATTTTATAAAAAATTTTCCCAGAGTGATATGCCATCGTCCCCAGAACTCCCGAATGGATAATGACTTAAACGGGGAATCGAAATTAACAGGAAGATCGATATTCAGCATAAGCGAAACACCTGCTGCCATATCACAATATCCGCTGAAATCAAAATAAACTACGAATGCATAGCACAGCATAACAATAATCAGATCCATGGAAGTTGCGGCATCCAGATTTGCGGAGCCCCATGCAACTGCTGCATTAAATGTATCGCATAATATCAGTTTTTTGAACAATCCGTAATTAAAAAGCTTGATACCCCTTATCAGATTTTCCGGATTTACCTGTTTTCTGCTTTTATCTGAAAACTGCGGGATCAATACTCCCGGTTCAACGATCGGGCCCATAAGTATCTTCGGGAAATACAAAACATATAAAATGTAATCCGGGAAACCGGATACCCTGTACAGGGATAAAGGAAGCTCTCCTTTATAAGAATTGACCAGGAATGCGATCTGCTGGAATGTAAAGAAGCTTATACCCAGGGGCATTATCAGCTCTTTTGAAATGAAACGTGTATGAAACACCTGATTTATATTAGCAATAAAGAACCCGGTATATTTATAATAGAACAGCAGCCCTATATTAATCAGGATCCCTATTGCCAATACACCTTTTTTTGCCTTCCTGTCCGCAATCAAATAGCAGCTGATCCAATAATTGATCAGACAGTCGGCACAAAGCAGAAAAAGGAATTTCCAATTCCCGTATCCGTAAAACAGCATGGATGCTAGAATTAAAAACACTTTGCCGAATGCATTATTTATTCGATTAAATATAAAATATCCTATTACAACACACGGGAGAAATAATAGAATAAATATATATGAATTGAATTGCATAACAAATGCCGGTATTCTCTTTGCTGTTTACTGTTTGGCAACAATAGTATATATTCCGATGATCCCGGCAGTTAGTCTTTCGGGTATCAATCTGCTGAATGAGTGACTACTCTGATTGATTTCTAATAATTCTGGTTATATTTTACATTGAATCAGGAAGAAATTCTACAGTTACTTTGAAATACCGCGATAAGGCCTTCCAAGCCCCGGTTCGGATCAGGTGATCCGTGCCGGAGCTGAGGGAACATACAGTCAAAAAACATTGAAAATCCAAGCAAAAGACACTGCGATCATTTTGAATCAAAAGAAAACCGCAAAATCATCTCATGCCTGACAGAATAGAAGTTCTCCTCTTGCAGCTAAACCACAGGAGGTACTTTAACCTGATTTGTTTGTATCTTTATCTGAAAAGCAAAATATATTGCCGCCTGATTAAAATAACTGTCATCATAAAAGGCAATACATTTATCATTTCTGTTTTTTACACAACAATTACTTCAATTTGTTTCAAAGCCTCCTCGGCATTTTTCGAAGCCTCTTCCGCATCTCTCCCTGTTGCTATGATGTGGCCAACACGATCCGAACTGTTTTCAGGTTTTCTGATACTGTCACCCGGGTTCATATAAATTTCAACTTCTTCAATTCCAGGCATATTTCTGGAAACACTACAACCTCTTATTTCAGACAGAACGCCTTTTTTCCCCTGAATAAACCGTATGGCAGCTCCTCGATGAAACCTGCATTCACATTGTACTTCTTCTCCTGATAAAGAAGCAAACGAGCAGTCTGTCATGTCTACTCCTGTTGATAAAGGTACTAACCGTGATGTTATAAAGTCTCCGCCTAATCTGGCGGCTATCTCAACCAGCTTCGCACCCGTCGGCGTTACCTTTATTTCCGTATGAGTCGGTCCGTTTTCCATCCCGATCGCTCTGATGGCTGAATCGGCTACTTTCAATATATCTTTTTGCTGTTCAGCAGATAATCTGCTCGGCTCGGTATGCCCGAGTTCAACGAAGAAAGGCAGTTCTGTAACTATTTTATCTGTAATTGTAATGATATGCGGCTCTCCATTAACGGAAAAGGATTCAACGCTGACCTCGGGTCCTTCCATAAATTCTTCGACCAAAACAGCGCCTCCGCGGGAAAAACCTGTACAATACTTATACAGTTGTTCATAATCCGGATTGTCGTTTTTATCAATAAGTATAACTCCCCGGCTTGCCGCATTATCTGAAGGTTTTAGAATAAAACGGGAAGGCATGCTGTCCGCTGTTTCAATAAACTCAGACAACGATCCAACCTCATGGAATTCAGGAATCGGTACACCGCAATCCTTCATGCGTTTCCTCATCGCCACCTTATCGGTTGCATATAACGCACCCTGATATGATATATCCGTTTTCATGTTTAGTTTTTCACATACCCATGAAACTGTTCTTACCGGCATATCACTTGTAGAAGTGATTATATAATCCGGCTTGTATTCCAATGCCGCTTTGTACACGGCTTCTTTGTCTATTGTACTTATTTCCAGGAACTTATCTGCGAATGCTATTCCAACTGCATTCGGATCATAATCTATCGCATATACAAATAAGCCGCGCTCTTTTGCCTTCTTTATAGCCGGGACCTGAAGCCTGCTTGCTCCCAGAATAAAAATCGATTTCATAAACAAATCATCTGACCTTTCTTTTAAACCTCTCTGCCAGCAAACAGGGAAGGATATACACCTCGTTCCGTTTCATAGATATAATCCTTCATCAGATCATGAAAATCGCTGTATTGAGGTTCATAGCCAAAATCCTTTTTCGCCTTTTCAATAGAAAACAGATATGATTTGTTCGGGTTGACCATCTCATCATGATATTTTACCGTTGACTTGTGAGCCTCGTCTTTTGCAAAAAGCTCTGCGCATACCTGGGCCTGCTCCAGAAGTGTGGTTGCCTTGCCGGATGTGATATTATACAGTCCGTAAGTCTTTTCGCTTTTAGCGGCTTTATAATATGCCTGTGCTACATCTTTCACATAAACTGTATCTCTCGCAAGAAATCCGTAAACTTCGATCGTTTCTCCCGATTTTGCCTTATCTATGAATATCTGAAATCCGGATTTAACTATTTTACCATTTACTTTCAAATACCCATGAGGACCTACTCCGTAAACAGGGGGAAGTCGGAACCAGGCATTTTTCATCCCGTGCTGCTGGTTATAATACTCCATAATATCGGTAGCTGCATTCTTTGAAATCACATAGGCCGCATGATCCCCTGTAAAGGAAAAATCTCTTTTTTCAGACTCATCTATTGGAGGTTCCAGTCTCCATCCGCCGGCGACTTCTGCAAAAGAGATCGTGTTAATGAGCCTTTTAATGCCATTTTTTCTGCAATACTCAAGTACATTGCATGTTCCGATCGTGTTAACCATAATATACTGGTCGGCATTCTCACTATCCTTTAAATCTGCGTTTTCGCTTGCAGGGAGCATCCCTGCTAAAAGGATTACGCCGTCAACACCTTCTTTGGGTAAAATGTCAAAGTCATTGGCACAGGTTAAATCGATATTGACAAACTCAACACCCAGTTCATCATAATACTCTTTAAATTCATCATTGCGTCCCGCTACTATAATCTGTTCGCCGTTTTCAATAAAATAAGACGCTGTATATACTCCTATAAAGCTGGATGCACCAATAATAATATACATATCAATTCTCCTTAATTATACTCCTGTAATTGTTTAATCTCCTCTAAAACTAATAGGATATGCATAACACAGGGCCAATCTGTATGCGGTCCCTGAAAGGAGACCTTCTGTCTATTCAGTCACTGACATTATTATTGTTAATTTGAAGAACAACTGTTCTTCAATAAAATGCGAACAATTCTCTGACACCCTTTCCCGTCTATGAATCGGTGCGCCCTCTCTGCCAGATCATTCATTTTATCAATACTATACATATATTCATTTACTTTGGCTTTAATAAGGGAAATGCATTCTTCTCTGTGATCGAAAGACTGCCCGCAATAATCCAAAACGCCCAATTCAGACAGAGTCTCTCCGCTTTTAACCTGTTCGGGAACCATTGCAAAAGAAATTGTAGGAAGGCCTATCGCCGAAAGTTCATAAACAGTTGTTCCGTTTGCAGAAACAGCCAGATCGCAATTTCTCATTAAATCGGACATGGATTTAACATTTTCATGCAAAATAACGTTAGGGCAATCATCATATGCCTTATGGAATTTCTCTTTTTCTTCAAACATCGGACCAATCACAACATGAAGCGTAACAGGTTTTTCGAGAACCGATGGCAGCAGGCCTTCAATTATCGCTTCCATGATGCAGTTTTTATTCGTGTTCCCCGTAGTTATCAGAATATTTCCCAATTTTTCTTTTTGGATTGACAAATAGTTCCGGAATTCTTTTTTTATGGGAGCATAAGCCGGTCCTAATAACAATTCCGTCTGTTCATCATAACTGGTATTATAAAAGTCATAGTCAATATCTGTACTATAATTAATTAACCAGTCTAGAGGCCCGAGGTATTCATCCTTGCTTCCCAAATAGGCTATCCTGCAGCAGCTTTTTAACTCTTCGACATATCTGCGTGATATCTGATATGTATCTATCAGAAGCACAGGGGTTCTTTCTTTTTTCAAAACACTTTTTACATATGTGACATCACTCATCAAATCATTCCATTCGGAATGGAGATTAATAAAGGGAAAACCAGCTTTACTTAATGCAGGAACAGGATTATCATCTGCAACAAGAAAGCAAACTGCTTCTCCCTGTTCTTTCAGCTCACTGGCTATAGCTATACATCGGGAAATATGACCTCCTGCAATAAACTGATTGCTGTCAGCTCTGATAAATACCATGTTTCCCCCTTATCTCTCAATAAACTCCCACCGCATTGCCGTACCTCGCCGGATATCGACTGCTGCTTTTTTCCCAAGTATCTCTTCATAATGCCAGGTGTGCAGCCCTTTCCCGGGCCGAATGGATCTGAGATTCTTTTCCGTAAAAGCATCACCGGCTTTTATATCCTCAACCACATATAACGAGCGGGCATTTTTTCTGCCCCTCTTCTGTGCTGCTGTAAGCTCGTAAGTGACTTTACCCAGTGCCTGCTCAATATTGTGTACGTCTGTCACCATCGCAGCAAATTCTTCCGGTTCCATAGAAAACGCTCCGTCTGCACCCCCGTCGGCACGTGAAAGTGTCATATGTTTTTCTATTATATGTGCCCCCAGCGAGACCGCTGCTACGTCGACAGCAGACCCCATGGAATGATCCGACAAACCCGTTACACAACCAAAGGTCTCTGCCATATGCGGAACAGTTCTGAGATTTAAATCTGCATAAGGTGTTGGATATTGCGATACGCATTTCAGTATTGCTACCTGGTCGTTACCTTCCGATCTGCAGGTGTCGATCGCCCTCTCAATATCTGCCAGCGTGGCAATACCTGTAGACAGAATAATCGGCTTTCCAGTCTTAGCACATTTTCGGATCAGGGGAATATCAAGTATCTCATAAGAAGCGATCTTATATGCAGGCGCATTCAGTTCTTCAAGTAAGTCTACTGCCGAAAAATCAAACGGAGATGAAAAGATCTCTATCCCGATCTCTCTGGAGTACTCAAAAAGCCCTTCATGCCAATCCCATGGCATATAGGCTTCTTCATAAAGCTGATACAGATTTCTTCCTTCCCAAAGGCTGCCCTTTGTTGCCATGAACTCTTCGCCACGGCAATCTATCGTGATAGTATCAGGACGATAAGACTGCAGTTTGACGGCATCCGCACCTGCTTCTTTAGCAGCAAGAATTATTCGCTTTGCCCTTTCATAATCCTGAAGATGGTTTGCCGACATCTCGGCGATTATGTATGCAGTATGCCCTTCACCTATCGTTCGATTCCCTATGGATATTGTCTTATTCATCAGCAGTTACCTCTTCATCATACGAAACTTTAATTCTGCCATTTTCCAGTCTTCTTCTGTATCAATGTCCTGGACTTCCGACTCTGGAAGGATAAAAGGAATGATGTTTTCTTTTATAGCGCCATCTGCTGCCAGGTAATCCTTAATATCATAACAATAGAATTGACCGGCTTCATGATAGAACGGTTCAATATCCTGAGACCTCGTACTTCTGTATTCCTCCCATTTGAACTGAAGCTGTCCGTGATTGATCACATATGCCCTTTGCGGCGGGTAAGAAAACTTCACTACAGGAATCAGCAGGGAACTGCGGGTGTTTTGAAAGAGAGCGACTGCATCTTTCAGCTTCCGGGCAGTGACAAACGGAGCAGTGGGATAAATACAGGTCATATCATCAAACTCCATGCCTCGTTTCTTATACTCGTCTATAACTTCCATCAGCACATCTCTTGTTGTTGCATAGTCACTTGCAGTTTTTTCACTGCGCATGAATGGGACATCAGCTCCATAAAACCTAGCAATATCAGCGATCTCTTCACTGTCCGTAGAAACCATGACCTCGTCAAAAACGTCTGCCTGCAAGGCAGCTTCAATACTATAGGCAATGATCGGTTTGCCGCAAAACTCTTTTATATTTTTCTTCGGTATTCTTTTTGATCCACCACGAGCTGTGATGATTGCGACACTACTCATTCTCTCTCCTTACTCGTCATTACCGGAAAACATTGAACCCGTGAGCTCATTATACTTTTCCGGCGTGATTGGCTTTATCGTATACTAGGTGATGATCCGAAAACAATCAAATATGAAGGTATCTCCTTATCTATCACATATGTATTTGCAGCGGATTGAAGATTGTTTCTCGGCCGTTTAATTATTTTCTGTAATAATCAATTACTTTTTTTACTGCTTCGACTACTCTATCCTGATCTTCATCAGTCATGGAATAGAACAGCGGGATAGAAATGATACGCTCATACAGTTTCTCGGCATTCGGACAGCTTCCCATTTTGTAGCCAAGCCTCTGATAATACGGGAAAGCGTATACAGGGATATAATGAACATTCACGCCCACGCCTTCTGCCTGCAGAGCATCAAACACCTCTCTTCTGCCGCATTTCAGCATCTCTGTATTCAGCTGAATAATGTACAGATGGCGAACCGTATCAGACTGCGGGATCTCTTTTTGGATAATAATCTCGGGTACGGCTTTAAACGCTTTATCATACCGCTTCACAAGTTCTTTTCTTCTGGTGGCAAACATTTCCAGCTTGTCGAGCTGGGAAGAAAGAAGGGCAGCCTGCATATCGGTCATTCGATAATTGTAGCCAAGGACGACCTGTTGGTAATACCAGCCGCCCTCGCTGGGCTTATCCATCCAGTCCTGCGCTCTTGTGATACCGTGGGTACGGAAAAGGAGAAGACGTTTATAAAGATCATCATCGTTTGTAGTAACTGCACCGCCTTCGCCTGATGTACAGGTTTTTACCGGATGGAAACTGAACTCCGTCATATCCGCAAGAGCTCCCACTGGTTTTCCGTCGTACGTAGTACCCAGTGAATGTGCTGCGTCTTCTATGAAGATGAGATGGTGCCTGTCACAGATTTCACGTATCCTGTCAACTTCAACTGCCTGACCTGTAAAATCCACGGCAACAACAGCCCTGGTCTTTTCGGTGATCTTCCGTTCAATATCCTCCGGATCAATATTGTAAGTCTCCGGAACGATATCCGCAAAGACCGGTCTGCCTCCGCAGTAAAATGCACAGTTAGCCGATGCCGCAAAAGTGATCGGTGTTGTGATCACTTCATCTCCGGGACCAATTTCCGCCGCAAAAGCTGCGGCATGAAGTGCTGCTGTACCATTCGCAATCAGTACTGCGTGTTTTGCTCCTGTGATCTCACACAGCTTTGCTTCCGCTTCATCAATCTTCGGTCCGGTAGTCAGAAAATCACTCTTCAAAACATCCACAACCGCCTGGATATCCGCATCGTCGATATACTGATGCCCATAACCGATTTTCTTTTTAAATACAGGTTCTCCGCCATTAATCGCTAACTCTTTCATTTTCATGCCCTTCTGTTTTTTGAATATCCATTGCATTGCAGGTATTAAATACTGCCGATCTTTACCCTGTTCTTTTCGATCCATTCCCTCAGCTCGGGAATCGTCATCCATTCTGTATTATTGTCAGAAGTATAGCTGAAGCCTTCCGGAACCTGTCTGCCGCCCTTGATCATTGCTTCAAACGGTCCCCAGTTGCAGATCTGAGGCAGAATTTTAAAGTGCTCCGGATACTCATATGTATAATGGGCATCTTCCACACCGATCATCTGCTCGTGAAGTTTCTCGCCCGGGCGGATACCGATCTCCACCTGCTCGGCATTCTCATCAACTGCAGTCGCAATATCACAGATATTCATGGACGGGATCTTCTTGACATAGATTTCTCCTCCCTCCATATCATCAAATGCATGCCATACAAGCTCAACGCCCTGTTCCAGGGAGATCATAAAACGGGTCATCCGCTTATCCGTAATAGTGAGCTTCCCGGACTTTGCCGTTTCCATGAAGAAAGGAATGACAGAACCACGGGAGCCCATAACGTTGCCATAGCGTACTACAGCAAATTTGGTCTTGCCTCCTGTATATGAATTCCCGGCAATGAAGATCTTATCAGAGCAAAGCTTGGTAGCTCCATAGAGATTGACCGGCTGGCTTGCTTTGTCCGTAGAAAGAGCTACCAGCCTCTTTACCTTCATATCGATACATGCATCGATCAGATTCATTGCACCGTTAACATTTGTCTTGATGCATTCAAAAGGATTGTACTCTGCAGTCGGAACGATTTTTGTTGCTGCAGCATGAACGACATAATCCACGCCGTCAATAGCCCGATAAAGCCTTTCTTTATCCCTTACATCACCTATGAAAAAACGGACGCGCGGATCATCCGGGAATTTTTTAGCCATATTCCACTGTTTCATTTCATCACGGCTGTAAATGATGATTTTTTTCGGATTATACCTGGCCAGAGTCATTGGTACAAAAGTATTCCCAAATGAACCCGTACCGCCTGTGATCAGAATCGTTGAATTAGTAAGCATAACGTACACTCCTCCTATTTGTGTGTAGATCCCTGTGCCGCCTCCGGATTATCCCGTCGTTCGGCCCAATGATAACTTAACTGAATAATATTCAGAATATCTCTCTTCGACGGATGATCTTTACCAGTATATAAGCTCCCAGCACCACACCGATTCCCCATCTGATCATCCAAAGGTCGCGGGTGAACCAGTACAGGACACAGGCAGCGCAGACTGCCAGGAAACCTGGTATAAACTGCAGCAGCCTGAAAGGAAACTCTCCCGGATTGATCCTCTTGGCGGATATAAAATGGAATCCAAACTGAAGTCCATGCGCAACTGCTGTTGCTATAACAGCTCCCTGAATGCCCCACAGCTTGATAAACAGATAATTCAGCACCACATTGCACAAGGCAGCGAGTGAAGTCCCCGCAGCAATGGTTTTTGTTTTCTTGTTGTAAAATTCATAGTTTACCGGGAAGCTGTACAGGAAAATAAAATAATACCCTATTGAGAACAGCGGTATCAGATCTGTTCCTTCCCAGAAGCTCTCTCTGGCATACAGATGGAACACTTCCCTGGCCAAAAGTATGAAGCCAATCGCAACGATTGTAAAGAGCTCAATGTAGTTCTTTGCATGTTTCTTCATCTTTTCGATCTGACCGAGTCTCGTATATTCATAGTAAAACGGGACCCAGCTGTTGTTAAATGCACTCCAGATCGTGTTAAGGACCGCTCCGAAAGTGCATGCCAAGGCATAAATACCTGCAGCCGAATTACTGATCAAAGCCTGCAGCATAACTTTATCGCTCTGATTAAGGACGATATTTGCCAGAAGATGAAATATTGTCGGGATTGCGATCGGAAGCGTAAACTTCCAGTATTCCCGGTTAATGATCGTTCTGCCATCCTTAAGGATAAACAAAAACATAATCAATCCGATAATCGTATATACTGCAGACTGTCCTATGATCCTTCCCCAGTAGTTGGTCTCTGAAGGATAATGTCGGATCAGGAATATGGAAAGACCGATCGTCAGCGCCGAAACAGATACAGACAGTATGAAATTCTTATCCGCCTTGAACTCATATGTAAACTTTGAGTTCATAAACGTAATGCAGTACATGCCCCAGCCATGGCTCAATCCCAGCAGGACCATCGGCATCTGCAGTCCGGTCTTTGGTCCGATAATTGCTGCGACGATTATCGTAATGACGGAAAAGCCGGCATAGAACATCGTTGCCAGACTAAGTACACTTGACTGGTATTTAGGCTGATCCTCCATGGGAAAGTTTACTCTTGCCAGGGCAACAGTCCCGGCTGCCTGAAGGGAAAACACTGTGGATGCCAGCTGAACCCAAGTCAGGTATACCGATGCGATCCCGTAATTAGCGGTTCCCAGCATGCTCGAAAAAATCGGTCCGGAGAAGAAAGCCAGGCCCTGAATAACAATTGTACTTAATATATTAAATCCAATGATCTTATTGTTGCTTTTCACAAACGATTCTCCCGCTTACATCTGAAGCCGGGTCCTCCCGTTGTCATCCCGTTCATAATCTTACACGCAGCTTGAATACATTGACTGCACCGCCTAAGGCAAGATATGGTACAGCCCAAATGACAAAGCAAAGCAAGAATACTTTAAAGGCCTGTCCCACCAGATTAAAATCCAGCCTGTTGATATACCAGGCGTAATACACTCCAAGCGACATCACAAAATAGCTGACCGGCGAATGATAATCCAGATGTTTATTGCATTTGTATAGAACAAACAGCCAAAGGAGTGTAAAAAAGAGTACACCAAAGCCGCCGAACATTGCATAACTCTCTCCCCATATCGTACCTCCGACTCCACGGACGGCATGTACCGCCTCCTGCAGCCAGTTCGAAAAATAATCCGGGTATACTAATTGTATCGGGATCAGAGCCGTCAGGCCTGGGATAAAGTCCAGCAGCCTGTATATTGTATCGCCAATGGGCAGGCGGAAATTACTGGCAACTACTAAATCGTAGTTCGCAATTATTACACGAGGCTCATTAAACTCAAGAGCTTTAAACCAGGACTCCGGCTGACTCAGGACAGAAAGTACGCCTGAAAAATCGCCGGCCATGATCTGCTCATCCACCAGTCTGTACATAAGGAGAAATACAACAGCAACTGCACCAATAATATACAGTCTGATATTCTTCTTATTCCTGCTCAGCAGCCTGCTGCCCCGTTCACACAGGAAAATAACTGCCATCGTGGTGGCAAAAGCACGTGATCCGGCAAAAAAGATGGTCAGTTCCACCAGCAGACTCGGAATCCAGATGGCTTTTATGCGGTTGTGAAGTCCGAAAGCAAAAGAAGGATACGCTCCGTATAAACTGATTATAAAGAGAATATTCGATTCTGCCCATACATTCGCCTTGCCAGCAGCAAATCCCGAAAAGCCGATCCTTACGATATTAAGCGCGGCAAATACAACAATGATAAAGGTATATATATAAAAAGACCTGATCAGCACAGGTGATGCTTTTTTCGTATATTCGCTGTTATATCTTTCATCAAGCGCAGTCTTCTCTTTCTGACGGACAAAAAATGAAAAGAGTAAGATCAGAATGCACTGGGAATAAATGAGATAATAAAGGTTTGGGGACAGATGAGGTTTGTAGGTCCCTGATATGCCGATTCCGGGGATGCAGTAAATGGAATATACGATAAAGCATACTGCAGCAACTGACAGCAGATCGATTTTATGACAGATCGTATAAGCTGCCAATATTACTATAAGTATTATATAGATAACACTGTAAATCGACACGTTTTTTGCCGTTCCTCTCCATTATCCGTTGATACTGCAATGCTGTTCCTGCGGACTTTCATAAAAACGGAATGAGCTGTCGTATGCACTATCCTGGCTCGTCAGCTCTGACAGTTTGATATGTGGTCTGAAAAGCATAACATATTTCTTCTTGAAAAGTTCCTGATACTCGCCTTCTTTTGAAACATCATCAATAACTACTTTTTTTCCGGAAAAATACGCCTCGGAAAGAACCGTGGTATTTAAACCGATAATATACAGAGACTGCGTGATCGATTCGGACAGGGAATAATTACGGGGATTCTCAATATAATACCCCTTAAAGACCTCATTTAACATTGCCATGTCGGAATATCTGGGATGTGGTCTGATCTTGCAGCGCAGGCTCCTGTTCTTAAATGTATCAAATATTTTCCGGATGATTTCCGCACATCCTCTGGTTTCGTCCGAAAAATAATATGTCGCATAAAAAGCGCATTCTTTCTCCGGTAAAGAAACCGCAATCCCCTCCAGTTTTTTGGGAGTATATGTTTTCATTGAAAAGGTGCATCTTAACTCGTCAAACAGTTCGTTGTATTCTTCACCCCAGATATACTGTTCGGAATACCTCTGAAAGGCAAAAGCCATCGAGTATATAACATCCCCATGCATATAGGATATGAACCTGCTGCCATATTGTTCACAGAGATATGTTTGAAGAGGTCCGGTAAATTCCCTTTCATAACTGTAGAAAATGATTGCTTCCGGCCGAAACTGTAACAGGTAATTCTCAAACTGAGCGATTTTTAAAGTTGTAATAAGCCGGAAATAAAAGCAGAAGAAATACCTTCTGCGAAGGTCTTTACAGAGCGCCAGGCCCTGTTTTCCCAAAATCCCGTCAAGATAATTCATTTCGGTTATCTCAACACAGTGTTCAAATGAGTCCAGGATTTCCTGAGGTATGACATCGGTATTCGGGAGCCGCGGCACATTTTCTATAACTGCATCATATTTATTTGTCTTGTCATTATTGAGGGATCTGAAGTTCCTTTTTAGTCTTCCGCCCATCACTGGCAGCAATACGATTGCTCCCATGTTAAAAAGCAGCAGCTGAAGTTTCTTTTTTGCGAAATAATGCTTTTTCCAACACTGATATTTATAGTAACTGCGTTCAAAGTCATCCGAAGGCTCGGGAAAATGATCCACAAACGCCTTCTGGTCCTCAAACGACATGTGTTCTTCATTCGAATTTGTTATTGTGTCGAAAGAAGCTTTCGCATAGATTTTTTTCAGAAATTCTATCAGCATATCTCTTTTTTTGATGGGAAAACCAGCAGCCGAATTCCTCTTTTCAGTACCAGAAACGCTTTATCAAATAATCGTTACTCTTCTGGACATCTGGCGGATCAGATCATAACCGTCCCAGACCAGAGCAAAGTCCATTGACTTGCCCATAGGAACAATTCGATCGACTCCGACAGGCCTTGCTGCCTCAAGGAACTCCCGGAAGTCTTCCTGTTTTATGCCGTAATAAGTGATGGTCTGACAGCGAAGATCACAAACATTGATAATATCTTTCAGATTATCGATATCCTTTTCAAAATAGAAACCGCTGTTATATTTATAATTCATCAGATCCTTATCGATCCGGTCAACTTCAAGTCTGGTGATAAACATATCTTCCGCACTCTGCAGCTTCACCTTTTTTTGGGCAGCGACAGAATACATTGCATTTAACTTTCCGACGGCCTGAACCGCCGCCATAGAATATTTTTCAGCTACCAGCTCATGAACCCGTTTCCAGAAATCTTTCCTTGCTTCTTCCTTTTTTTCTCCCTGCCAGAAAACAATTCTCGGCGAGGTGCAGGCATTCTGATCGGTATAATAAGTATCATTATAGAAGTTCTGGATTATAGTATCCCTGCGGTCAGAAGCAAGATATGCATCTGCATCGATCACAGCTATGGAATGGCGGTCGGCAAACGTTATTTCTGTTGTTCTGGCCTGGATCTTTGACTGGCGCAGTTCGGCTACAGTCATATCCCCGCCCCAGATAACCCTTACGTTGCAAAGGGCCGAAAAACAATCTGTAATATCTTTCACTGGCGGGAATTTAACAAATACTATATAGGACGCCAGATTCTGATGCCTCGTATCCAGGAGCTTTTGCACAGCATTGCTGATAATCGAAACCTGCTCAAATGGCTTTCCGGGTAAGCGTACGATATTGGCATTTCCCGCTAAAAGCCCTGCCGCAAAACTGAAGGCAAAATTAACAGGGACATTGGAAGGAGTGCTGTGAAAAACGATTCCTTTTCCGAAGCGTTCCGTTACATCGTCATATTTTGACTTTTCTTTAAGAATCGCCGCTTTACGGCACCAAAACCCAAATGTAGCCACATCCGGATACGCTCTGTTCCTGCGCAGTTCACCGGAAAGATCGTTCAGGAACTCAATAACCGCATCATCAAACGGCCGGAGCACACGTACATCCGGCATTTTTTCTACGATTTCCGCGGAGCCGACCACATATTCCAGTTCATTAAAACTTAGCTGCATAAGTATCGCTGCACCCCCTTATCTCCGCGTTCTTCAGACGACCGTTTATCTTAAAATACTTGCCTTTTCTGCCGCAGGGGCAATCATCTATCCCAACTACTGATCCTTCGTCCTCCGTAAGCAGGCTATGACCGGGATAAGACTCGGGTATTGTACTCACAACCTGAATGATACCGGTTTCTCCTGTGTCCGCTTCCGAAAAATCGAGCGGCCTGCGAATGATCACATCGGAAAAGTTGCTTGCATGAAGATGCCCGCATTCGCACTCCATATAGATACAGCCTGTCTGCTCGACCATACCGTAATAATCATGAATATCTTTCAGGCCACAGATTTCTTCCATGCTTTTGTGGAACTCATCATGGCTTACAGCTTCCGAAATCAGTTTTTTCCACCCGCCTCCATGGATAAGAATGCCGTTGGACAGATCAAAAGCAATTCCTTCTTCCTTCAGCCTTTTCAATTCTTTATAAAAGTGCTGCCAGACCATGAAAGTAAAGCCAAAGAGAAGTATTCTTTCTCCCTTGTGCTGTTCCAGAAAATCCGAAACACCGCTGACATCAAGTTTCATATCGTCATCAAGAGCATAGATCTTTTTGGAACCGAAAATGGAAAAGCCCAGTATGCCAGCTCCCCGAGCCGAAAACATAGCTCTGTTCTTAACTACACTGGGACAGTCTATGATAATCATTGGCATACGGCCGGATCCGGTAAACTCCGACACGATCTTTACCATGGTTTTCTGCTGGTTTGCGGAAGTAGAACGGTCAAGGTATATCTTGCTTACCGCCTGCCCTGATGTTCCTGATGAAGTCATGGTTTTTACAATCTCTTCCTTCGTTACCGACTTCAGATCCATCTCTTTAAAAAGACGGACCGGAAGAAAAGGAAGCTCTTTATAGCTTTTCACACCATCCGGATCAAAGCCGACCGCATCAAGCATATTTGCGTATTCAGGACAGTTTTTCCGGTGAAGCCGCGTCAGTTCCAGCAGCCGCTCCGTAAGCAGTTTCCCTTTTTCTTCTTCATCAAGTGAATAGGGCGGTATGCTCAGTATTTCATCAAAAGTCATTTCAATACCTCAAATTCTGTTGAACGGGCATTCATTAAAGCCCTTCTCTTTCTTTTAAAAAGAGCTAAGAGATTCATTCATGAAACCGGCCATTTCTGCATAATGCTGATTGATAAAAAAATGGTTCTCTCCCATCTCATGAAAATCAAACCTTCCGTCAATCAGTTCGCTCCATTTTTGAACATCTTTCAATGCGGTATCATTCTCACAGTAAAAAAATGTTGCATCCGTTTTTATCTTCTCCCCGCCGCCTGCAAACTTATACTCAAAGAATAACCGGTAGTCGGAAAGCATCGGTTTGATATAGATATCCCAGAAACGTTCATTCTTAAGCAGCCTTTCGTCCAGTCCTCCCAGCCGTTTGGCCCTTTCAAAGATCTGTTCATCTGTTGGATCCTTAAGCTTCCTGAGTTCCAGCGATCTGTCCTTTGGCGATACCTCTGCCGCAATGAACAGGTGGATCAGCCCATCATCAAGTACATGCCGTGATATCAACTCATAGGCCAGTATGCTTCCCATACTGTATCCCATTACCGCGCAGGGGACTCCTCTTTCCCGCCGTAGTCTGCAATAAGATGCGGCATCCTCCCTTAACGCCTCAAAACTTTCGGCAAGCGGTTCTTTTGCCCTGGTTCCCCGCCCGGCATATTCGACAGTTATGACTTCGATATCTTTGCTGACCCTGTCCGTAAGCTTTTTAAACGATGCTATACTCCCGCCGGCATAAGGGAATATAAACAACTGCATGCGTTTATCACTCATAGTATTTCTTTAATTCATTATAGAGTGTCTTTCCGGACTCGTTCTTGGGAATCTCCTCAATAGTGATAACCTTAAACGCGGATGGATTCAGCTTGGTTTTCCCGACCACAAATTCTTTAACGGGTTCAGCTTTGTTTTCTTCCGTTATAAATATAAACATATGATCATCTACACCGGAACTGGCTGCTTCGATTTCGAATTCACCTTTAATCAGGCGGTCGATCTCATCGAGATTCACACGGTTTCCGTATATTTTCAGAAAACGTTTTTTACGTCCGACGATATAGTAGAAGCCGTCATCATCAAACTGGGCCATATCTCCGGTTTCGAGTTTGCCGTGTCTTTCGTCACCCTTTGCCAGATCCTCACCACATTCTGCGTATCCAAGAGTGACATTTTTTCCTTCATATACAAGTTCACCCGTACTGAATGGTTCTGTTATTTCCTTACCTTCCGCATCGATCAGAGTAAACTTTCCCCTTGGGATCGGAATTCCCATGGATCCTTTTTTCTCAACTGCCTTCTCCGGCGGTAAATACCCCATACGGCTTGTCGCTTCGGCCGCTCCGTACATCACAACAAAATTCCTGCCCTGATCATGGGCGTAAGCAGCAAATTTTTCATGAAGCTCCGGCGTGATCTTACCGCCAGCCTGCGTCATTGTTCGCAGGCTTGGAAGCTCCATACGATAAAAGCGAAGCTTATCCAGCATTTCATAAGTATAGGGTACTCCTCCGAAAGAAGTGGCTTTCTGGTCTTTAAAGAAATTCCAGAATTCCTTCTGCATCAGCCCTTTTTCCGTCAGCAGCAAAGTTGCTCCGACTAGGAAATGAGAATTAATGATAGACAGGCCATACACATAGTTCATCGGCAGAGTTGTAATCGGCCTCTCTGTATCATCAAGCTTCAGATATTCCGCAATGGTCTGGGCATTGTCCAGAACATTTAAATAAGACTGGCGAACCAGTTTCGGAGACCCCGTTGAACCGGAAGTCGTGATCAGCAGACCAAGCTCGTCAAAAAGCGGATACTGTTTTTTATATTCTGTCTTCAGCAGACAGTAATCCCGGGCTTCATATACCGAAAGCATCCCTTCGAACTTATCTTTCATATCTGCAGGTACCCACAGATATTCCGGACAATAGGTTTTTAACAAATTATCAAGAAGTGCTTCTTCCTGATGACTGTTTATCATTACAGGAACAATGCCATTGTTGATAAATGCGGTATAGCCAACCAATGACCCGATCTCATTCCTGCATAAGGAAAACACCAGGCAGCGGTGTCCGATAACATCAGCGAGCGCATGAGCCTCGGAATCCAGATCGGCGTATGTCAATTGACGGCCATATTCATCTATAACGGCCATTTTGCTGCCATGTTCCGATAAATCCCAAATTCTGTTCATTAGAATTCAACCCCGTATTCTGATTTTGACAAGATCTCCTTGCCTTTCTCGTAAGAACTGAAATCGATTATGTCATCTGTATCCATCATGATGTCGAATGCCTCTTCCAAAGCTGCTATAAGCCCCATGTGGCCGACGGAATCCCAGGCTTCGATATCCTGATATTTAAGGCCTGCCAGTTTATCTTCTGTTATTTCAAATGTTTCGATAAATGCATTATTATACTTTTCTAAATTAGCCATCTTTTTTCCTTTCCTTTTGATTAAACTGTTGCTTCACCATCTATGCCTATGATCTCTCCTGTTACATAGCCGGACAGATCCGATGCCAGGAAGACCAGAACATTTGCGACATCGATCGGCTCGCCCAGACGGCCCATCTTCACATTCTTCAGATTTTCCTGTATTTTGTTTTCCCCGATCGCCTGCAGCAATCCTGTATTGATAAGTCCGGGAGCAACCGCGTTGACCCGGATCCCGTTCGGCGCCAGTTCTTTTGCGGCAGCTTTCGTAAGAGCGGCCACAGCCCCCTTTGACGCAGAGTAGACCAGCTGACCTGCAGCACCTTCAAGGCCGACAATACTGGATATGTTGATGATGCTTCCGGACCTCTGGCGGCTCATGAGCTTATTGGCCAGCTGGATCATGTTTATAACCGCGAAAACATTGATATCAAATACATCGTGCAGCAGTTTCTGTCCGATCATTCCGATCACGTTGTCTCTCATTATTCCTGCGTTATTCACAAGAACATCTAATCTCCCGTGACCTTTTTTTACGGACATTATGGCTGCTTTTGCCGCGCTCTCCTCCGTAACATCGAAGTACAGAGGCGTGACGTCCGTATGGTATTTTTCCTTCAGTTCCCCGATCAGCGGGTCAAGGCTTCCTTCGAGATAATCCGTTACATAAAGGATCGCTCCTTCTTCGGCAAAGCGCCTGGCAGTCTCCCTGCCTATCCCGCGGCCGGCTCCTGTAATCAGACAAACTTTAGAATCTAATAAACCCATAATCAAACTCCATTTAACTTCTGTGTGACAGCCGGTAAGCCATATACATTAAATCGGTGCTCTTCTTATTCTCCAGAACAGAGCTTCTTGGAGGAACCACCACTTCATAGTCTTTCAGATTTCTCTTAACATAAGCACAGGCACCTACCAGCACATAATCGCCAACAACAATTCCGTCATTGAGCAGACATTGTTTTCCGAAATATCCGTTATTGCCGACTTTCACATATCCGGCCATATCGGCACTTCCCGAAAACGTATTAAAGTCCCCTATTTCACAATCATGGGAAACCAGAACATGGTCCCAGAAAAGATTTCCCTTTCCGATCTTCGCAAATGGATAAAACAGACAATCCTCAAGGATTATCGTTCCTTCCCCCATCTCAAGATTGTGAATCTTGCTGCTTGAATGAATAAAACTGGCAACGTTAAATCCCTTATTATTGCACTCCTCAAATATGCGTTTCCTGGTATCATTCATATGGACGTTCCCGATTCCGAGTAATATCTCATATTCTTCAGCAGAATACTTTTTTTCAATGTCTTCGAAAGGGACAACCGGAAGGCCTTCAAAAAAAACATCCCGGATATCGGAGGCATTTACGGTAAAGCAGCGGACCTCTCTGTCGTCATCTTCATCAATATAGTATTTTAACAGTCTGGCAAAATCACCATTTCCGAAAATAATCAGCTGTTTCATGGAACCCCCTCAGTTTCTGTAAAGATTATCGCGCTTTAAAACCGTCTGCATCGTTTTTATCAGTATTTTCAGGTCCAGCAAGAACGAGACATTTTCCGCATAATAGACATCGCCCTTCATTTTCTGAGAAAACTCTGCCGAGTTTCTGTAATACGCCTGACTGTATCCTGTTATTCCCGGTCTTACACTCAGTTTTTTTCTGTCTTCATCACTGTAAACATCGAGCGCATCCGGAAGATCCGGGCGGGATCCGATCCAGCTCATATCCCCGATCAGCACGTTGAGTAACTGCGGCACTTCATCAATACTTGTCTTTCTTAATGTTTTCCCGATCCTCGTGACTCTGGGATCATTTTCCGAATTAAAAGTTGTTCCATCCTCGTTTCGGATATCCGGTGCATTTACCCGCATTGACCGGAACTTAAACATCTTAAAAATCTTCCCGTTAAGTCCGATTCTGTCCGCATTATAAAAAACAGGACCTCTGTCTGTAAACTTGATAAGCGGAGCCACGATAACGAGCAGTACCGCAAAAAAAGGAAGCAGCACAATAGAAAAAACAAGGTCCAATAATCTTTTAATATAGTTTCTGTAAATCATTTTCCAATTGTATCTCTATGAGAGACTTCCCCTTTTCACATGCTTCGACTGCTTCGGTCACGGAGTCCGCCTGAGCTATGACAAATCCGGCACGGTCACCGCTGCTTCTTATCTCTCCAACCCGTTCTCCGACACCATGGACGATCGAAGCCTGAACGACTCCGGGTATCTTTTCGGCGTCTTCCGCTCCGCTTACCGCTTTTACAACACCTTTGCCTGTCTCCAGATATCGAATTGCCGATCCTTTTTTCCATTTCGGCTCAAGGTCCGGCTGTTCACCCAGGGCGATCTGGATGCAGCACTTCACCATGTCGACACCCGTAGAAAGCGGAACAAGGTGTGTTGTAATGCAGTCTCCGCCTAACCGTGCGCCAAGCTCTACGATCTTCGGCCCTTCTTTTGTTACTTTGATCTCGGTGTGGGAAGGTCCGTTTTGAATCCCGATGGCTCTGTTTGCTGCAATGGATATCTCTGCAATCTTTCTTTTTATCTCCCCGCTGAGCTGACTCGGCTGACTGTGGCCCATTTCCACAAAATAAGGAGCTCCTGTGGTCAGTTTGTCCGTAATCTGTATAACCCGGACATCTCCGCCAACTGCCATAGTTTCCACACTTACTTCAGGGCCTTCCATGAATTCTTCCACAACTATTTCTCCTCCCCTGGAGAATTGAGCCGTGTAATCAAAGGCCTTATCGAGGTCTGCGCCCGGTTCCAGCAGACTGACTCCCCTGGACCCGGAATTATCGGCAGGTTTAAGAATACATTTAAAGCCGGCCGATCTCACATTGCTTACGGCGGCCTTGTATTCATTTTTCCCTTTTACACGAAAATAAAGAGGCACGGGAACACCGCTCTCTTTCAGCGCATCTCTCATAAAAGCCTTGTTTGTCGCCTTCAGAGCAGTGTCCTCGCTGATTCCGATCAAACCCATCTCATGACATACAGCAGCGACCGACTGCATAGGCATATCCGTTGCAAGTGTCATGATTCCGTCTATGTGATGTTTCTTGGCAGATTCAACAATAGCAGGCGTATCGATTGTGCTGATAACTTCTTTTATAACTCCGGGAACTTTAAAGCCGACTGCCTCTGGATTCATATCCACAGCGATCACTTCAAGTTCCATTTTTCTTGCTGTTTCTATTGCCGGAAGCTGTAATATACCGGCTCCCAGTATCATTATCTTTTTCATAACTGTCTTTCTCAGAGCAGGTCCATAGAAGCATTTTTTATTCAGCCGTCATTTATTACTCTGTTACAATCAATCCGAGAACTACAACTCCGGCATCCTGGAATTCTCTTACAGTATTCCTTACCGTTTCATAATAGGATTTCCACTCTCTTTCCGCCAGTACAGCGAATCCTGTTTTTGATGCTTCTTCCACTGCCATAGCGCTGCGCGCAGTTGTTCCATCCGCACAGAGCTCCATGCCGGCCTTATTCAAAATCGCGTTCAGTTTTTCAATAATGGTCTTTTCCTTCTCGCTCATAAAACTTCCGGAAACATAAATCTTTGATATTTCATGATCTGCGGCAAATCTTTCAATCTTAACTGCCGCTGCCTTCAGCCCGTCTTCTTCACTGAAATATCGAAGGTTTCTGTATCGTCTCCTCTCGATAGCAGCATCAATAAAGAACCGTTTTCTCTTGCGGTCATCCCGGATAAAAGAAAGGAAAGGTATCTGGGTCAGTTTTTCAATATCTTCCTCCGATTTTATCCGTGAAGATGTAACGTAATAGAGTACCAGAAGTATAATTCCCAGAATCAGGCCAACAGCAGCACCGAGAAGGAAATTTCTTTTGCTGAAGCTGCGGATCGTTCGGGTTTCTGTGTTGATCAGTCCTTCCGGAGCAAACTGTTCCGCTTCGATCTTCTCGATACAGTCTTTATAAACCAGGACATTTCCTGATGAAACAAAGCGCTTTCCGGCTTCCGAAAGGTTTTTTACGGCGTTGTTGAGATTTGTAACATAGCCGTTCAGTAAATCAATATTTGCTTTCTGCTTTGCGAGAATATCGCTGCCAACCTCTTTTCTGTAATTTTCGCTGATCAATGAGAGCTTATTTACTGCAAGAGACGTGCTGATTCCTGAGCTCGCCCCATCCAGAACTCCTTGAATCTCCCTGATACGCTCCCGGCAGCTCTCTTCGGAAGAACCATAAACATAAAAGCTTAAAGCACTGGTGATTTCTGCCTGATCAAAAGTTTCATTTGCTCCCAGGGCTTCCGCCGCCGTTGAATATACAGATGATCCACCCCCCACAAGTTCACCGTACTTTTCTGTAATGGCTCTGATCGAAATATCATACGCCTTTATAACCGGCTGCAGCATATCCTGATCTTCCACTTTAAGCAAATAACTGATATATCCGCAGTACGTATTAAGCGGATCAAGCTGCATGATTTCAGCAGTACTGTTATACTCATACTGTGCATCATATAATTTTAAATAACTGTAATAAGCTGTCAGCGCCCTTATATCATCCAAAGGAAGAGCAGCCACCTCCTCCGGGATCTCCTTTCCTGAATCTCCAGATCGGATTGCCAACGTACTTTTTTCATTGTCATGTATGATCTCCCCGGTCTCAGAGTTAACAGTAATCTCTGTACCTTTCAGATAAGTAAAAGCACCCGAGAGGACTGCCCCGAGTATAATAAGAAGGATAAGCAGCTTCCATTTGCTCAATACATACCAGAAAAGATCTCTTATTCTAATCTCTCTCTCCAGATTCATAAAACAACTCCTAAACGAATGATTTAAATCAAAAAAAGTGCAGATTGTGCTGTCTGCTGAATTTATTTATTATAATCATACTACATATGTTTTGTCAATTTTTCACAAGCCGTACACAAAGGATCTCAGCGGGCTGCCGCGGATGGTTTACGAGAGGCAAAAGCATGCTCATAACGGTGCTAAGAGCAGTCATACGAAAGGCAGAGGGGCTGTCCCCTCTGCCTTTTTTTACTCCTCCGTTCCTCTCGTCCGCCTTATATTCGATTCGAAGATCCGGCTGAACCCGAACCACTCGTCATTCCCGGGGTTTGCGTCCAGTGCTTCCCGGAACGACTCCATCCTGGCATCCGTCAGATCCGCCATGGAAAGAGCTACTGCTTCCGCCAGTGCCGGTTTTTTCGGGGATCCGTATTCCAGTTCCCCGTGATGCGACAGGATGCAGTGTTTCAGCTCGACCTCCAGTTCTTTCGGGAATCCTTCGATCCCGGCACATGCATCATGGATCATTTCCGCTCCGATGGAGATGTGCCCGATCAGCTGTCCTTCGTCGGTATAGTCGTTTTCCGGAAAGGCCGAAAGCTCGTCCAGTTTGCCGATGTCATGCAGGATCCCGGCCGTGATCAGAAGGTCCTTGTTCAGAAAAGGATAGGCTTTTGTATAGATCTGACAAAGCCTTACAACACCGAGCGTATGCTCCAGAAGTCCGCCGATAAAGCCGTGATGGATATTCTTGGCGGCTGAAGCGTTTTTAAATCTTGCCGCAAATTCCGCATCATTTTCAAAGAAATGCTTTAACAGTTCCGAATAATATCGGTTCTCGACCAGCCCGATATATTTCAGCAGGTTCTCGTACATGGAATCCCTGCTGTACCGGCTGGAAGGCTGATACTCGTTCTTATCGTACTCACCCTCCTGAGGGATCCGCAGCCGGCGCACAGTCAGCTGCAGCGACCCGTTGTAGCGGCTGACTTCCCCTACAACGTCAATGTAATCCATGGCTTCGAATTCTTCGATCGCTCCGGAATCCACATCCCATACCTTGGCGTCCATGACCCCGGTCTTATCCTGGATTACCAGGTTGTAATAAGTCCTTCCGTTTTTTGTGGTCGCGGTGATTTTGCTTTTGCAGAGATATATTCCCGACAGCCTGCTGCCGTCGGAATACTCGTTTAAATATTTCATGTCAAATCTCCCCTATCGTAATATCGAAGCTGATATCCGTATAGCCTTCGGCGCCTTTCCGCAGCGCTGTAACGGATACCGCCGTGCCCGGCTCAAGCTTCTCCAGGGCGGCTTTATACTGACTCATATTCGCGATCTTCTCTTCGCCGATCTGCGTTATGACATCCATCTCCGAAAGGCCTGCAAAAAAGGCCGGTGATTCGTCTTCGATCTCCGTAACGATGATGCCCTTCGGGATACCGGTTATTTCACTGATCGATGCCGTTACCTCGGAAGCCTTGATCCCGATATACGGCTTGGTCTCTCCGTTGGAAAGCTGTTCCAGCAGTGTTTTGAGCTGTGATATCGCGATACCGGTAACGACCTGGGTGCCGTCGTTGCCGAATGCCTGATCGATCACGCCGATCACATTGCCGTTCAGGTCCACGAGGATCCCGCTGCCTTCCGCAGAACCGATGACATCGGTGATCAGCAGATTGTATTCGCAGTCCACACCCTGGATGATGCTGCTCGTGGAAGTGATCTTTCCAAAAGATACGCTGCCCGGATAGCCGTTGGGCGATCCGAGAGCGATCACCGTATCACCTACGTTGGCAAAATACGAGTTCCCGAGGGAAGCGGAACTGATCGCTTCCAGATTCTCGCTGCTCATTCCGTCCGTATTGACCCGGAGCACCGCGAGGCCCGTGTCCGCATCGTCTTTAATGAAGATCGCATCAGCGATAAAACCATCCGCAAACGTGACCTGGATCCGTTCAATGTTTTCGATGATCCCGGATTCCGTCAGGATATACAGGGCGTCGTCCGTCCGGGCGATCACGACTCCCGAGATCTGCTGTTTATTCTCCACCGACTGATTGAAATAATCCATCTGGCTGGAGATCGCGGTAACGGTGACAACAGCTTTGGACGCTTCTTTTGCCACTGCCATCAGTTCATCCTGAAGAAGGACATAGTCCGTGATCGACAATTCCTTAAGAGCTTCCTGCTCTTTGTCCTCCTCTTTCTCCGGCTCTTTTTCCGGTTCGGCAGTCGGTTCCGGCGTCGGAACAGCCGTTTCGGAGGGACTGGGAACGATCGTCGGTTTTTCGCTTGGCTCAGCGGTGGGGACCGGTGTGGCCGTAACCGTTTCCGCCGGGATCGTTACTCTGGGCGGCGGCGTGACCTTTCCGGATGCTTTTTCCACGACCGGAACCATCGTTACAAAGACGACCGCTGCAACGGCTGCTGCTGCAGCCGCCATAATGCAAACCAGAAGCAGGTTGATAAAAAACCTTTTTTTCTTCGGCTTTCTCTTGATGGTTTCCCGTATAAACGAAGAATCTTTTTTTTCGGGCGTTTCGCCTGTATTCGGATCCGGTCCGTTTTCTGACATATTCACGGCAGTATTTCCTCAATAAATATGTTTTGCAGATAAAGACTGCTCCTTTTTGGACTCTATCAGATATTTATGAACAGAGTATGAACTATTCTTGCCGGCTTATTGAATGTACTTCCCCTTCCGATTCAAAAAATCTCTTAACTATTTTGCCTTAGTAATGTAAAATAATGATTCAGATAACAACTTGATTCCGGAGAGCATCTATGAATCCAAAGGCACTGAAAACACTGGAATTCAACAAAATACTGGAACGCCTGGAATCTCACGCGACCTGCGATCCCGGACGCGAGCTCTGCCGCGCCCTTCTTCCTTCGACGGATATCGACGTGATCGGGCAGGCGCAGGAAGAAACTCACTGCGCTTCTTCAAGGCTCCTGCGAAAAGGAAATCTTTCTTTTGGAAATGTTAAGGACATAAGGCCCTCTCTCAAAAGACTGGAGCTCGGAGCTTCCCTCAACCAGCCTGAACTGCTTACAGCTGCGGGGTTTCTTGAAAACGTTGCGCGCGTTAAGTCCTACGGGAAGCACGATTCATCCGGTGAATCCGCAGACTGTCTCGATGCCTCCTTCGACTCGCTGATCTCCTGTCCGGCACTTTCCGCCGAGATCCGCCGCTGCCTTCTTTCGGAAACGGAAGTCAGCGATACGGCCAGCCGGGAGCTTTCCAATATCCGCAGTTCCATAAGCCGCTGCGAAGACCGGATCCATTCCTCGCTGAACTCGTTTCTCAACGGATCCTTAAAACTGTACCTGCAGGACAATATCGTTACCATGCGCGATGGCCGCTATTGCGTACCGGTCAAAGCCGAATACAAAAACAGCGTACAGGGCATCGTCCACGACCAGTCCTCTTCGAACGCGACCTACTTCATTGAACCGGCTGCCATCGTCAATCTGAACAACGAGATCCGTGAACTGCAGGTCCGCGAAGCGCATGAGATTGAAAAGATCCTTTCCGATCTCAGTTCGGAGGTCTATGAGCATTCCGGCGCGATCGCCAACGATTACGAAATCATGGTCCATCTGGATTTTGTTTTCGCCAAAGGAGCACTCGCGAACGAAATGTCCGCAAATAAACCTCAGTTTAATAACGATAAGATCATCGAGCTGAGAAAAGCCCGTCATCCGCTTATCGATCCGTTCAAAGTGGTCCCGACCGACATCCGGCTGGGGGAGGATTTCAGCCAGCTGGTCATCACCGGCCCCAACACCGGCGGCAAGACCGTAACATTAAAGACGACCGGCCTGCTGACCCTCATGGGTCAGGCGGGTCTGCATATACCCGCCCTGGACGGCTCCCGGCTATCGGTCTTTACGCAGATCTTTGCCGATATCGGAGACGAACAGAGCATTGAGCAGTCGCTGAGCACCTTCTCTTCCCATATGAAGAACGTTGTCGAGATCATCAACAATGCCGATGAGGACAGCCTGGTACTGTTCGATGAACTTGGCGCCGGGACCGATCCCACCGAAGGGGCCGCCCTTGCGATCGCGATTCTCTCCCATCTCCACTCACAGGGGATCCGCACGGTCGCAACGACCCATTACAGCGAACTGAAGCTCTTTGCGCTTTCCACCGAAGGGATCGAGAATGCCAGCTGCGAGTTCAACGTCGAAACGCTGAAGCCGACATACCGCCTGATCATCGGCACCCCCGGAAAGAGCAACGCTTTCGCGATCTCCTCTTCGCTCGGGCTTCCGGATTACATCATAGAAGCTGCAAAAAATGAGATCAGTTCCAACGACCTGTCGTTTGAAGTAGTGATCATTAATCTGGAACAGAGCCGGACCGAGCTTGAAAAGGAAAAGGAAGAAGTATTAAGATTAAAGGAACAGAACCAGAGCATCAACAATCGGCTGACATCCCAGGATGCCGGCCTTGCCCAGAAACGCGACCGTATCCTGAACGAAGCCAATGAAGAGGCCTCCCGTATCCTTCGTGAAGCGAAGGAGTACGCGGACAGAGTGATCCGGGAACTGAACAAAAAGCACGGGTCCGGTGCGGACATAAAAGCCCTTGAGCGGGAACGGACCGCTCTCCGCGAAAAGATCGACAGCCTGTCCGGGAGCAAAGGAAAGGAACCGGCTGTACGCTCCGGCCGGAAACTGACTGCAAAAGACATCCGTCCCGGCGACGATGTCCGCGTGATCAGCATGAATGTAAAAGGCACCGTAGAAACGATCCCGGACGCGAAGGGCAACGTTTTCGTCCGGATGGGCATCATACGGTCCAAAGTGCACCTTTCCGACCTGGAAGCCGTCAGCGAAACGCCCGCAGCAAAGCAGTTCGAGAAATTTGCGGCCCCGCAGGCTTCCGCCGGCAGTATCCGCTATTCGAAGTCCATGTCCGCGACCAGCCGGATCAAGCTGCTCGGAATGACGGTCGACCAGGCTGAAGCCGAACTGGACAAATTTATCGATGACGCGCTCCTGGCGCATCTGTCTTCCATAACGATCGTACACGGAAAAGGGACCGGTGCGTTAAGAAACGGCGTTCACGCCTATCTTCGCTCCCATCCGTCGGTAAAAAGCTTTCATCTGGCCCAGCCGGGCGAAGGAGATTCCGGCGTGACGATCGCCGAACTGCAGTAAGATCCCGAAAAGCTCTTTTCCGTGAGGAAAGAGCCGGCAGCAATATCAACGGAGGAAAAACAATGACAAACCGTCAAAAGATCCTTATAGTCGATGACGACCCCAATATCGCGGAGCTCATCTCTCTTTACCTGACCAAAGAATGCTATGAATGCATGGTTGTCGGGAACGGGGAAGACGCGGTGAAAGCCGCCGGCGAATTCGAACCGAATCTGATGCTGCTGGATCTGATGCTTCCGGGCATGGACGGCTATCAGGTATGCCGCGAGATCCGAAGCTCTTCCAATCTGCCGATCATCATGATGTCGGCAAAAGGCGAGGTTTTTGACAAGGTTCTGGGGCTCGAACTCGGAGCAGATGACTACATCATCAAACCTTTTGACACAAAAGAACTGATCGCCCGGGTCAAGGCGGTCCTCCGCCGCTATCAGCCGGCTCCCTCCGCTTCCGCTGCCGCGAAGCCGAAAGGAAAATATGTTGAGTATCCGGATCTGGTCATCAATCTTACCAATTATTCCGTTGAATACAAAGGAAAGCCCGTGGAAATGCCGCCCAAGGAACTGGAGCTGCTATATTTTCTTGCATCCTCTCCGAACCAGGTATTCACAAGGGAACAGCTTTTGGACCACATCTGGGGATATGAATACATCGGGGACACACGTACCGTGGACGTCCACGTAAAACGCCTCCGTGAGAAGCTCGGGGAGCATCCGTCCTGGGCGATCTCCACCGTATGGGGCATCGGCTATAAATTCGAGGTTCGTAATTAATGCGCATAAAGCTTATATGGAAGTTCATACTGGTTTACCTTGCGGTCACGGTCGTCTGCTTTATTCTGATATCTACAGCAGGCGCACGTCTTGTTGACCGTACCATTATTTCCAGAAAAAGCATCGACCTCTACAATGAAGCCACTGTGATCAGTGATGATATCCTCCGGCAGAGGGATACGCTGCCGTCTATTCATCAGAAGCTGAGCGCGATCGCTGCCTACCAGCAGTCTGTCATCTGGCTCATGGCCAACGACGGCAGCATCATTACGGATTCTTCTTCTCCTTATTCCGAAGAACCCGTTTCCCGCGTAGAAGGCTTCGACCGTGTTGCCCTCGGGACCGGTTACTATTCCACCGGTCGGTTTTTTGACTACTTTAACGAAGAAATGCTTACCGTCATCCAGCCGCTTTCCTCGAGCTACAATATGAACGGCTATCTGGTCATCCATATGCCGCTCCGTTCATTCACGGCTCTGCGGGAGAGCATTCTGACCAACGTGCACCAGATCGCCATGGTGATCTTCCTGCTTTCCCTGGTCATCCTTGTCCTGATCTTCGTCTGGGTAAACATCCCCGTCCGGAAGATCACGGCCGGAGCTAAGGAATTTGCTTCCGGGAACCTGAAGCACACCATCGGACTGAAGACCGGCGACGAACTGGAGTATCTGTCCGACACGCTGGATTTCATGGCTTCGGAGCTGGATAAGGCGAACAGCTATCAGAGTGCTTTTATTGCGAACGTCTCACATGACTTCCGCTCTCCTCTCACATCCATCAAAGGATATGCGGAAGCGATGCAGGACGGAACGATCCCGCCCGAGCTCCATTCCAAATATCTCGGGATCGTTATTTCCGAAGCGGACCGGCTCAATAAGCTGAGCCAGGAGCTGATCACCATGAAGCAGGTCAACAACTCCGGAAAACGAGTGCTGAATGTAACGGACTTTGACCTGAACGCCATGATCCGGACCACGGCCGCTTCCTTTGAGGGAACCTGCTACGAAAAGAGTATTATCATCGATCTCATTATGGAAGAAGACGCTCTGACGGTCCGGGCCGATCTTACGCAGATCCAGCAGGTAATGTACAACCTGATCGACAATGCCGTTAAATTCAGCAGGAACAATTCCACGATCGAGATCGAAACGACCGAAAGATACAACAAAGCCTATATCGTCGTCCGTGACCACGGTATAGGCATTGCGAGCAGTGAGATCAACAAGATCTGGGATCGGTTTTATAAAGCGGACACTTCGCGCGGCAAAGATCCCCGTGGCAGCGGCCTCGGACTTGCGATCGTAAAAGAGATCATCCAGGCCCACGGAGAAAAGATCAACGTCATCAGCACACCGGACGTCGGGACGGAATTCTCCTTTACGTTGCCGGTCGCCGATGAGGAAGACTAAAAATCAAAAATGGAAAGCTGATCCGTATCGGGAAGATCCTTCAGGATCCCGAGTTCGGTCATATATTCTACCGTCTTGGTGCTGACCCTGCACCGGTTACGGAAATCATCCTTTGAAGAAAACGGCCCCTGCTTCGCGGCCTCCGCAATGGAGATCGCGGCGTTGTCGCCGACATCTTTTATGGTGTTCAGGGCAGCCATCAGTTTACCGTCGATGATGCGGAATTTTGTGGCGTCGGCCTGATAGATATCGATCGGCAGGAATTCGATTCCTCTGGCATACATCTCCCGGACGATCTTCATGTCTTTAATGATATCTTCGTCCGCTTTTTTCTTATCTTCGCTGTTGATATACCCGTCCAGGAAATACTGGAGTCTTTCCTTTCCCATGCACATCTGCTCATAATTAAACGCCGTTGCGCGGATGGTGAAGAAGGCCGCGTAATACGCCAGCGGATAATTGATCTTATACCAGGCAATACGGTACGCCATCATAACATAGGCCGCCGCGTGCGCTTTCGGGAACATGTATTTGATCTTTTTGCACGACCAGATATACCAGTCCGGCACATCGTGAGCCGTCATGTCTTCTTCCCAGTCCGGCTTCAGTCCCTTTCCCTTCCGGACCGATTCCATGATCGTAAAGGATTTTTCACTCTCCAGGCCCTTCAGGATCAGGAAAGTCATAATATCGTCCCTTGTACAGATCGCGGTGGAAAGGGTCGCCTTTCCTTCTGCGATCAGCTCCTGGGCGTTATTCCTCCAGACATCCGTTCCGTGCGAAAGACCGGAGATCCGTACCAGCTCGGAAAACGTCGTCGGTTTGGTATCCACCAGCATCTGTATGACAAATTCCGTCCCGAATTCCGGGATCCCGAGGCAGCCCAGGGGGCAGCCGCCGATCTCCTCCGGGGTGACTCCCAGCGCCCTTGTCCCGGTAAACAGCGACATTACGCCCGGGTCGTCCAAAGCGATGGAAAGCGGATCGATGCCGGTCAGATCCTTCAGCATACGGATCATGGTCGGATCATCGTGTCCGAGAATGTCCAGCTTCAAAAGGTTCTGATCGATGGAATGATATTCAAAATGAGTCGTGACGATATCGGTCGTCATATCGTTGGCCGGGCGCTGCACGGGAGTGAAGGAATTGATGTCCTCCCCGTGCGGAAGGACAATGATCCCGCCCGGATGCTGGCCGGTCGACCGGCGGACACCGGTGCAGCCCATGACGATCCGGTCGGTCTCTGCGCTTCTTTTTACGATCCCCTTGGATTCGAAGTATTTTTTTACAAATCCGTAAGCCGTCTTATCCTTCAGCGTAGAGATCGTTCCGGCACGGAAAGTCTGTCCTTCCCCGAAAATAACCTCTGTATATTTGTGCGCCTTCGACTGGTATTCTCCGGAAAAATTCAGGTCGATATCCGGTTCCTTATTTCCCTTGAATCCCAGGAAGGTCTCGAAAGGTATGTCAAATCCGAGTTTCTGAAGCCTGGCGCCGCATACCGGGCACTCTTTGTCCGGCATATCCAGACCGCATCGTCCCGCATAGGCCCGCACTTCTTCCGAATCAAAATCCACGTAATGACACTCGGGGCAGAGATAATGAGGGCTCAGCGGATTGACTTCCGTGATGCCGGCCATCGTCGCCACAAAAGAAGAACCGACCGATCCCCTGGAGCCGACCAGATAGCCGTCGGCGTTGGATTTAGCCACCAGTTTCTGTGCGATCATATACATGACCGCGTAGCCGTTTGAAATAATGGAGGTCAGCTCTCTTTCAAGCCGGGTCTTTACCACTTCCGGGAGATCTTCTCCATATAGTTCATGTGCTCGGCTGTAGCAGATCGCTCTCAGATCCGCGTCGGAGTTTTCGATGACCGGCGGGAATTTCCCTTTTCGTATCGGCGAGATCCGCTCACACAGGGCGGCGATCTTCGCCGGGTTCTCCAGCACAAGTTCCCGTGCCTTTTCCGTACCGAAATATTCAAACTCCCGGAGCATTTCTTCGGTTGTCCGCTGGTAGAGAGGAGCCTGTTCATCCGCGTCGGCAAAGCCCATTCCGGCCTGCAGGATCCTTCGGTAGATCTCGTCTTCCGGCTCCTTAAAATGCACGTCTCCTGTCGCCACGGCAATTTTCCCGAGCTGTTCCGCGATCGAAACCACCTTGCGGTTCAGATCTTTAATGTCCTCTTCCGCAGAAACACTGTCTATGTTCTCATCCCGGATCATGAAGCGGTTGTTGCCGACCGGCTGTATCTCCAGATAATCGTAAAAGGCTGCGATATCCGCCAGTTCCTGATCCGAGGCTCCCCGGAGCATGGCCTGGTAGAGTTCCCCGGATTCGCAGGCCGGGCTGATGATCAGTCCTTCGGAGTACTGTTTATAAACACTCTTCGGGATCCTCGGCCGCATATGGAAATATTCGATATGTGAAAGTGAGATCAGCCGGTAGAGATTCACCCTGCCGGTCTCATTCTTCACAAGGATGACCGCGTGATATGTCGGCAGCTTCTTAACGGTTTCCGCGTCGATGACCGCTGCTTCATTCACCTCTTTAAGCGTATGGATTTCTCTCTCTTTCAGGAGTTTCTGCAGCTCAAGAAAGATCTGTGCCGTGCAGGCTGCGTCATCCACGGCCCGGTGATGATTGTCCAGCGGGATCTCCAGTTTTTTTGCCACGGTTTCAAGCCGGTAATTCTTCAGTTCCGGAAGAAGGCAGCGTGCAAGAGCTACCGTATCCAGACTGATAAATGCATATTCCTGGCCGAGATCCGCGCAGTTCTTTTTAATAAAACCGCAGTCGAAATCCGAATTATGGGCTGCCAGAAAGCAGCCATCGCAGAACTTCAGGAATTCCGGAAGCACTTCGGAAATATCCGGTGCATCCAGTACCATGGCATCGTTGATCCCTGTAAGTTTTTCGATCTTATAGGGGATCGGAACGCCCGGGTTGACAAACGAGGAAAACCGGTCTTCAACAGTGCCGTTGACCAGTTTCACGGCACCGATCTCTATGATCTTCGAAGAGATCGGTGAAAAGCCGGTCGTTTCGATATCAAAAACGACCACCGGCTCAGTGATATTCCGGTCATCGGCGTTCCGGACAGGCCTTTTCAGGTCATCCACCAGATATGCTTCAACACCGTAAAGTACCTTAAACGGAGCTGTGACCGACTTTATTTCCTCTTTCGCGGCATCCGGATGTTCTTTTGCATACCGGTCGCGGTATTGTTCATCGATTTCCTGAAGCGCACCGTTCGCGATCGGGAAAGCCTGGACGACACCGTGGTCGGTGATCGCGATCGCGGGCTGACCCCAGCGGTATGCCTGTTTTACAAGATCCTTCGCATCGGCCATACCGTCCATGTCGCTCATCTTGGTATGGCAGTGCAGCTCAATATATTTTTCATCTGCAAGATCTTCGCGGCGGGCCCGGAACGACGGAATCCGGCGCATGCCGTAGACCGAAGAGATCCCGGTTTCATGGTCGAAACTGTCCAGTGCCGCCGTCCCCTTGATCTTAACCGAAACACCTTTGGATAAAATTTTGGAAAGCTCAGCGGCTCCTTCTGCATCTGAAAAGATCTTGACCTTGACAGAATCCGTATAGTCCGTGATGTTGAATGTGAGGATGATCTTCCCGCTCTTTGTTTCTTTGGAATCCAGGCCGAATACATCACCCCGGACCGTCACCCGTCCCGAATACTGGTCGATCTCGGACAGCGGTGTTACGTCTTCGTCCGTAAAAGGTCTTCCGTAAAGCAGATCCGGATCGGCGGTCTTTTCACCCCTGCCTTTCTTCTTTTCCTGCTTTGCTTCCGATGCTTCGGGTTCCGGCTGCTGAACGGCTTCCGCTTTTGCGCTCCTGCCGGACAGGTCTTTTGCTGCGTTTTCCAGGATCTGATCGGCATGCGATTTCCGTGAGGATTTCTGCACGGAGCTTCGGATCGAAACACGGCAGTTCATTCCGCATCGCACATTCAGGATCTCGGTCAGGATCCCGGTAAGCCTTTCGGCATTCTCTTCATAGAATATGGAATCCGGCATACGGATCTCCAGCACATCGTCCTGCGTAAAATCCGCATCCGAGCTTTTAAAGACCGCGGAAAGGATCGGGCTGACCGAATGCAGCTCATAAAGAATGCTGTCTTTGTATTCCTCGAAGAGATATTTCAGCGTATACTGCCGGGAAAGCCGGAATTTTTCCGTAACGACAACTTTTACTTCCCCTCTGGTGATCTGGCGGGTAATCTCACGCTGCAGTTTTTCAAAGACCCTTCTGTGGATCGGATGACTGCTGGAAAGGTTGACAAACAGAACGTGCTCTTTTTTTCGGAGCACGATACGTTCTGCGTAAATATCTTCTTTTACTTCATTGATTTCACTGTCAGTGATCCGGAGGCTCGGAAATGCCTCCGTCAGTTTTTTTATCATGATCTGCCCTGCCAGTTATCGAGTTCTTCTTTCAGAGCGGAAAGCAGTTCGCTTTCCGGGACTTTTTTAATGATTTCACCTTTTCGGAAGAGCAGGCCTTCCCCGTCGCCGCCGGCGATCCCGATGTCGGCTTCCCTGGCTTCACCCGGCCCGTTCACGACACAGCCCATAACGGCAACCTTTATTCCGTCCAGATCATATCGTGCGATCAGTTCTCCTGCCTGTTCGGCTAGGCTGATCAGATCGATCTTCGTCCTGCCGCAGGTCGGACAGGAAACGAGTTCGGCCCCTTTGTTCCGAAGTCCGAATGTTCTCAGGATCTCTGCGGCTGTCCGTACTTCGCAGACCGGATCACCGGTCAGGGAGACCCGGATCGTATCGCCGATCCCCTCATTCAGGAGCAGGCCGAGACCGATGGACGATTTAATGCTTCCGGAAAAAACGGTGCCGGACTCCGTGATCCCTATGTGCAACGGATAGATGCATTCTTTCGCGGCAAGACGGTTCGCTTCCACACACTGAAGGACGTCGGAAGCCTTGATGCTGACAACGATATCCTGAAAATCCATCTCTTCGATAAGACGGACGTTTCTCATCGCGCTTTCACAAAGCGCTTCCGGACAGACTGCTCCGTATTTTTCCAGGATTTCCTTCTCGAGCGAACCGGAATTGATCCCGATCCTCACCGGGATCTTATGTTCCCGGGCTTTTTCGATCACCTGATAAACTCTGTCATGCGAGCCGATATTTCCCGGATTGATACGCACCTTATCCGCACCGGCTTCAATGGACTGGATCGCCAGCCTGTAATCGAAATGGATATCTGCCACCAGCGGTATATGGATCCGTTCGCGGATTGTTCCGATGGCTTCGGCCGCTTCCGGCGTCGGCACAGCACAACGGACGATATCGCAGCCTGCTTTTTCCAGCTCCAGGATCTGCGATACCGTCGCATCGGCATCTTCGGTCTTTGTATTGGTCATGGATTGGATCAGTACCGGATTTCCTCCGCCGATCTTCCGGCCTCCGATCTGTATTACTCTGGTCTTATCCCTGTACATCTGGCTCCTTTTGCCATCACTAAGGCAGAAAACTTACTGTTTTTGCTTCACATAAGTTTCAAAGCGGAACCGGATCCCTTCAAATTCGCGATCCTCGGAAGAAGAAGCAATTTCCCAATCCTCATACTCGTCCAGATTGGGGAAATAGGTATCCGCTTCCTTTTCCGCAAATACTTTTGTGACATACACTACGTCCGTGAACAGAAGCAGTTCCGAATAAACGCTGCCTCCGCCTGCCACAAACACTTTATCCCTGTCGTATTTCCGCTCGCTGAGAAGGCAGATCAGTTCTTCCGTAGAATGAACGATATCCGCTCCTTCGCATTCGTATTTTCTGTCTGACGTAAGGACGATATTCGTACGGTTCGGCAGAGGTCTTCCGCCGGGGAAGCTCTCCAGCGTCTTTCTTCCAACAATAATAACGTTTCCCCTGGTCTTCTCCCTGAAGAACTTCAGGTCTTCCGGTATGGAGAACAGCAGCTGATTGTCTTTACCGATTCCCCAGTCCTGCGATACGGCTACGATTGCTTTCATAATTCCTCCTGAAATTGAGATCAAAACTTACTATGCAGCGGTTTCCGCGGGCAGGCTGATCAGATCCCCTTCCATCAGATCGTCGATCGCGTCTGTGAGGATCTTCAGGGCTGCCCCGGTGTCCGTAAAGGGTGTAAGGCCGACTTTCTCCAGGACGGCCTCATAGTCCATATCATCCTGTTCATGCATGAGATCCAGCCATATGTCAACGGCTTTGCTCTCTCCGGCGGTTCTGGAGATCTGCCAGATCTCCAGCGCGGAAAGTGCGCTGACGGCATAGCTTATATAATACATCGGGCTTTCAAACGTATGATTGATCAGGATCCACATATACTCCTCACCCGGAATCTCCATCTGCCCGTATTCCCGGCAGAGCCGGCCGTAAAGCCGGTTCAGGTCCTCCAGTGTGAGGCCGTCTTCCTCATATGCGATCCTCTGGAATTCGTCATAAATACAGCCGTCCATCACCGAAGTAAGCTGAAGGGCAATTTCATACTCGACCGCAGCAAGAGCTTCTTCATTATCCAGGATCTCCGTGTAATGGTTGGAGCAGAGAAGCTGCATGGAATTGGAATGGATCTCCAGCACATCATAATTCCCGTCGCGCAGAAAACTGTCCGGATCTTTTTCTTCGTATAACTCATTGGTAAAATGCCCGAACTCGTGTTCGATCGTCGAAATACCGGATATCGTGTTCTCGTCATTGATAAAGATAAACGGGAGGCCTTCAGAGTAAAGAGTTGTAGTAAAACTTCCCGCATATCTCCCGTCATAATCGCCGATGTCGTACAGGTTCTTACTCAGAAGTTCATGGAAGGAATCGTTGATCTCCGGATCAAGCCCTTTTGTAAATCCGTCGATGATATCCAGCATCTCTTCCTGTGAAAACCCGGTGTTGAAATACGATGAATTATAGATAAAAGACGAAGCACCGCTCTGGTAAAATTCGGTTCCGACATTTTCTTTGATCATATCGCAGAACGCTTCCGCGTCTTCGGTAGTATAAGCACGGCCATAGACGTTTTCATAGCAGTAATCGGCATAATTGTCGTAACCGTACTCCGCCGCCAGTTCTTTCCGAAGCTGGAGAAGTTCCACGTAGATCGGACCGATGGATTCGTTTGCTGCTTTCAAAAGGCCTTCGTACACCGTAAGGAAATCGTCGTAATTAAAGATCGACAGCATGACAAGCGGAGAATGATCATCGTAAAGCATTTCGAAGTCATAGGTTTTTCCATTAAACTCATAGGTAATGGCATTGATCGCATCAAGCGCTCTGTTGTAGTCGGACTTCAGGGCAGTTTCCCGGTCCAGAAGCTCCTTTGCCTTATCTGTCAGCGGTTCGTAGTCCCTGGCTTCCTCTACCAGCGACTCATCGGCATACTTTTCAAAGGCGGAACCGCCCTTGGCTTCCAGGGCTGCGCGGCAGGCTGTCAGGAAACGGTCAGCACAGTCTGTATAGGCCAGTTCGGTATAGGATTTTTCCTCATCATAGTATTCATCATTGACATTTTTGGCATAATGAAGAAACGCCAGGTTATCCATCGTAGCCAGCCGCTTTAATTCCCGGACAAGCTGATCGTAGAGTTCTTCAATCTGATCCGGATCACCGTCCTGGGCAGCTTTCTCAAATTTCTCGCACAGATCATAGAAACCGTCTGTGTCATAATGCTCATATTCCGGAATATAAGGACTGTCCAGTTCATTGGAAACAGGGTCCTCCGGATCGGTTTCCGGCGCTTCGTCAGAATCCGTTTCTTTTTCTGAAGGAGAACTGTTTGCGTTATTTCCATTATTCTGCGGCTTACTGCCGCCTTCTGTTTTCTGAGGCTTTGCCTGCGGGGGGACGGTCTCTTCTTCGTCCGGATTGTATAAATCATACAATTCCCCGGCAACAGCTTCCCAGAAGCCGTTTTCCGGTGCATCGGAAAGCCGTGCAAAGAATTCTTCCATCGAACGGCCTGCCGGTTCGGAAAACGTACGGACCGTCTTTATAAAAAAGGATCCGGCAGCGCTGGTATAAGGATTTCCTGCCGAACACGCTGACAGCGTCAGGCACACCGCCACAGCAGCAAGCAGTGCGGTCAGCTTTTGAAGTCGTTTCATAAAAGTTCAATACTCCCTGAGATATTGTCCCTTAGGACATCTCTTTGTTTTATTATAATTCGGAATCCGGGGAAATGCACGAACAAAATAAACGGGCAGAAGGATTTATTCCCCCTGCCCGTATACACACATTAACCTTCGCTTCAGAATCTGTTCCCCGCGGGACACAGAACACCGCATCAGCAGCCGAATTCCAGAGAATCCACAAAGGTATCCTGAAAGTCCGGGAGGACAGCCAGCTCCAGAAAATCAACATTTTCCGTAAGGGTCTCGGCTTCTTCCCAGCACTTTTTATTGATCACGGCGACTTTGGCGCCCATACCGGCAGCATTTCCGATCGAAGAGATCCGATCCTTCAGTATCGGCGGGATCATCCCGATATCACACGCGCTGTCGGAATTCATAAAGCTGCCAAACGCGCCGGCCAGCCAGACGTGCTGAATATCGTTTACGGTGATCCCCATATGGCTCGAAAGGAGCTCGATCCCTGCCCGGATTGCCGCCTTGGCCATCTGGAGTTCCCGGATGTCTTTCTGAAGCAGGCAGACAGGGCCATCCAGGGCAGAGTTCTCTTCTTCTGCCAGTACCGTCATCTGTCCGTCCATATGGCCGTTCTCATCCATGATGCCCGCACGGAGCATTTCCGCTGCAACATCCAGCAGGCCGGAACCGCAGATACCTTTGACCCGCGTATTCCCGATCACTTCGATCTCCCAGCCGTTCCTGGTGTATCTGGCATGGCTGATCGCGCCCTCTGCACCCCGCATTCCGATGGAGATGCCGACGCCCTCAAAGGCCGGTCCTGCCGCTGTGGAGCAGGCCGCCATTTTTCCGTCCTTAGCAAGGACCATTTCACCGTTGGTTCCGATATCGATCAGCAGCGTCCATTCTTTCTGAAGGGCCAGGTCTGTGGATATGATACAGGCTGTCGTATCTGCTCCGACAAAGCCGGCGATGTTCGGCAGCATCATCAGCCTGCCGCGTCTGTTCATACGGATCCCAAGCAATTTAGCATCCAGGATCACGGATTCCCGCAGTGCCGGGTTATACGGAGCATGCACCAGCGAATCCACATCCAGGCCGAGGAAAAGATGGTTCATGCAGGTATTGCCGGCAATGGTCGTAAAATACACATCCGAATATGAATACTTTGTTTCTGCCGTCATTTCTTCGATCATATCCGAAACAGCCTCTCTTATGCAGGAAGCCAGTTCCTCTCCGCCGTTTTCCAGAGCATAATTGGAACGGCTGATGACATCCCCGCCGAACTGTTTCTGAGGATTCAGCCGGCTGGCGGAAGCAATGACATCACCGGTTTCCCCGTCCAGCAGATAGCCGGCCAGTGTCGTTGTCCCGATATCGAAAGCCGCAAGGCAGACCGGCAGATCTTCTCCGGATATCTCTATAACAGAATCCTTCATATACAGCACATGGATCCTGCCCTTATTCTCTTTGATCAGCGAAGTAAGCCTGGCTGCAATGTACAGGTCCGGCTTCAGATCTTCCCGGATATCACAGCCGGCATCGATCAGGGCTCCCTTAAAGCGGGTCCAGTCGGAAAGGCTCTTCCCCATCGGACAGGGAGGCACATCAATGACCGCTTTTGAATAGACAGGATCAAAAGCAACGGTTTTTTCAGAAGCATCCGTCAGGATATTGCCGTCGGAAGTATGCTCTCCGGTCAGGACTTCCAGGTCTTCCTCTCCTGCTTTCTGACGGCAGGCCAGTACAGTCTCTCCCCTCTCCGGAAGGAACACCTTGCACTTGCCGCATTTTCCCTGACCGCCGCAGGGAGCATCCGGATTAAGGCCCGCAAGACGCATTGCTTCGAGCAGTGTCATGTCCGGTTCGGTTTTTATCGTAATATTCTCTTTAATAAATCGGATCTCGGGCATATTCTCTCCTGTCATTATACAAACCGGGCTGCCGCATCATATATACAGCGGCAGCCCGTGGAATGATTGGTTATTGTGTCTTAGGCAACAAGCGCTTTAGCAGCCTGTGCAGCAGATGCAGCGTCTACAGTGAAGCAGTCTGCGCCGATCTCATCTGCGAACTCCTGAGTGATAGGAGCTCCGCCGACCATAACTTTGATGTCCTTTCTGTAAGGAGCAGCATTGAGAGCTTCAACGGTCTCTTTCATAGCGGGCATCGTGGTTGTAAGAAGTGCGGATACGGCAACGATCTTAACATTTTCGTTTTCCGTAACGGAATTTACGAAATTCTCGACCGGAACATCAACGCCGAGATCGATAACAGTAAAGCCTGCGCTCTCGATCATCATGGCAACCAGGTTCTTGCCGATGTCATGAAGGTCTCCGTAAACCGTTCCGATAACAACAGTTCCAAGGTCTTCTGCGCCTTCGTCTGCGAGAAGAGGTTTCAGAACATCTACGCCGGCTTTCATTGCCTTTGCGGCAATAAGCATCTCGGGAACAAAGATCTCGTTTCTCTTGAATTTCTCACCAACGATATCCATGGCACCGATCATACCGTTCAGAAGTTCTACAGGATCTGCACCGTCATCAAGTGCTTCCTGCACAGCGGCAGGAACGAGTTTTCTTTTGCCGTTTTCAACTAATGAAACGACATCATCAATTTTGCTCAATGTTTTACACCTCCGGATAAATTTTTTTCTTTTTTAATCTCATATTTCATTGTACTGAAAAGTACAAAAAAATCAACACGAAAATTCGAATTAAATCGTATTATCAGTCTTTTTTCGGTCCGAAGAGGCCGTCACGGAATGCGGAAATGTATTCCATGCACATATCATCCATTCCGAGAAGAGCTTCGGTAGCATAGATAACGCCCATCATATCACGAATGCAGGGATCCAGGATACCGCAGTCAAGACCGGCCTTCATCGCAAGAACGGTAAATCCGATGTTGACCATCTTCTTCGCCGGAAGGTTGAAGGAGATATTGGAGATCGCGGATGTAATGTGGATGGTGGGATAACGTTTTCTTGTCTCTGCGATAACTTCTTCAACGAGGGACATTCCGTCATCTGCGGTGCAGAGCATCTCTACGAGCGGGTCGATGTGGATCCGGTTGGGGGCAATGCCGTATTCCTTGGCCTTGGCCATGATGCGCTCCAGTACGTCAAGACGTGCTTCTGCGGTCTTCGGGATACCGGTGTCGTCACTGAGGAGGGCAACAACTTCCCACTTTTTATTCTCAGGCTGAGCAAGGATCGGGAAAATCTTTTCGATCTTGTCGCCTTCGCCGGATACGGAATTGATAAGGCCGGGACGGCTGCAGAACTTGTAGACCTGCGTAAGGACATCCGCGCTCGGGCTGTCAACAGCGATCGGAAGATCGGTTACGGATTCAATGCACTCGATCATCCATTTCATGGTTTCAACTTCAACATCCTCGCTTACCGATGCGCAGCAGTCGATGTAAGTTGCTCCGGCTTCGGTCTGAGCAATCGCTCTCTGTTTGATGAATTCTGCATCTCTGTTTTTGATTGCTTCTGCAACTGAGGGGATTGATCCGTTAATCTTTTCTCCGATAATAATCATGGCTTTACTCCTTTTAATATTGTTTTGCTACTGCAATTACCATATCAGCATAGCATTCGCTATATATGCTCGAAAAAACACGGCCGGTCATTAAAATGATCGGTTTTTACAGGATTTTTCACAGTTGATTATAATATATATCCAACTATAAAGCAAAGCAAAAATAACTATTATTATTTTCTCATATTAACAAAAAAATTAATACGTTTAGCTGGCACAATACCCGAAAATCTTATTGTGCATTTTCACAAAACAGCTTCATCCGGCTTTTTTCGGCAGCCCGGATCTGCCAACCTTTGCATTGACATTCTCCCGTTAAGGAATGTATTATTTTCAACATGAAAAAATCCAGTTCCCGAACAATCTATGCCGGCCTGCTGGGACATCCGGTAAGCGGCTCCCTGTTTCCGACAGTCATGAACCGGCTGTTTGAACTCTGCGGTCTGAAATACGCCTATGAATGCTTTGATGTCGACCGTGATGAATTCACCTCGGTCCTGGACGAAATCAAACTGTTCGGTTTCAAGGGTGTAAACATAGCGTATCCCGGAAAGAATATCGCCGCCTACCTTTGCGATTCTCTGGACCGTTCCGCCCTTCTGCCGAATTCCGTTGACACGATCCTGATCAAAGACGGCCGCTCCGTCGGCTTCAATACCCGCGGGACAGCCTTCCTGATGTCTTCCGGGCGGATCAATGTAAAGGTTCGCAATTCATCGATCACGGTTTTCGGCTGCGGCCAGACCGCCCTGTCCGTTGTTTCCGCAGCTGCCACACACGGGGCCTCTTCCATCTATATCGGCGCCGATCCGTCCGACAGCCATTACCGGCAGCTTCTGAAGGTTCGCTCCGGACTTCTCCGGGCATCAAAATGCCGGATCAATGTATTTGATCCGGCGGATATCAATGCTGTTGAATTTGTATTATCGTCCAGTCAGATCCTGGTCAATGCCACGGCATGCGGAATGGCTCCGGATGTAAAAAACTGTATCCTTCAGGATCCTTATCTGCTGACCCCGAGAATGACTGTAGCGGATATCGTTTATTATCCGAGGGATACCGTCCTTCTGACACAGGCTGCGCGTTTCGGGTGCAGCATCATCGAAGGCCTGGACTTCCTTGTCAATCAGGCGATCGCTTCTTTCCGGATCTGGACAGGTCTAAAAGTCCCGGAAGAAGTTCTACCGTCATTATACCAGTCTCTATATCCACAGACTGTATACACTGCGGAATTGCCGGAATAAGCACTTCACCGTATTTCGGCGAATCTACTATGTATACATCGTTTGCCCCGGTCTTCATCACATCCTTCAGGATGCCGAGTTCTCCGCCTCCGGCGGTCTGAACTTTCATATCGATCAGATCGGCGATGTAGTACTCCCCTTCTTCCAGCGGTACGGCATCTTCCCGGCTTACAAAGATATCGAGGCCCTTAAAGCCCTCGATATCTTCGATTCTGTCAAATCCCTTAAATTTGAGAATAGCCGTCTGTTTGAAATACTTCACATTCTCAATATGAAGGCATTTCCTTGAATGAACTTCATCAAGAAATACTTTTTCAAGCACAGAAAACCTTTTAATATCATCCGTTGCCGGATAAACCTTTACTTCTCCCCGGATACCGTGCGTATTGATTATGGTTCCTACTCTGAGATACTGTTCCATCAATCCAGGATCTTAACGATCACTTTCTTTTCACTGCCGGCAGAAGCAGCTTTGACAACTGCACGTATCGCCTTGGCGATCCGCCCCTGTCTGCCGATGACTTTTCCCATATCCGCTTCCGCTACCTTGAGTTCTACAAGGATCGAATCGCCGGTCTCGGTTTCCGTCACGACAACTTCATCAGGGGATTCCACCAGTGATCTGGCGATAAACTCCACTAATTCTTTCATAAAAACCTCCATGCATAGCGTGTAATGCTCTTTGCGCACCATACGTCCCTGCTGTCTGATCCGTCAAACCTGCTGTACGTCGATGCTTTTGATGCTGCGCATATGCTGCGCTTCTTTTACGGAAGCAGTTACTTCTCTATGCCTGCAAGTTTAAGGATTTTAGCAACGGTTTCGGTCGGCTGGGCGCCGTTGTTGAGCCATTTTCTTGCTGCTTCTTCATCTACTTTGTAAACACTGGGGTCCGCATTGGGATCATAGTGTCCGATCTCCTCAATAAAGCGGCCGTCACGCGGGGATCTCGCGTCAGCGACAACGATACGATAGAAAGGTGATTTTTTCTTGCCCATTCTCTTAAGACGGATTTTTACTGCCATTTTTGATTTTCCTCCACTTAAATAAATAATAATTCTGTAAATCTATGCGACACCGGGGTCTCCGGCATCAGAAAGGAAACTTAAAGCCTCCTAACATACCTTTTTTGCCGGGTTTCATCATACCGGGCATCTTTTTCATCATCTTGCGGGTCTGGTCGAACTGTTTCATGAAACGGTTCACCTCATCAATGGAAAGTCCGCACCCTCTGGCGATCCGCTGCTTCCTTGAAAGGTTGATCATATCCGGGTTGGCCCGCTCTTTAGGCGTCATGGACTGAATGATCGCTTCTTTCCTGGCCAGGTCCTTTTCGTCGATCAGTTCGTCGATGTCCCTGGCCTTGATGCCCATTCCGGGAATCATGCCGAGGATACTGCTGATTCCGCCCATCTGCTTCATCTGGGACATGCTGTCCAGATAATCGTTGAAATCAAATGATGCTTTTTTGATCTTTTCCGCCAGCCTGGTCGCTTTTTCTTCGTCGACCGCTGCCTGGGCTTTTTCGATCAGGCTCATGATGTCGCCCATACCGAGAATACGGGACGCCATACGGTCCGGATAAAACTGTTCCAGATCTTCCGGCTTCTCACCCATGCCGACATAAAGGATCGGCTTGCCGCTGACCGCACGGACAGACAGTGCGGCACCGCCCCGGGTATCGCCGTCGAGCTTCGTCAGGATCACTCCGTCAATACCGACCTCGTTCTGGAAAGTTTCGGAAACGTTTACCGCATCCTGACCGGTCATGGAATCAGCCACAAGGATGGTCCAGTCCACGTCGATATTTTCCTTGATCTCTTTCAGCTCGCGCATCATATCTTCGTCGATGTGAAGACGTCCTGCTGTATCTATGATCAGTACGTTGTTTCCGTTGGCCTTTGCATGTTCATACGCCGCCCTGGAAATGTCTACGGGCGATTTTTTGTCTCCCATGGAGAAGACCGGAACACCGACTTTTTCGGCGTTGACTTCCAGCTGCCTGATCGCGGCGGGACGGTACACGTCACAGGCAACGAGCAGCGGCCTTCTTCCGGCTTTCTGGAATTTGGAGGCCAGCTTGGCGGCGGTAGTCGTTTTGCCGGCACCCTGAAGTCCGGCCATCATGATGACCGTGATCTCGTTTGAGGGGCGGAGCTTTATCTCGGTCGTTTCCGCACCCATCAGCTCGATCAGCTCGTCATTGACCAGCTTGATGACGGTCTGGCCGGGATTAAGGCCCTCCAGCACATCCGATCCGACAGCCTTTGCCTCAATGGATTTTGTGAACTGCTTGACGACTTTGTAGCTGACGTCAGCTTCGAGCAGGGCCATCTTGACTTCCTTCAGCGCCGCTTTCACATCGCTCTCCGTCAGTCTTCCCTTGCTTCGCAGCTTTCGGAACGCATTCTGCAGTTTTTCGGTTAAGCTTTCAAAAGCCATTACAATTCCTCTATTAAAGAATCCGTCTCACGAATGATGGATTCCGTATCGACCGGCCTGCTTTCCGCCAGTTCCCGGATCCTGTCCGCTCTCTTTCGAATGGACAGGAATTTCTCCACCAGATGAAGCTTGGATTCATACTCTGTCATTGCCGCATTGCACCTTTTGATAATATCGTGCACGCCCTGCCTTGTGATATTCAGAGAGTCGGCCGCTTCTGAGAGAGAAAGATCCTCAAAGACGACAGCTTCGTAGATCTTCCGCTGGTGCTCCGTAAGAAGTTCCCCGTAAAAATCATATAAATAAGTATGTTTCAACAGCTCGTCCATCACAACATGCACTATAATACACATTGCGGCCGGGGCTGTCAAGCATTTTATCTTTACAGTTTGGAGGCGGTTCGATTCGGAACCGGTCACAATACCGTCGAGGCAAAGCCGACGATCGCCGGAAGCGTAACAATGCTGAGCAGTACGCTCATAAGGAAGGTCTCCATCGATCGTTCCAGCCGCTCATTGGAGCCGTCCGAGAAGAAGATGCTGACCGCTGCCATCGGAGCGGAAGCCGTGATCAGAACAGTCAGCGCCATGGTCCGGTCCATGGGGATCAGGCGCAGTACCGCCAGAGTCAGGAGAGGGATCACGACAAGCTTCAGGGCACAGATAAAATAATTCCGGATATGTTTGAAGCCCTTAAAAGCATTATAAGACGCATGATACATTCCGCAGGCTACCATAGCCAGCGGACTGGTCATATTCCCGATGCTGTCGACCGCATCCTGTACTACCGCAGGGAAAGAAAGATGCAGCAGATACATCACCATTCCCAGTCCCGTCAGATAGAAAAACGGATGATGGAACAGCTTCAGGTAATTTTTGAGAGACCTCCCGCCCTTTACTTTGCCGAGCAGGGCGTGACCGTAAGACCAGATCAGGAGGTTAAACGTCACATTGATCGCAACACAGTAGAAACCGCCGACCGTACCAAGAAGGCCGAGGCAGAGCGGAATACCGATAAACCCGGTGTTGCCGAAAATCACACTGAATCTTTCGGAAGGGAGTATCTTCGGATCACTCCCGATCTTCGCAATAAAAGATACCGGTATGCATGCCAGATGAAAGATCAGGCTGATCAGCATACAGAGGAGAAAGCGTTTGAGCGCGTCCGTCGAATATTCAAAATTAAAGCAGGAAAGCGACAGTAAAGGGGAAACGACATAAAGAACAAAAGTAGTGAAATGCCGTTTGGACTCTTCCGTAAATACTTTTGTCCGGATCAGGATCACTCCGAGCCCCATATACAGGGCCATGGTCGCCAGCTGCCGGCTTAGGATTAAAGCTGCTTCCAACATCGGGATCTATTCTACTCCCTCATCGATCAAAAGGTCTTCTCCGTCTGCGGCCGCAGTTGCAAGCCGGTCACAGCGTTCGTTGTCCGGGTTTTCGGCATGTCCTTTTACCCAGACATAGGTGATCTCATGCTGCCTGGAGACCTCCAGAAGCATTTTCCAGAGATCAACATTCTTTACCTTCTCTTTTTTCCCTCGCGTCCAGCCTTTTTTGATCCATCCGTCGATCCAGTGTTCGTTGAAGGCATTGACAAGATACTGGGAATCGGAATACAGGGTCACCGAGCAGGGCATCTCCAGGCAGGAAAGACCGGCGATCGCCGCCATCAGTTCCATACGGTTATTCGTGGTCCGGACATAGCCTTTCGAGCCTTCCTTTTCATGCAGGCGGCCTTTGGAATCCACAAATTTCAGGACAAAGCCGTAGCCGCCCGGTCCGTTTGGATTTCCGCGCGCCGACCCGTCTGTATACAATTCTACTTTCGGAAGGTCTTTTGCACTCATTGTGAACTGCTGCAGGATCCGCTGCCGGCCTTCTGATACTGTGCCGGCCACCGGATATCAGTCTTTATTAAAAGTCACATACGTTTTTTTCAGGGCTACCGCGATCGTGATCCCGCTCGCAGAACTCATTACGGAAACGATCCTGGCATCCCCGCTGACCAGGGCGGCATATTCCGCGTCGTTTTTTCCGGGAAATGCATCCCTGTATCTTGCAAGGGCTTCCTGCGAAACGACCGTGACCGGGTAATCATTCGCAGCACAGATCGCCTCGATCACCGGGGTATAAACCCCGTCCACGGCATTGACCCTGGAGATCGACTCCGGATACAGGTTCATCGTCTTCAGTGTGTCATTCATGAAGATCTCGATATCTTTCGGCGTCAGATCGTTTTCAATGGAAATACCCAGTTCCATACAGCGCGGGATCAGCCATAAAGTATGCCCGAAATAACAGTTTTTATACGACGGGCTCAGATAGATCCCAAGGGGACCGGTCTCGGCCCAGTACATTCCTTCCGGCAGATCACCTTTTACAGGGAACGAAGTATAGAAACCGATCTTTTCACCGGAATCAAGGGCTGCCGTGATCTCCTTCGCGTAATTGGAATTGGAAATGACCATATTATTGCCGGCCGCATACTCCTCGACGTTAAATCCGGCTTCCATGATAATGCCTCCGGAGTTAACCGCGGTGATCCCGGATTTCTGCTCGAGCCAGAGCGACATCTCATATGCTTCGCCCTTTTTGCCCGAAAGTACCGGAACGCTGTACTTTCCCTGCTGGTCGATCGCGATGACCGCCGGATCTTCTGCCTGTCCTTTAATGGATGGGGCAAAGTTCCTTACGGCTTTTGCCACGGTGCAGAGATAGACGATGATATCCGAATCTTCGAACCGGTTGGCCGACCATTCCTTGGTCGGAACGGTCACGGGCGTATATCCTTCCACACCGAAGCCCGAACTGTCCTTGCAGTACCATTCGGTCTGCATATCCTGCAGTGCGGCCCACTGCTCAATATCCGGCCGCAGGGATTCCTGGAACCGGAAGCCGTGCTCGCTGAAACTGATTACTGATATTTTACCCGGCATAATTATCCTTTCATCAGACTGTCCGTAACAGTCTTTTTCATCTCTTCGATATCGATCACTGTGTTGTGACGCACCGGCGCGTCAAACAGCTCGGTGATCGCTTTCGGCATCGGCATTTTCGACAGGCTGTTCAGATCGCTGAACAATGTCATATCATCATGTTCGTCGTATTTTTTGTCGATCGCCGCAAGAACACTTCTCGCAAACTTATAGGGACTGGCCGTGCTTGCGATCACGGTCGGTGTTTCATCTCCTGTCAGTTTACCGTATTTCTCATATACCGCCGCGCCGACAGCCGTATGCGGATCGAGAATATAGTCTTTCTCATTGTAATATTTCCGGATCACTTCCGCCGTTTCCAACTCATCGGCGGTTCCGCCGACAAAGATCTTCATCTTATCCTTCATTTCCGGCGTGATCTCATATTTTCCTCCGGTCCGGAGGGCTGCCATATAGGCAGAACTTCTTTCGGCGTCATATCCTGTGGCCTCAAAGATCAGTCTTTCCAGATTGCTGGATACCAGGATATCCATAGACGGGGAAGACGTCAGAATAAACTCCCTGTTTTTGTCATAAATGCCGGTCTCGAAAAAGTCGAAAAGGACCTTGTTTTCATTGGAGGCGCAGATCAGGCGGTTCACCGGAAGCCCCATCCTGTATGCATAATACGCCGCAAGGATATTGCCGAAATTTCCGGTAGGCACAACGATGTTGATCTTTTCGCCGGATGCGATCTTACCCATATTGACCATCTGATAGTAAGCCCAGACGTAATACACGATCTGCGGCACAAGGCGGCCGATATTGATGGAATTCGCGGAGCTGAACTCAAATCCTGCCTCTTTCAGTTCCTTCTGAAGTTCTTTATCGTTGAACATTTTCTTGACGCCGGTCTGGGCATCGTCAAAATTGCCGCGGATCGCGATCACGCGGGTATTGTCGCCCTTCTGCGTGACCATCTGCTTCTCCTGAACACGGCTCACACCGTCCTTCGGATAAAATACAATGATCCGGATGCCGGGCACGTCCGCAAAACCGGCCAGGGCCGCTTTCCCGGTATCTCCGCTAGTCGCTGTAAGGATAACGATCTCGCTGCTCATGTTGTTCTTTTTTGCAGCCGTAGTCATCAGATACGGCAGGATCGAAAGCGCCATGTCCTTAAACGCGATGGTTGCGCCGTGATACAGTTCCAGAAAGCAGACATTCCCGCAGTCATGCATTGCCGCCGCTTCCGGAACCTCGAATTTATCATCATAGGCATGGTCGATGCAGTATTTTAATTCCTCGTCGGTATAATCGGTCAGGAAGCGCTTCATGATCTCAAAGGCAAGTTCCTTGTAGGACAGGCCTTTCAGGATATCCGGATCCACGTCGAGCTCCGGGATCTGCTGCGGAACGAATAATCCCCCGTCCGAAGCAAGGCCTTTCAGGATCGCCTGGCTGGCCGGCACATTGTTTTCCAAACCTCTGGTGCTGTTATAAAGTATCTGCATCCGTAATTCCTTTCTTTGCCATCTGTTTCATTTCTCTTGCGTTCTTCATCGCTGTTTCCGTTATCGTGGATCCGCCGAGCAGCCTCGCCAGTTCTCTCTCCGATCCGGAATCGTCAAGCTTCATTATATGCGTATAAGTCTCATCGCTGTCAACTGTTTTCGTGATCGAATAATGAGCGTCCGCCGCTGCCGCGATCTGTGCCAGATGGGTGATGCACAGCACCTGGTGGCTTCGGGCGATCCGTGTAAGCTTCTCAGCAACCTTCGCCGCCGTCTGTCCGCTGATCCCGGCATCGATCTCGTCAAAGATCAGGGTTTCGGATGGATCATTCTGAACCAGGATGGTCTTGATCGCAAGCATGATCCTGGAAAGTTCTCCGCCGGAAGCGATCTTTGCAAGAGCCTGCATGGGTTCTCCGGGATTCACAGAGATCCTGTACTCGACAGAATCCGCTCCATCCGGTGAGGCCTCCTTGGCATTAAGCTCAATACAGAAACGGACCTGGTTGAAATTCAGTTCCTTCAATTCCTTTATAATCTCCCCGGAAAGCTTTTCCGCATAGAGTTTCCTCATCCTTGTAAGCTTGCCGCATGCTTCCACAAGCTGCTTTCCCGCAGTTTCCAGCTTCTGCTCCAGCAGTACTTTCTGGTTCGCATAGTTTTCCAGGAACTCCAGCCTTTCGGCCTGCTGCTCCCGGTATTCGGCCACTTTTGCCGGAGAAGGGCCGAATTTGGACTCGATCCTTCGGATTTCATCCAGCCTTTTCTCACAGTCACGCATCTGAGCATCGGAAAAGGTCAGATCGGAAAGATAAGACGCTGAAGCGCGGCTGATATCCCCGATCAGGCTCTCCGCATCGGCCAGTTCCGAAGAAAGCTGCTGCAGCCCGTCATCCAGGTCTGCGATCTGCGAGATTTCCTTTACGGCACGGCCGATCAGATCCGCAGCGCCGGAATCATAGCCGGTGTATTCGTGCACCCGGTTCAGCGCAACCGCAATATCCTGGGAATTTTTCATTTTCTTAAATTCGGCTTCAAGCTGCTCCTCTTCGCCGTCCTTCAGATCCGCCGAATCGATCTCTTCCAGTTCATATTCAATCAGTCCGATCTCCCGGTTTCTGGCGTTTTCATCCAGATCGTAAGCCGAAAGCTCCGAGGTGATTTTCCGGTGGCTGTCATAACAGGCTTTGACTTCTTCTTTCAAAACACGGATATCGTCTCCGCCATATTCGTCCAGGATCGCCAGCTGCCGGTCACTGTACAGAAGTGACTGGTGCTCATGCTGGCCGTGAATATCCAGCAGCAGATGGGAAATCGTCCGGATCTGGGCAGAGGAAACAGTTTCACCGTTGATCCTGAAAACACTTTTGTTCCCGGTGATCTTCCGGCTGATGACAAGCAGATCCTCTTCCGGTTCGAAGCCGGCGTCTTTCAGGGCTTCCGCCGTTTTCCCGTTTTCAACAGCAAACGTCAGTTCCACAAGCGCGGAATCTTCCCCGTGCCGGATAACCTCCCCGGACAGCCTCGCGCCGAGCGCAAGATTGACCGAACCCAGAAGCAGCGATTTACCGGCACCGGTCTCACCGGTGAAGATATTCAGGCCGTTTTCCAGATCGATATCCGCTTCGCGGATCAGCGCCAGGTTTTTTACATGAAGATTTAAGAGCATCTTTCTTGACTTTCAAAATACAGAAGAAATACAGAACCGGAAGCAGGCCGGATCTGCCGGATACGGCTTCGGTCTCAGATGATCAGGGCTTCCAGTTCCTTTTTTACGGCAGAAGGATCCGAACCGGTTCTTACGGCACAGAAGATCGTATCGTCTCCTGCGATACATCCTGCCACGTTACTATTATTCCATTCATCAATGGATGCGGCGGCGGCCATGGCCATGCCGGGGACCGTCTTTATAACAATAAGCCCGGTGGAAAGGATAATATCCGTTACAGAGTCCTTCAGAACCCTCAGATACTTTTCGGGGTGCGGATCCGTTTCCGGAGCAACGTATTTTACGCTTCCGCTTTCTCCGGCCGCTTTGGTCAGCCGGAGCTCTTTAATGTCCCGGGAAACCGTAGCCTGCGTTGCCTCAAACCCGGATTTTTTCAGATATTCCACCAGATCCGTCTGGGTAGCAATGTCATATTCCCTGATCAGACTGAGTATCTGAGCATGTCTCGCGATCTTCATCTGTTCACCTCCGATGCACCCATGGGATTCAGTTTCTGCGCCAGGACATCAAGGAAGGTCATTTCCGAGATTTTTACGGTAAGGGTGTCCGCGCGCGATTTCCGGATGCGGACTTCATCCCCGCTTTCAATATGTATACGGGTATCTCCGTCGAAAACAACGGTTGCCTGGCTGATACCGCCGTATTTGTCATTTCCGAGCCGCACCGTTATCACCTCATCATCGGGAAGGATCACGCTGCGGTTGATCAGCGACTGGGAAGCCAGCGGCGTAAGCAGGAACAGTTCTGCCTCCGGCGATATGATCGGTCCTCCGGCAGACAGGCTGTATCCGGTGGAACCGGTAGCGGTCGAAACGATCACGCCGTCCGCACTGTATCTGTTCAGCAAAGTGGATCCGACGTAATTCTCCAGATTAATGATCTTGGGATAGCCGTCCCTGCTGATCACGATATCGTTCAGGGCTGTATCGGTAGCCAGAACTTTGCTGCCGCGGAAAACTTTCCCGTAAAGCATCATCCGGTGCTCGATCGTGTAATCCCCTTCGATCAGCTTATCCAGAGCCGGTTCGATCCGGTTCTTTTCGATATCCGTAAGGTATCCCAGCGTTCCCAGGTTGATGCCGATCAGAGGGATCCTCAGTGCGTTTACTTCTCTGGCTGTCTGAAGAAGTGTTCCGTCTCCGCCCAGAACGATCACGCAGTCAATCCTTTCCGGCACCTTCAGGTCTCCGGAAACCCCTCCGGTCTCCTTCATGGTGATGCAGGTAAGGCCTTTACCGACAAGATAATCCCTCACCTTATCGGTATAATACCACTTTTTATCTTTCGCCCGATTTGTGACGATATAGAATCTTTCCATATTGTTTCACGCAGTGTAATCTTATTTGTCCAGTTCGCGATGCGCTTCGGTTACAACCATTTCTATAGTATCATATATTTTATCTTCCGGCAGGTCCGATTCGGATTTTACTGTCGAAAGGTGGATCAGATACTCGATATTTCCTTCGGGGCCTTTTACCGGGGAATAATCCAGATTCTTTACCGAAAGGCCGTTCGACAGGGCAAACTCCGCAATCTCCCGGATCACCTGCCGGTGTACGGACGGATCTTTTACAACGCCTTTTTTCCCGACTTTTTCCCTTCCGGCTTCGAACTGCGGCTTGATCAGGGCTGCGATCTCTCCTCCATCCTCCAGAACAGAGGCCACCGGAAGAAGGACTTTTTTCAGGGAAATAAAAGAAACGTCGATCGATGCGAATGCGCAGCGATCCGGTATCTGCTCCGGAGTCAGGTAACGGACATTTGTCTTTTCCATGCAGACAACGCGGTCGTCGCTCCGAAGCTTCCAGTCCAGCTGGCCATACCCCACGTCTACCGAATATACCCTGGCAGCGCCGCTCTGCAGCATACAGTCGGTAAAGCCGCCTGTAGAAGCTCCCGCATCCATGCATATTTTATCCTTCAGGTCGATATTGAAAGACCGAATGGCCTTTTCCAGTTTAAGTCCGCCCCGGCTGACATACGGAAGCACATGCCCCTTCAGTGTGATCTCCGACTCTTCCGGAAACACGGAGCCGGGCTTATCTTCTCTTTCTCCGTTGACCAGTACGATCCCTTCCATAATCAGGGCTTTCGCCTTTTCTCTGGAATCGGCGAGCCCTTTTTCATAAACAAGGATATCCAGTCTCTTTTTTTCCGAAGAAGCCATTTTCTGTTTATTCCATGCCTTTCAGTCTGCGTTCCGCACGCCCGGCAAGCAGAACCGGATCCAGCCCGCAGCGCTTTCTCTGCTGCTCCACGCTTCCATGCGAAACAAAACCGTCGCCTGCCCCGCAGATATCCGTACGGACTTTCAGTTCTTTTTTGCTGATCGCCCCGAGCATAAGGCTGCCGAAACCGCCGTTCTCAACATTCTCTTCCAGAACCATGAGGTATTCATGGTCCTTTGCCAGGGATTCCAGCAGTTCTGTATCGAAAGGTTTGATAAAACGGACATTGACCAGGGTCGGGTCGTATCCCTTCTCTTTCAGTTTCATACAGGTCTCATAACCCGTGCCGACCATGTCTCCGACTGCCCAGATCATGATCTTGGACCCTTTATGCAGGATTTCCGCCCGGCCGAATTCAATTGGAGATGTCTCCATTTTCTGCACGGACGGCGGCACCTTTCCTTTGGAATAACGTATGGCCGTCGGTCCGTTGTTTTTCACGGCAAAACGCAGCATCCGATCCAGTTCCTGACCGTTTTTCGGCGCCATGACCGTCATATTGGGCATCATGGAAAGATAGGAAAGATCAAATGTTCCCTGATGGGTCTTTCCGTCCTCTCCGACAAAGCCCGCGCGGTCGATCGCAAAGACGACCGGCAGATTCTGCAGGCAGACGTCCATAAGCAGCTGGTCAAAGCCTCTTTGCAGGAACGAGGAATAGACTGCTACGACCGGTTTCAGGCCGCCCAGGGCAAGTCCTGCCGCGAAAGTCACCGCATGGCCTTCGGCGATGCCAACGTCAAAAAACCGTTCCGGATAAAGACTTGCAAATCTCCGCAGGCCGGTCCCCTCCTTCATTGCTGCCGTGACCGCTGCGATCGTGCGGTCTTCCCTGGCTGCGGATATCAGCGCGCTCGAAAAAGCGGAAGAAAAAGTTTCTCCATGATCCTCCGGCGAAGGATCCTCCGTCAGTTTCGCAGCGGATATCCCGTGGAATTTTACCGGGTTCTTGCTGGCCGGCGCATATCCTTTTCCTTTTTCCGTCAGTACATGAACGAATACGGGGCCCGGAAAACTGCGGGCTTCCGTAAAGACCTTGATCAGCTGCCGGATATTATGCCCGTCCACCGGTCCAAGGTAGGTAAAGCCCATATCCTCAAAGAACATGCCGGGGATCACGATCTGCTTGATGGAGCCTTTGGTCTTCCGGATCGCGTTAACCATTTTGGTCCCGATACCCGGAATGCTTTCCAGTCCGGCGGAAACCGACATCTTCAGAGAGGTATAATTCTCCGAAGTCCGTATCCGGTCCAGATAATCCGAAATTCCTCCGACGTTTTTGGATATGGACATTTCATTATCGTTCAGAACAACGACATAATTCGTTTTCAGCCTGGCTGCGTTATTCAGCGCTTCAAATGCCAGTCCGCCCGTCAGCGCACCATCCCCGATCACGGAAACAACATGATAATCCTTTTTCAGGATCTCTGCTGCCTTTACATAGCCGAGCCCGGCGGAAACCGAGGTGGAGCTGTGACCGGTGTCAAAGGAATCCGCCTCACTTTCATTTCTGCGCGGAAAACCGGACAGGCCTCCTTCTTTCCGGATCGTCCGGAAGCTCTCCCTCCTTCCGGTCAGGATCTTATGAGTATAGGTCTGATGGCCCACATCCCAGATGATCTTATCCTTCGGAAGGTCGTAAACGCGATGAAGCGCCAGCGTAAGCTCTACGGTCCCGAGGCTGGAAGCCAGATGGCCGCCGTTTTCGCTGATAACATCCACCATATACCGCCGGATCTCTGCCGCAAGCTCATCCAGGCGGTTCTCCGGTATTTTATTGATATCTCCGGTTTGATTGATCAGTTCGAGCATAATTCATCTCATGAGCGCCTGTCACAAAGGTACAGGATCAGTTCTTTCAGCATGCCGTTTCTGCAGTTCAGTTTTTCACAGCATGAAACAGCTTCTTCCGTGTATCGGTGCACAAGTTCCTGCGCCCCGTCGATCCCCAGGAGCGAACAGAATGTAAGCTTTCCGTTTTTTTCGTCCGAATGGACCGGTTTCCCGAGCGTTTCATCCGTAGATGTCGCATCCAGGATGTCATCCCGGATCTGAAAAGCCAGGCCGGTCGCCCTGCCGGTCTGTTCCAGCAGCCGGATCTCCTCTTTATCTGCTCCCGCAAGCGCGGCTCCTGCCATCAGCGAAGCCTCGATCAGCGCGGAAGTTTTACGCACACAGATCTCCTCCAGCATTTCCCGGTCATCCACACGGAGGCGTCCTTTTTCATACTCTACATCCAGGCCCTGGCCGCCGAGCATCCCGTAAAGCCCGCTTTTATCGGCAAGGATCCCGGCCGCAGCGGCTGCACTGCTCCTGTCCCGGGCGGAAGCAACACCTTTCAGCATGACTTCATAGGCATAATTCAGCAGGGCATCTCCGGAAAGAACGCCCATCGCTTCACCGAACCGGCTGTGCACTGCAGGCTTTCCCCTGCGCAGTTCATCGTTATCGATGGCAGGAAGGTCGTCATGGATCAGGGATGATGTATGAATATATTCGATCGCGGCCATGAAAGGTCCGGCCTCTTCTTCTGTTCCGCCGTACGCTTCGTTCATCATTCCCAGCATGACCGGGCGAAGCCTTTTTCCTCCGGCTTCGATACTGTATTTCATAGCTTCGGCCATGCTTCCCCGGTATCCGGGGAAAACCGGCAGCCATTTCAGGATGATCTTTTCCGCATTTTCCGTGCGTAGTCTTAATTCTTCTTCAAAAGTCATGGTCTGTTATTCGGTTTCTTCCACCGTGCCGTCATCGTGAACGGTCTTCAGGCTCTTTTCGACCGTATCGATTTTATCTGTACAGATCTTTACGAGCCCGATCCCTTTTTTATACAGTTCAAAGCGCTCCTCAAGCGGGATCCCCGGCTCTTCCATTTTCCTTGTTATCTCATCCAGCTGTTCAAAACCTTCTTCAAGTGTGATGTTCTTTTCTTCCGGCATGTTCAGGCCTCCCTTCCGCAGATTCCCGTCACCGAGGCGGAAATAATACCATCTGTTACATGGACCCTCAGTTCGTCGCCCGGCATGACTCTTCGGATCGAATCGACTGTTTTTCCCTGTGGATCCGATACGAATGAATACCCCTGCGTCAGCTTTTTCACCGGTGAAGAACCTTCCAGCCGTTCGGCAAAGGTAATGAGCATCCTCCGGCTCTCCTCCAGTGCCGCAGACATGCTCCCGGAAAGACGGATCCTGCAGTTTTCGATCTCCCTTCTGCGGGTCTTCAGTAAATTCAACGGGCTTTCGGCCTTCAGCTTTCCGTTATAGGCATCCAGCTTCATACGGGCAAAAGAGACAGATTCCGATATCATACGGTTCAGATACGCTTCCCGGTCACGAATATCCAGCAGGATCTCCTTAAAATCCGGAACTGCCAGCTCCGCCGCTGCCGAAGGCGTCGGTGCGCGAAGGTCCGCAACATAATCCGCGATCGTCCAGTCGGATTCGTGTCCGACCGCAGAGATAACCGGGGTCTCCGCATCAAAGATCGCCCTGGCGACAGGCTCTTCATTAAATGCCCAGAGGTCCTCGATGGAACCTCCTCCCCGCCCGACGATGATGACATCCAGCCCGAGCCGGTCCAGCGTTTCGATCCCGCGGACGATATTCGCCGCGGCCGCATCTCCCTGCACCAGGCTCGGATACAGGTAAAGCGAAACACCGGGGTGCCTTCTTCTGGATACATTTTGGATATCCTGTATTACAGCTCCTGTCGGCGCAGTGACGATCCCTATTTTCTGGGCAAACCTCGGTATCGGCTTTTTGTAGCCGGCATCGAACATCCCCATATCCTCCAGTTCTTCTTTCAGCCGGAGGAATTTTTCATACAGCTCGCCCGATCCGGATTTTTCGATCCGCCGCGCGTACAGCTGATAGGAACCGCTTCTGGGATAGGTATCGATCGTTCCGGTAACCGTCACCTTATCTCCGGGACGCATTGAAAAAGCCAGTCCTGCAGCCGCGCTCCGGAACATTACGCAGTTGATTACAGCTTTATCGTCCTTGAGCGTGAAATAAAGACCCGTAGAATGATCTTTGCAGTTACTGACTTCTCCCTGTACAGAAACATTTCCGGAAAGCAGGATATCCTGCCGGAACATGTTTTTTATATAGTTACTGATCTGAAAGACCGAGTAAACAGTACTCACATTGAAAGCCCTTTCGATTTGGAAATATTTCCAAGAATACCGTTTATAAAGGACGGCGACTCGTCTCCGCCGAAAGTCTTTGCCAGTTCTATTGCCTCATTGATAGCGACCCTGTAGGGGATCTCCTCATCATAAAGCATCTCGTAAATCGCGAGACGCAGTATGCACAGATCCACCCTGTTCATTCGTGAAACTTTCCACCCCTCAGAGGCATCGTCGATCATCTCATCCATCTCCGTTTCCTTTTCCAGGATTTCAGCAAGTTTGGAACGGATGTATGTGCTGTCCTCTGCAGTATATTTATCTCCTTCGTTTTCAAAAAACAGCCCGACCTGGGTCTCGAAGTCCTCTCCCTCGAAGAAGCCGTTCATATACATGAGTTTAAAGATCGTTTCTCTGATTTCTCTTCGGGTCATTTTATTTTGCTCTGCCTTTTTTGATCGGTTCCGTAACGATATCCGCGATGGATACATGCACGCTCTTCACCTTCAGGCCGGTCATGTTTTCGAGCGCGTCCCGGACTCTTTCCTGCACCTGCTTTGTCGTCTCCGGAATATTATAGCCGTACTTGATGTTCAGGACCACCTGAACCGTAGCTTCGCCTTTATCGACATTGACTTTCACGCTCTTTGCCAGCGTCTTCATGCCGGATTTTGTGATCTGCTCCCCGGAAAGCCCGTCCCGTATAGAAACGATCCCTTCCGGTTCTGTCGCCGCGAGCGCGGAGATGATCGTCAGCACTTCATCGGAAATCTGTACGGTTCCGAGTGTATCGTCGTCGTAAATAGTAAAAATCTTTCTTTTCTCTGCCAAAACAGCGCTCCTTTCCGCAAAACATGACGTACTGCCGTACTCTGTATAATGCGCTTATAAGCTGTCGTTTTATTATCCGTGACCGCTCCGGTTCCGTGCGGTCTCTTTTCAACTCAGTAATATATTATAATATATGCAGCGGAAAAACTCTACAAAAAATATAAACAAATCAAACCGGCGGCAGGCCGGGCGGGGTCTCCACATCAGTTCCGGCCGAATTCGGCAAGCGCAAGGCCTTTATTCCGGTCCAGCGTCATCTGCACGCTCCACGGGTTGACAAAAAGGAGCAGCGGCCGGTTTTTAAGATCATAAACCTTTTTCATATCCGAAGTACCTGTCAGATGCTCCAGATCGATTTCATCCGGATTCTCGATCCAGCGGATGTATTCATACGGAAGGCTGTCCAGCCGGATGTCGACATTATATTCATTTTTAAGCCGGTATTCGAGCACGTCGAACTGAAGCACGCCGACAACTCCGACGATTACGTTTTCCATTCCTCCCAGATGCTCACGGAAGATCTGTATCGCGCCTTCCTGCGCGATCTGTTCAACACCTTTTACAAACTGTTTCCGCTTCATTGTATCCAGCTGTACCACGTTGGCAAAATGTTCCGGAGCAAACGTCGGGATCCGGTCGAAGCGGAACGGTTCCCTGGATGTACAGAGCGTATCTCCGATGGAAAAAATACCCGGATCGAATACGCCGATAATATCTCCGGCAAAGGCCTGGTCGACCACATGTCGGTCATCTGCCATCATCTGCTGAGGCTGCTGAAGGCGGATCATCTTATTGCCCTGGACATGAAACACATCCATTCCGGCTTTGAATTCGCCGGATACGATGCGCATGAAGGCAACCCTGTCACGGTGATTCTTGTTCATATTTGCCTGGATTTTGAAGACAAACGCAGAAAAATCACTGTTGAACGGATCGATATCTCCGATATCGGAGGTTCTCTTCAGAGGAGGCGTAGTCATAGTCAGAAAGTGCTTCAGAAAGATCTCTACGCCGAAATTAGTCAGCGCGGAACCGAAAAACACGGGCGTAAGCTCCCCGGCCCGGATCAGGTCCAGATCAAATTCCGCCGAAGCGCCATCCAGGAGTTCGATCTCGGATTCCAGTGTTTCCTTCTGTGCTTCGGAAATATAATCCGTCAGGGCAGGATCATCCAGCGAAAGCACGGTGTCTTTACCCTCTTTCGTTCCTTTCAAAGTATCAGAGTAGACGTGTACCTGGGATTTGTCCCGGTCATACACGCCCTTAAAATTCTTGCCCGATCCGATCGGCCAGTTTACGGGACAGGTTGCGATTCCCAGTTCTTTTTCGATCTCATCCAGAAGATCGAATGTATCATTGGCGTCCTTATCCATTTTATTGATGAAAGTAAAGATCGGAATATGGCGCATGACACAGACTTTGAACAGTTTTCGGGTCTGCGCTTCCACGCCTTTGCCACCGTCGATGACCATGACCGCGGAATCGGCTGCCATGAGCGTACGGTACGTATCTTCGGAGAAATCCTGGTGTCCGGGAGTATCCAGGATATTAATGCAGTAGCCGCCGTAATTGAACTGGAGGACAGAAGATGTGACCGAGATACCTCTCTGCTTTTCAATCTCCATCCAGTCGGAAACAGCATGCCTTGCCGTAGCTTTGCCTTTCACGGATCCTGCCAGATTGACTGCTCCGCCATAAAGAAGAAATTTTTCGGTCAGCGTCGTCTTCCCTGCGTCAGGATGCGAAATGATAGCAAAAGTCCTGCGTTTATTGATCTCTTCCTGTAGATTGCTCAAAATAAACCTCCCGGAAAATGTCTGAAATATAGAATAATCCCGAAGCGGAATACTTCGGGACAAAAAGGCGTCGACCGGATTTGAACCGGTGCATACTGGTGTTGCAGACCATTGCCTTACCACTTGGCTACGATGCCAGACAGTGACTCCGACGAGAATCGAACTCGTGTTACCGCCGTGAAAGGGCGATGTCTTAACCTCTTGACCCCGGAGCCAGGTTTGAGAGAAAGATCTCTCTTCTTTTTCAGGACAGAATCCTTAAAAAAAGAACTCCCCGAGTTGGGCTCGAACCAACAACCCCTCGGTTAACAGCCGAGTGCTCTACCATTGAGCTATCGAGGAATGCAACCAACAGTTATAATAAAAAACAATGACATTTCTGTCAACACTGTTTTTCCGGTTTGTACCCAGAAAACCGCATACATCATACAAGACTTCTTAAGGTCAAGCGTCGACCTATTAGTAACAGTCAGCTCCGTGCATTGCTGCACTTCCACCTCTGCCCTATCTACCTCGTCGTCTTCAAGGGGTCTCTTGGATATCTCATCTTGAGGGGGCTTCACGCTTAGATGCCTTCAGCGTTTATCCCGTCCGGACTCGGCTACCCTGCGATGCACTTGGCAGTGCAACA
>JAFWOE010000032.1 GCA_017509985.1 Lachnospiraceae bacterium
GAGACGGTATGTGCATTGTCCAAACTTTCGGAGGCGAAGCATCATATTAACATTCAGGTCGATATGGACGAGTTGGATCTGACCGCCGCCGAAAGTAAGGCTACGTATGAAGAAATTCAGGCGTGGGTGCAGGAAAAGTATGGGTTCCATGTATCGTATCTGAATATTGCAAAAACCAAACGGAAATGCGGTATCATAGAGCGCATCAATTATAATCTTCCGAAGAGCGATAACAGTAAATCGCCTGAGACGCCAAAAGAAAAGGAAGATGCGATCATTGATGCTTTCAAGCATTTTCAGATGATATAAAGCGGCCTTTATCGTGGAGGTTTATTATGCGACGGATAGAAAATGCCCCGGTTCAGCAACAGTATTACAATACTCTTCTGTGAAGGGGTTGTGAATGACAATTTGACGTCTTCTAAATCAACCATATATAGCTTTGTGCCTAACGGACGGATCGTTACATATAGATGTCCGAAAATAGCCGGAAACTTGCTGGGATTATGCTACAATAAAACCATGCAAGGGGGAAAAACATGGTGAATAACATTGATAAAGAAAAACTCTATGAAGCCTTTCGTTCCCGGGATGTACGTTTTGACGGACGGTTCTTCGTTGGCGTTTCTTCTACAGGAATATATTGCAGGCCTGTATGCACCGCCAGAATGCCAAAGATACAAAACTGCACGTTTTATCAATCCGCCGCGGCGGCAGAAGCTGCAGGATACCGTCCATGCATGATCTGCCGCCCCGAGCTGGCACCGGGTGTTTTTGAGACAGATGCGTCTTCGCTTCTCGCGAAACGGGCTGCCAGGCTTATCAGCGAAAACTGCGGCAGCTGTCTGAGACTATCCGATGCGGCACGGACCCTAGGATGTACGAGCCGCCACCTGCGGCGTGTGTTTGAGAAAGAGTACGGCGTTTCACCTGTAAAATATATGCAGACATGCAGGCTTCTGATGGCCAAAAGCCTGCTGAGCGAAACGGATTTAAGTGTTACTGATGTTGCAATGGCATCTGGATTTGGCAGTATTCGTCAATTCAACCATACATTCCGTCAGCAGTATAATATGTCGCCGTTGGCATTAAGAAAAAATGCCGGCAACCCGGAAAAAGCCGAGGGAACAATAACGATCACAATGAGTTACCGGCCTCCGTACCGATACCGGGAAATGCTCAGTTTCTATGAGGCAAGGGCAATCCCGGGTGTGGAACTTGTACGGGACGGTTCCTATTACAGGACTGTCCGGATGGAGACAGATGATGGAAAAGCCGTATGCGGGTGGCTTAAGGTAAGCCATCTGCAAAAGGACAATGCGATCCGGCTCACTGTCAGCAATTCACTTCTTCCGGTCATGCCAAAGGTGGCCTGGCGGATAAAAATGATGTTTGATCTTTTCTGCGATCCGGAATTCGTGGCGGAAACCCTGAAATCGATGAACCGGATCCGTCCCGGCCTTTTTGTGAAGGGAACAAGAATTCCCGGAGCTTTTGAACCGTTTGAAGTGTCTGTCCGCTCGGTGCTGGGACAGCAGATCACCGTCCGGGCAGCAGGAGTACTCGCGGGAAGATTCGTATCACGATACGGGACATCTATCGAAACAGGAATCGAAGGCCTGACACATCTCTTTCCGGCCCCGGAAACGATTCTTTGTCTGGAAGGAAATGTTGAAGAACATCTGGGTCCGATCGGGATCATCGGATCCCGTGCGAGGACGATACGCTCGCTGGCTGCTGCGATTAAAGATCGGTCAGTTCTTTTTGAAAGCTACGCCGATCCGTCCGAAGAGAAGAAAAAGCTTCTGAAAATCAAAGGGATCGGCCCGTGGACAGCGGATTATATCGCCATGCGGTCAATGGGCGACACCGATGTTTTTCTGGGATCCGATGCGGGTGTGAAAAAGGCATTGATGGGGAAAGACCCGAAGGAATCGGAAGAACTCGCAAGGGCCTGGAGTCCTTGGCGAAGCTATGCAACCGTCAACTTGTGGAATTCACTTGGAGGCAATACATGATTTATACAAACACTTACGAATCCCCCATGGGCAGCATCCTGCTTGCCGGTGACGATGAGGGCCTGACGGGCCTGTGGTTCACACAAGGCGGCAGATACATCGCACTGGGGTTGAAAAAGGACGCCGTCCCCCGCGAAACAGGTTACTTCGATCAGGCAAAGGAATGGCTGGATATTTATTTCAGCGGAAAAGATCCGGGGTTTTTCCCGAAAATCCACCTGGTCGGCTCGGCTTTCCGCAACCGGGTTGGAGAAATCATGTGTGAGATCCCGTTCGGTGAGACAGTTACATACGGCGAGATTGCAGAACGGATCGCAAAAGAGCGGGGCCTGGAAAAAATGTCAGCCCAGGCAGTCGGCGGGGCCGTCGGCCATAATCCGATTTGCATCATTGTGCCCTGCCACAGGGTCGTCGGAACGAACGGGAGCCTGACCGGATATGGCGGAGGCATCATGAGAAAAAAGATGCTGCTGGAACTGGAAGGGGCCGATATGAGCCGGTTTACGATCCCCAAAAAGGGAACTGCTCTGTGATCTGATAAAAGTTAAGATGGAGGAAAACACTATGAGAAGAACAGACCGGGAAGTTACAGACAGAAACGCATAATTGGCTTCGGAAAAAGTGAAATCATTGATGATCCGGAGGAAAAAAAAGAAGGGCATTTGCCGGGTGCTGGAACATTATGGATATAACGGATTTCCACTTGACAAGTGCATGGGACTTCAGAACATGCGGCTTGGAAAAGTAACACTGAAGTCAGTTACAGGTAAGAGGAGTATATCTGACGAAACGCCGCAGGAAAGTATAATAAACTCCGGAAGGCATTGACATAACACTCATTGCGACGACCTGTTTCTGGTTAGTTTTCAGCGCGGTCGGATGATAGAAGTAGCAAGGTGTCCAGAGGGACATCCAGTCCCTTGGCCGGAAGGATCCAAAGAAACCGGCGGTTTCGTGGCACACGACTTTCACCGAAAGTCTAGTGTGTTATACCTTTATCCGAAAGCCGGCAGCGAAACAGCAGCGTGTGCCCCTTTGAAGCACAGGCTGCTGTAATTGCATTGTGAAGAGAAAAGGTCGCTTCCGTGAAGGAAGCTGACTTTTGAACGACGCA
>JAFWOE010000033.1 GCA_017509985.1 Lachnospiraceae bacterium
AGCCATGAATAAGTTCTTCCGCATATACTACGCAAGATCCATGGAGACTTATAGAACCTAAGTAATAATCACTACAATCAGCCCGAAAGAAAATCGTTCTATATAGAACGAATTTTCATAATGTGTATTATTCTTTAATGCATTTTGTGTTGACAAACCTTAGCGAGTTTTGATTGATACGTTTCTATAAGAAACCTTCAGAGCATTTCAGTGTTTCGCTTTTGATTCGGTTCAGGCCTTTTTCAGAAGAATATACACTTCCTGCACATCTTCCGTGACAGGGATCTCTTCTTCGTTCAGCTCGTAGCCTTCGGGTACTGTCGACATATGGACCGAATACTTTCCCGGTTCGGCGCTGAATGCGGCGGTACCTTCCGCATCTGTCTTCGCGAACATGCAGGTCGTATCATCGCAGAACTGGATCCTGACACCGGCAACAGGATCACCGGCTTCATCTTTAACGACGATGCGGTAATCTTTTTTATTGTCGTCTGCAGCAGGGACAGGATCCGTGCTCGTTTCGGTTCCGCTCAGAAGCCCGTCGATCACTTTTTCATATTCCGAGATGTCCGCCGGAACACCGATCACAGGATAAGTCAGAACTTTTCCTTCGTTGTCAACAAAGAGGGATGTCGGGAAATTCTGTATAGAAAGTTCATCCATTCCTTCATAGGGCAGGATATTGATATAAGAAAGATCCTTTTCCCTGATCAGCTCCCTGCATATATCCGCCTTATCGGCTGCATCATCGCAGATCCCGATGATCGCGGCATTCTTCTTTTCGAGACGGCGGTGTATATTGCCGAGTTCTTCCAGCTCATTCTTACAGGGACCGCACCAGGTCGCCCAGAAGTTGACCATCGTTACTTTGTGCGCCGCGAACAGGTCATCGCTCTTTACGGGATTGCCGTCGATGTCTTTTGTTTCAAAGCGGAGCGTTTTGCCGACAAGATCCGCACCGGGGATCTGAGGGCCGAAATACTCCGCGTTTTTCAGCGCTTCGATCCACGCTTTCTGCAGTTCACGGAACTCCTCTGCGAAGACAGGAGCCTGCGCTTTCAAATAGGCCTCTTCGCTCTTGCGGTCTGTAATGGCGTAATAGGTGAGGTCTTTGTATCTGCCGACTTCTGTGAAATTGTCATCGGATACTTCTCCCATTTTCATCTTCTCTTTGATCTCTTTGATGCCCTGCCCGCCGTCAATGGCGATGATGACCAGCAGAACGCCCATGGTATCGAGCAGTTTTTTACTGTCTTCTTCGGTCATCGTACCGCTTTTCGATTTTGCGGATATGACCTTCATCTCTTCGGCAGTAGAGGCGGTATAGGTGCACACCATGAAATAAGTGCCGTCTCCCTGGTCTCCGATCTCCATCGGTGAGAAGAAACCTTTGGTATGTTTAAATGCCTCCGGTACGGGCATACGGAATCCCATTCTATAATACGTATCGGTATTTGCCATGATCTCCCTCGCTTTCTTTATCATACTTATTATATGTTTTTGCCCTGCTCAGAAAAAAGAGACTATATACCGGGAACCGATGATGAATATGTACCGGAATCACAATACCGCGTATTACCCTTGGTAAAGAAGAAAAACCGAAAATTGCAGGACTATTCCGGATGCGGGCTGCGGAGACGGTTATCTTGCGCGTTTCCTTGATGACGGAACAAAGAAGATCACCGGGATCGATCCCGATATTCGTTGTATTGAAAGGGCAGATTCCCTAAATGAAAGCAGCGATCTGCGTTTTTCCTGCTGCAGTTTTGAAGATTACACTCCCGACGTGCGCTTCGATGCGATCGTTTTTGTGGCATCCATCCATCATATGGACATGAAAGAAGCTCTCCGGAAGGCGAAAGCTCTTCTGTCGTCTTCCGGCAAACTGCTGATCGTGGATCTCGCGGCGCCTTCCTCCATAACAGACCGGATCGTAGAAGCAGCCAGAGCGATCCCTTCCAAAGTGATATCGGCTCTTCATCGCATGCAGACATCCGAGGAACTGAATCTTCCTGTTGTCTATGATTATCCCCGAATGATAGATATCCGGAACATCGTAAAGAAAGAGCTTCCCGGCGCAAGGATCCGTTATGCCCTGCATTACCGATACCTGCTTGAATGGGAAGTGCGCCGACTCCGCTTTGCTGCTGAGAA
>JAFWOE010000034.1 GCA_017509985.1 Lachnospiraceae bacterium
AGGACTGAAAATCCTCGTGTCTCTGGTTCGATTCCGGAACTGGGCACTTTTTGTACCCTGAGATACAGGAAAAAGACAGGTATTCATGATTTCGGAAACTCTGACAACCTATTATGAGCCGATCGCGCCGGGAAGCGCCGTACAGATCTCGATTACCGTCTGCCTGATCGCTGCCGGGATCTTTCTGGGCGCTCTTTTTGCCCGGTCGAAAACGCAGACAAGGATCATACTGCTGGTTTGCGGCGTCGTTCTTATGATAACCGAAGTCTTTAAGCAGATCTTTCTGTATCGGCTGTTCGGCAGCTACCCCTGGTCGGATTTTCCGTTCCAGCTGTGCAGTATCCCGATGTATTTCTGCGTCCTTGACTGGTTTCTGAACAGACGATGGATCGAACAGTTTATCATGGTCTATGGGCTGATCGGGGCAGCGGCGTCCTTCTGTGTTCCGCAGGCAAGCTTTTCCGGTTATATCCTCCTGACGATCCATTCGCTTTTCTGGCATACAATGCTGCTGATACTGGGCGTTTTCCTGATGCTTCGTCAGACGAAAGAAAGCATGAAGCTTCAGAACTATATACCTGCAGGCCTTGCCTATCTCTTCCTCGCGATCGCAGCAGTTGCCTTCAATGCAGTTTTTTATTCTGTGTCAAACGGTTCGATGAATATGTTTTTCCTCGGGCCGGGCTGGCCGGACATGTTTATCCTGAACGATATATATCAGAACTCCGGCTGGATCCCCGCGACCCTTGGAATGATCGGCGTCAGCGAAGCTGCAGGATTCTGTGTGTATCTGCTGATCTTCTTCCTGTACCGGAGGAAAGAGCCCGGAAAAAACAATGAAAAGTGAAAAGTTTTCCTTTTCAATTTATAAAAAGTGTGTATAATACACTCGTGGGCTCAAAAGCCTGCGCCGTAAGATGGAGCATTAGCTCAGGTGGTAGAGCACTTGACTTTTAATCAAGTTGTCCGGGGTTCGAATCCCCGATGCTTCATAGAGACTGCCGCATTGAAAATGCGGCAGTTTTTTATTTTCTTTTGTATGATTTGTTGATTATGCACCTTTTCCATGCAATCGGCTTGTTTAATATTTACAAAGCAGGAGAAACGAGTTATCATATTGATGAATATCGTTAGAACTTAATGTCAGGGCCTTCGCTCCATTTTGGGGAGTTCCCTGTTATCAGGTTTCTAAGAAACATTAACATCAACCTGAAGAGCCGCGGTTGACCGGGCCGTCAGGGAGTGTCGTATTAAGTAATAACAGAAACACGAACACAAACAGATTAACGAGGTGGTAAGAGAATGGGAGAGAGCGAATACCGCGTTGAGATGCAAGGCATCTGCAAGAGCTTCGGCGGTGTCCACGCACTGCAGGACGTTCAACTGCGGATGAAACCCGGCGAAATCCATGCTCTGGTCGGAGAAAACGGTGCAGGAAAGTCTACCCTGATCCGTGTTCTTTCCGGCGTGTATTCGGCAGATGCCGGTACCGTCAAGATCGACGGCCAGCAGGTGCATTTTACCGGTCCTAAAGATGGCATCGAAGCGGGCATTTCCGTTATCTATCAGGAGTTTGCCCTGGTGCAGCACCTGACGGTTGCGGAAAATATCCTGCTGGATGATTATCGTGACAAGAAGTTCGTTAACTGGAAAGAGCTGCGGGCCAAGGCAAGAAAATGTCTGGATGATCTCGGCTTCAGCATGATCAACGTCAATTCGAAGGTTCGTGATCTTTCCGTTGCCTATCAGCAGGTCGTTGAGATCTGCAAGGCTTTAATCCGTAACGCCAGGGTCCTCGTCCTCGATGAGCCCACTGCCGTTATGACCAACAAGGAAGTGGAACAGCTGTTCCGCCTGGTACGCCAGCTCAAGGAGCGGGGCGTTTCCATCCTGTATGTTTCCCACCGTCTGGAAGAGATCTTCGAGCTGTGCGATACGATCACCGTCATGAAGGACGGCCACTATGTCGACACGGTCCCGACGTCCAGCCTGGATAAAGGCCAGCTGGTTGCCCTGATGATCGGACGAGATCTGTCCACATTTTATCCCGAGCGTGAGCACAACATCGGCGAAGTCGTACTGGAAGCCAACCATATTCAGGCCGGCAAGGCAGTAAAGGATATCTCGTTCAATGTTCGCTCCGGTGAGATCGTCGGTCTGAGCGGACTGGTCGGTGCCGGCCGTACGGAATGTATCCGTGCGATCCTCGGCGTTGACAAAATGGATTCCGGTGAAGTAATCCTCAACGGCAAGAAAGTGTCGTTCAATTCTGTCCGCGAGGCAAACCGAGGCGGTATCGGCTTCCTGCCGGAAGACCGTAAGAATCAGGGCGTTCTGCTCCGCAGACCGATCTATCAGAACATTACGATTTCTGCCCTGAAGCGGGTCACCAAATTCGGCTGGGTACAGAAGAGCAAGGAAGATCCGATCGTAAACCGTTACGTGAAAGACCTTTCCATCAAGCTCGGCAGTGTCAAGGACAATGTCGAAAGCCTTTCCGGTGGCAACCAGCAGAAAGTTGCCATCGCGAAGATCCTGGCGGCAGAACCGAAGGTACTGTTTCTCGATGAGCCTACCCGAGGCGTTGACGTCGGTGCGAAGATCGAGATTTTCAACATCATCAACGACCTGGTGGAGGCCGGATATGCCGTTGTCATGATCTCTTCGGAAATGACCGAGATCATCGGTATGTGCGACCGTGCGGTCGTTATCAAGGAAGGCTACAGTGTCGGTGAGCTGCCGCGTGAGGAGCTTACGGAAATAAATCTGATCCGCTACGCTATGGGCGTGCAGAATTCATAAACAGGAGGAAAAACCATGGAAGTGAAAGATAAAAACACGGCGCCGGCAGCAGCGGTGCAGAAGAGCAGAATGCCTGTGCGCGATTTCGTTCTGAAATATAATGCGATACTGATCCTTATCGGGCTCTTTATCGCAGCCAGCATTATTTCCCCGATTTTCCTGTCCTGGACAAATATTTCTACCGTGCTGCGTCAGCAGGCAGTATACCTCATCATCGCAATGGGTATGCTGATGGTCATCATTACCGCCGGCATCGATCTTGCCGCCTCCTCTGTTGCGACCCTCAGCAGTATTATTGTAGGCGGCTGTGTTGTTCGCTGGGGCGTCGGGGCAAATACCCGTCTCGGTATATGGGGAGTAATCCTCCTGGCGATCCTGACCTCTACGGTCGTCGGCATTGTGACCGGTTTCCTGATCGCAAAGCTGCGAATGCCGGCCTTCATCGTTACGCTGGCTACCAACTATGCCTGTGAAGGTATTTGCTACATTATAACCAAGGGCAACACCCTTCTGCTGGACAGCAAGAGCCTGGCTTATGAGATGTTGGTTTACCCCGGCTTCGCAACCAAGACTTTCCTGAAGGTGCCCTACATGGTAATCCTTGCTGTGATCATCGTCCTGATCTTCCACTTCGTTATGAAGTATACGACTTTCGGACGTATGGTCTACGCTATCGGTTCCAATGAAAACGCAGTACAGCTCGCCGGTATCAATTCCAAGAAGTACCTCTTCTTCGTATATCTGCTGGAAGGTCTTCTCTGCGGTATCGCTGGTGTTCTGATGGTCTGCCGATCCAGTAACGCTTCCGCTCTCTCCTGCAGCGGCGACTATGCAATGAGTACCATTGCCGGCGTTGTACTTGGCGGCGCATCCCTGGCCGGCGGCGAAGGCACGGTTGCCTTCACGGTCGTTGGTGTGTTCATTATTGCCATCATCACCAACCTTATGAACCTGGTCAACCTGCCCAGCTATCCGCAGATGGTTGTCAAGGCTGCTGTTATCATCCTTGCTGTTCTGCTTAAGAGCGTCAGCAGCAAGAAACAGGGCTGATCTGCGATTCGTTTCGTTAATAGCGTCCGACGCAAGCCGGATTCTGTTATAATAAGTAATTCCAAAGGTTAGGAGGAAAAAAAATGAAAACACGCAAAATTCTGGCACTTGTGCTGGCTGCGCTGATGTCTGTAGCCCTGTTCGCAGGCTGCGGCCAGTCTGGAGCTGCACCGGCTGCACCCGCAGCTGAGAAATCCGAGGCAGCTGCACCCGCAGCTGAGAAATCCGAAGCAGCGGCTCCCGCAGCAGAAGCCTCTTCTGCAGCTCCCGCGGCAGAAGCATCTTCTGCAGCTTCCGAAGCTCCTGCAGCTCCCGCAGGCGATGCAGCTGTAGTACCTGCTGTTCCGGATCTGGGCGGCAAGACCTCTCTGGAGTGGCTGCTTGATCAGGATGATAAGCTTCCGCTCGGCGGACTTCAGCCTGCACACCTCGACAGCCGTGCCGACATCGACAAAGCTCTTGACGGTTTTGTAGAGGATGATGATTTCACCATCGCATGGGCAAGCGCTTCCCAGGGTTCATCCTTCTTTACTGAGATGGTTCGTTCCGCAAAGGAAGAGGCCGAATCCTACGGCTGGACCTTCCTGAACCAGTCTGCTGAGTTCGATATGGCTACCCAGCAGAACCAGATCGAAAACTTCCTGACACAGGATATCGATGTTCTGGTTGTTAACGCAGTTGATATCGACGCCTGCATGCAGTATTTCCGTCAGGCTGTTGATAAGGGCATCCCCGTATTCTGCTGCGGCCCGACAGCCGGCAAACCCGACTATCCCGTTGTCACCGTTGTTGTTTCCGGTTCCTTTGAGTCCGGCTACGCTGTAGGCGAGTACTGCGCTGAAAAACTTTGGGGACAGTTCCCCGATGGCGTCAACTTCGGTGCTGTTATCTCCCGTGCCGGCGATGCTGACTCCAACAGCCGTCCCTGCGGTTTCGTTTCCGGTTACCTGCACAAGTATGCAGAACTGGCTGGACAGCCCTACGAATCCAAGTGGGATGCAACCGTTATCGGTTACCAGACCTGGGTTGAGTGCCGTGACAGCGGATCTTCTTCGATCCCCGGCATCATCAATCTTGTAGGTTACGGCGCTGCCGGCGCAACCGACGCTGCTTCTGCACAGCCTGTTGCAGCTGACCTGCTGACCGCACATCCCGAGATGGAACTCATCATGTCCGAGACAGACTCTCTCTGCCCGGCTATCTTCCAGGAAGCAATCCAGCACGGCCGTGTACCCGGAGATGACCTGCTGATCGTCTGCGGCGCTGACTCTGCGGATTACACCCTTGAGCACATCAAGTCCGGCGAGTATCTTGCTGTCGGCAACAATGCACCTTACTACACCGGCGAAGGTATCGTTAAGATGATCAAGGCCATCCTTGATGGAAAACTTGACGGCAACAACCTGCCTGCTACATCTTACACCCCGACCTACGCTGTTACTCCGGAAAACATCGACGAAGTATGGGACGGCTCCGCTGCATTCGCTGCAGCTTCCGAGTGGGAAGTCCAGACCATCGATGATTACAACGCTGCAAACGGCGGCTGATCTGTAAGGTCTGAAAACTGAATCATAGCGAAACATTTTCGAGGGATGGACGGATTTACCGTCCATCCTTCTTTTCAGCCGCACACCGGCCTGCCTTGACGTAGTTCTGTTTATTTCTTATAATATACCAATGGCCGGAATGCTCCCGGCCGGACAATTTCAGAAAACCTGTGCCGGTTCTTCTTCCGGCGTAATAAGAAAGGCGGTGCCGTAATTGGGACCTGATAACGAAAACAGCAAAAAGTTTAACGTCGCTTTATACATTGCGCTGATCCTGCTGGTTATAGCAGCTGTCGCGTGCGGCTTTTTTGCCTATCGCTTTTTTACCCAGAATAATAAACTGAGAAAACAGTGGGAGGCATCCTATTCGGAGAGAGTGACCCCGCTGCCGACATCAAAAGCCCCTGTAACGCCGGAACCGACAAAAGTCCCTGCAACGGTGGTGCCGACGGAGACAGAAACACCGACTCCCGAACCGACACCGACCCCGGAACCGGTAGAGATGATACCTGCGGATAACTTACAGAGTGCATTTGCCTGTATGATCCGCAGATCCGACGGAGAAATCCTCCTGGATAAAGACGCAGATGCACGGATCTATCCGGCGTCCATGTCCAAGGTCATGACAGCGGTCATTGCACTGGAAAACGCAAACAGTCTCGATGACATGGTAACGGTCTACGCGGAAGATATCGATGAAGCTTATCTCTCCGATGCTTCTCTTGCGGGGTTTGACGTCGATGAAACAGTATCGGTCCGGGATCTTCTTTTCGGCATGATGCTCCCCTCCGGCGCGGAAGCCTGCGAAGCGATTGCGACTTATATTACGGATTCCAGGGAATCCTATGTGGATATGATGAATGCCAAGGCAAAGGAGCTTGGCCTTACCGAGACGCATTTTACAAACCTTACCGGTCTCCACGACGAGAATCAGTATACGACCTGCCATGATATGGCAGTGCTTCTGAAATATGCGATGGAGAACACGGATTTCCGGAATATTGCTGCTCAGCCAAATTACACCTGCACACCGACCGAAGCCCATCCGGAAGGCCTTTCCTTCTCAAGCACGCTTTTTGCAAACATGGGCGTAACGACGTTTGCAAACGGCGCGGTTATCGAAGGCGGAAAGACCGGTACAACGGATGAAGCCGGAAAATGCCTGGTTTCCGCGGCAGCATTCTACGGGGAAGAATACTACCTGTGCACGGCGCAGGCGCCGCTTGACAGCAACGGCAACTTCGAGGATGCGGTCACGATCTTCAGCCAGCTGACCCGGTAATACAGAAATCCGGCGATTTTGCCTGGTTGTGTAAGGCGTTCCGGATATTCAATCAGATCATTTCAAGCATAAAAAAGTGAGCTGCCGATGCAGCTCACTTTTTATATTTCTCAGACAACCCGAACGATCAGTCGAGTTTAAAGCCTTTCAGCAGATCGCCGAAATTCTGTACAAGCGGTTCTGCCTTCGGGATCTTGACATGGCGGTTCTCATCCGGAGCCGCTTCCGCATTATTGTTGTCCTGAAGAGCTTTGATCGAAAGGCTGAGCTTTCCGTCTTTTACGTTAAGGACTTTGACTTTAACGCTTTCGCCTTCTTTTAATACAGCTGAAGGATCCTTGATGCGTCTTACGGAGATCTGGGAAACATGTACCAGGCCGGTGATATCATCATCGATCTTGACAAATGCACCATACGGTTTGATGGACTCTACGGTTCCTTCCAGTACGGCACCCGGCTCAAGGGCGTTGAGCCTTGCAGCGGCTTCTTCGTTCGCGGCGTCCCTTAATACGGCTTTGGCGGAGAAGATCAGACGCTTCTTCTCTTCGTCGACTTCGATCACTTTGACCTGCAGTTCTTTATTCAGATACTCTGACAGATCATCAACATGCTTCAGGGCAAGCTGGGACGCAGGGATAAAGCCTCTGTGTCCGTCGATGCTGGCGGTAACGCCGCCTTTAACAGCTGTGCCGTCTGTGGTAATGGTAAGGACTTCTTTTTCCTCCATTGCCTTTTTCATTTTCTCCCAGATGTTGTCCTCATCTTTAAAGGTGGTAAAAGATTCGTCAACGGCTTCTGAAAGTTCTTCCATGCTAATAGGTTCTTCAGACATTACTCCACTCCTCTTGATATTTCGAAATTGCAGGGCCTGGCCCTGAAACTTTCCCCATTATAGCACTATTGAAAGATAAGTGTAAATAGGAAAAGTGAACCTGTGAAATGCTTAAGTTTTCCATATCCATGGTAATAGAGACAATAATACAGTATAATCATAATAAAAAAGGAGGAACAGACAATGTTATCGGATCTTGCGAAAGAAATGTTTGCAAAACTGGAACTGCCCTATCCTGCAGTCGCAATGAAGTATGTTTTTGAAAAGCCGGAAGGATATGAACAGTATGAAGGACAGCTTGCGCTCTGTTCCTTTGTAAAAGTGGCGCAGGAGGGCCGGAAGTTCTATATCTCCGAAGAGAATGAAAACTGCATGGGGAAGATGATGCTGGGCATGATCGATATTCCTAAGCTGGAAGGCAGCGGGAGAGCGGGATACGATTTTGAAGTCTTCAAGACCCCGGCGCCGAACGCCAGGCTCTATCACATGCTGGCAAGGCTGACCCTGGGTTCCTGCAATTATGTTCAGTTTGCCCCGGTCTCCGAATGTGATTTTGATCCGGATCTGATCATATGTCTCGCTACTACACGTGAGGCCGATCTGATCATGCGTGCAAATTCCTATATCAGCGGGGATCTTTGGGAGTCCAGGGATTCTCACGTGGCAGGCTGTTCCTGGAAATTTGTTTATCCTTATATCTCAGGCAAGATCAATCATTCAGTCGTCGGAATGCATCATGGGGAAAAAAGGCGCAGACCGTTCCCGGACGGCCTGCACTACATCTCGATCCCTTATCAGAAGTTCAACGAGGTCGTACAGGCTCTCAGCGAGATGGAATGGGTCCCGATCGCAATGAGGGAAGATGAAGAGAGCAAAAAGGAGATGGAGCGCAGGTTTGACCACTGGGCGGAACTGGATCCGGAACAGGTCCTGAAACAGGCATAGGCCGGGTCTGCACAGAAAAATTCAGGCAATTAATAATTGAAATGTCTGCAGGGCAGCTCTTCAGCACTTCACGACTTCCACGAGGTTCGTGTGCTGGGGGTTGCCCTTTGCCAGCGGCGTGGGATAAAAGCCGGTGAGGACATTGATGCTTCCCCGCAGGTCATCCGGGAAAGAAGAGCATTCGTTACCGTCCGGAGTCTCCCGGCTAGGCGTATACCATGCTCCTTCCGCCAGAGCCGTTACCCCCGGCATTATATGGTCTGTGACGCTGCAGCGGATGCGGATGCCGCCGCGTTCATTAAAGATCCGGACCGTATCCCCGTCGATAATGCCTCGGGCAGCTGCGTCCTGCGGATGGATCCACAGAAGCTGCGGATCCGCTTTTTCAAGCAGGGCATTATTGTCGTGGACCGTGTGGCAGCGGCGTATGGTATGGAAGCCGATCAGCTGCAGCGGGTATTTTTCGCGAAGCGGGTCGGCGGGACCTTCGCGGCAGGGAAGGTAACCGGGATGTGCGGGAATATCCGGATCCTGCATGGCATAAAGCGAGCCGGAAACGATTTCGATCTTTCCGCTCGGTGTCGAAAAGCGGTATATGTCCGGATTGCGGATCTGATCGGCAAAGGCAATGAACGGTTCTGAGCCTTTGTACGCGTGGCCGCGATCCATGAAGCGATCAAAGGGCGGAAGGCCAAGAGCCGGGTGCATCGCGGCAAAGTGTTCATAGAGATATTTCAGGTGGGATGCACGGTCGGGGCAGCAATCCGACCACTGTGAAAAGACCCCGAAGCGTTTTGACAGTTCTGCAAAGAAATCGTATTCGGAGACACTGCAGAAAACCGGTTTAACGGCTGCATTTTCTGCCAGCAGATAATGACCGTACCGCCAGGGCATGTTAATATCATCTTCTTCCAGAAAAGAAGGAGCCGGGAGGACCAGGTCTGCAAAACGCATGCTGGGAGTCATGAAAACATCGCTTGCAGCGATGCATTCGCATTTGCTTTCATCCTTTAGAAGTTCTTTGGTGCGGTTGATATCCGAGTGCTGGTTGATCAGCGTGTTCCCGGCAAGGTTAAAAATGAATTTTATATCCGCGTCCAGCTTATCCATGCCCAGGATATGATCTTTATCCCGGGTCATTTTATGTCCTTCCCCGACCGCCTGAGTCCAGAGGAAGCAGGAAATCACGCCTTTATAGGGATTGGTCCCGGCAGGAAAGAAAGGCATGGGTTCTTCCAGTGCCGCTCCGCATCCTGCAGCGCCTCCCCCGGGAATGCCGACATTGCCGGTAAGGCATGTGAGGGCGATCAGACCCCTGGCCGTCTGTTCACCGTTGCCGGTACGCTGGTTCCCAAGTCCGGGCAGCAGACAGGCCGGTTTTGCAGAGGCATATTCGACTGCGATCTTCCGGATCGTTTCGGCCAGGACGCCGGTGATCTTTTCCGCCCATTCGGGCGTTTTGACGGTTCCGTCAATGATTCCGTACAGATAATCGTGATAGTTCAGTTCTTTCGGAACGCCTTCCGGCATATGTTCCGCATCAAATCCGACGCAGTACGTATCCATGAAATGCTGATCCTCCAGACCTTCCGACCAGATCGTATAAGCCATGGCATCGGCCAGTGCGCCGTCGGTGGAAGGGAGGATCGGGATCCATTCGTCCGCCAGGGCTTTCACACTTTCCGAACAGCGGGGATCGATCACGATGATCTTTGTTCCTTTTGCTTTCAGAATGGAAAGGACCGATCTTGTCCGGGTCCCGAAGACCGTTGAGACCGGGTTATGGGCCCAGAGGATCAGATAGTTTGTATTCAGCAGGTCTTCGGGGCTGTTTCCGCTGAAATAAGAGCCGTAAGTATATGCAGTGGCAGCCTCCGAGTTGATCGAACTGTAAGAACCGTAATAACCGAGTGCGCCGCCGGTCAGGTTCAGGAAACGGCTGGCCAGCCCGGTCGGCCCCATAAGACTGGTGACGCCGAACCCATAGTTTACATAACGACAGCCCGGACCGTACTTCGCCGTAAGCTTCCGCAGCATGTTTTCCGTATAATCCACCGCTTCTTTCAGGCTGACCCTGCGGAAAAGACCCTCCCCGCGCTTTCCGCGCCGGATCATGGGATAGCGGAGCCTTCTGCCGTCCATATAGGTCCGGTGATAGGACAATCCTCTCAGGCAGGGCTTCAGCTCAAGGCCGTCCGGTCCGCAGTCAGCAGAAAGATCCAGTATGCAGCCTTCGCATACCGTCACTTTTACCGCGCATTTTCCCCCGCAGTTGTTCCGTCCGCTGGTTCGGATGATGCGGGGCGGTTCATACGCAGCCGGGGGATTCGGACCCGACTTCAGGATTTCCGAGCATTCCAGCAGGTCTTCGCTGAACGAAAGACCGGGAGCGGTGTCAAACACTGTATCGGGAGCAGGCCTGCCGTCAGCGGGGAAAAGGGCCTGCATCAGGCCAGCGATTTTTTTGAAGAATGGAGAATCACTATGGAATGAAATACCGGCGGCAACCCGGCGGGCGGTAACCAGCGTAAAGCGGGCTGTGAATTCGTCAGCGGCTTTTCTGAAGATGTTTTTTGATGCTTCGTCCTTACTGTTTTCACAGCAGGCGATCAGATAACACAGAAAACGGAACTGTTCCCCGATATAGTCCGGAGGATTTCCGTCCATTCCTTTATGGATGTAACCGTAACGATGATAAGTACGGATGACTTCGAGCGTGGTATGGTCAAGCAGGCAGCCGGTATCGCTTAAGCAGCAGGAGGCCCACAGAGGGATGTAAATATCTGCATTTGTGCCTTTGAACAGGTCGTCATATGCGAGCAGGAAGTCTTCGGGAAGAGAACCGTTTGAAAAGCGCGGAAGATCCGGACCGAAATATTCTTTAAATGCGGGAACTGAGGAAATTATTCGGACCAGAGTTTCCGGCTCATCGAAAAAGCCTGTGAGCAGACTTAAGGCAGCCCATTTTTCACGGATATTCATAAGCTGTTCCTCCTTCAAAGAACGGCTGCTTTTCAAAACCGGTATTCAGCTGAATTTTATTTGTATTACGGGCGAAAGTCAAATGCAGGAGAAAAGGCGCGCTCCGGTCCGACAGGAGCTTTTGGCAAGGTTCGACAAATAATCATAAAAATAATTCGGGATTTTGGACATTTAAACAAAAAGATGGTTGCATAGAAGGACGCAAACTATTAAAATTGAAAAAAAGAGGTGGGATAATTCTGTGCTTTCTGCCGCGTGTTCGATACGTCACCACTTCTGAAGGCAGGCAGTAAAACGCAAAGAAAGGAAGAAAAAACATGAGCGTAAAACTGACGACGATAGCAGAACTCGAAGATAAATGTGTGGATATCCGCGAGAATCTGCTGAACTTCATTTACCGGATCGGCATGGGCCATTTGGGAGGGGAGCTTTCCATGGTCGAAGTCGCGGTCGCACTGTATTACAAGTATCTTAATTATGATGTAATGGATCCTCATAAGGAAGGCAGGGACCGTTTCATCCTTTCCAAGGGCCATTGCTCTGAAACGCTTTACACCATCTTCTCGGACCAGGGTGCGTATACGCAGGATTACATGGTAGAGCATTTTGAATCTCTTGATACCTATAAGTTCGGAATGCATTCCAACCGTCTGAAATGCCCGCAGATCGAAGTTTCGGCAGGCTCTTTAGGCCATGGACTTCCGATCGCTGTAGGATATGCGCTCGGCGCCCGTTACCGCAAGGAAAACTACCGTGTTATCTGCATGTTCGGTGACGGTGAATTCGATGAAGGCACCAACTGGGAAGCGCTGATGGCCGGCGCCCACAACAAGCTTCATAACCTGGTAGCGATTCTGGATAAGAACCAGCTTCAGATGACGGGCAACACAAAAGAGATCATGAACATCGACCCCGTGGCTGACAAGGTAAAGGCTTTCGGATGGAATGTCATAGAGATCCCGGACGGCAACAACATGGCAGATGTCTGCGCAGCTCTTGACCAGCTTCCCGAACGCGACTATACAAAATATGACGCCCCGACGTTCATCATCAGCAATACGATCAAGGGCAAGGGAGTCAGCTTCATGGAAGGTAACCATAAATGGCACGGCGGCGGTATCGGCAAGGAAGATCTGGATATCGCACTTGCTGATGTAGCAAAAATGAGAAAGGCGTGATAAAGAGATGGCAGTAAAAACAACGTATGATTTTGATATGATGCTTTCCAACGCAAGGGAAGCTTACGGAGAAGAACTGTACCAGATGGCAAAGGAAGGACTGGACTTTGTGTTCACCTATTCCGATAACGTTGCGCCTTCTACAAAAGCGGGTCAGCTGATCAAGGAATTTCCGGAGCGCTGCTTCAACTTCGGTATTGCAGAACCCGGACAGGTAGGCGCTTCTGCCGGACTGGCTCTCGCCGGCAATGTTGTATTCGCACAGGTATTCGGACCTTTCCTTCCCTTGAGGGCAGCGGATCAGATCCATACCGATATTGCGTACAACTATACAAAGGTAAGGCTGATCGGAACCCATTCGGGCGTAACCGCAGGCGGCGGCCCGACCCACAATGACATCGCGGACCTGGCCCTGTATCGCGCGATCCCGAACCTTACCGTCGTTGCACCGGCCGATGCCGGACAGTGCTGTAAGTTCATCCGTCTGTCCATGGATTATGACGGACCGATGATCATCCGCATCAACCGTGCTGGTTCGCCGAATGTTTACGCGGACAACGATTACGAACTGGTGATCGGCAAGGCGATCGAGCTCATGGAAGGCACGGATGCTTATCTTATTTCCTTCAGCTCCAATCTGTACGAATGCATGATGGCAGCCAAGGCCATGAAGGAAAAGCATGGCTGCAGCATCGGTATTCTGGACATGCACACGATCAAGCCGCTGGATGCGGAAGCAGTGATCCGTGTTGCGGAAAAGAGCGGAAACATCGTTACGGTGGAAGACCACTCCATTAACGGCGGACTCGGCGGTGCAGTAGCGGAAGTACTCTGCGAAGCCGGTTATAAAGGAAAATTCAAGAGAGTTGCGATGCCGGATGAATTTGCGGTTCTCGGAGATACGGATGATATCTACCGTTATTACGGCATTGAAAGACTCGGCATTGAGAAAACACTTACGGAAATGCTTGGAATCTGATCCGGCATGAGTTAATCTGACAATCCGCGGCGGGCACCTTTTTTGTCCGCCGCGAACTGCATAAAGAGTCAGACCGAAAGGTGAAGCAACAGAAAACAGAAAAGAGGTTTATGAAAGCATGAGCAAAAGAACAGTATGTGTTATCAAATATGGTAACATGAAAGACAAGGATGAGTCCCAGAGAGGACAGGTTGGCGTTCTGGACACACCGGACATTCCGGTCGGGCCTCATGACGTCAAGATCAAAGTAGCGTACTGCGCGATCTGCGGATCCGATCCGCACATTGTAAACCGGGCTTTTCCGGAACGTGTACCTCCGTTCGGACTGGGCCATGAAGTATCCGGAGTTGTTGTGGAACTCGGACCGGAAGCAACCGTTAAAGGCCTTAAGGTCGGTGACAGGGTTGCCGGAAACTTCATGAGATTCTGCGGATCCTGTTATTACTGCGCGAACGGACAGCAGCAGTTCTGTACAGATAAAGTAAGTGAAGTCGGAAGCCCCGGCATGTCGGAATATGTCGTATGGGATGAAGGCCAGGTCTTCAAACTTCCGGATGATGTTTCCCTTCGTGAAGGCTGCATTCTGGAGCCTACATCCGTAGCGCTGCGTATTGCGGATAAGTCCAATATCACGGCCGGTATGCGCGTGGCGATCCAGGGCGGCGGACCGATCGGTCTTCTTACCCTGCAGATCATGAAGATGCGCGGTGCCACCAGCCTGACCCTCATCGAGCCCATTAAGGACAGAAGAGATATCGGAACTTCTCTGGGCGCAGATTATACGATCGATCCGACCACTCAGGATGTAGTGGAAGAATGCAACAAGATCACAAACGGCCTCGGCTACGATATCGTCGTGGAAGTCTCCGGATTTGCGCCGGCAGCCGACATCCCGTTAAAGATCGCTTCTGTCTGCGGAACCATTCTGTACAGCGCTATGTTCCCGAATGAGTTTGAACTTCCGGTCAATCTTTACGAATACTGCTATGCGAAAGAACTCACCATTACAGGCACGATGCTTTCTCCGTATACCTTCCCGCGTGCGGTCCAGCTGATGTCAAGGATGGATTACAAGCCCTTTACCGAGATCTCGTTCCCGCTGGAGGAAGCACCGGAAGCATTTGCGACTCATCTGACCGGCAAATATCCCAAGGTTCTGATCAACTGCAACGAAGATCTTGCGGATAAATAAGTCCGCGATATGCAGAAAAGTTTGTTGATAACTGATAATTAATATATGATTTTGTAGGAGATTCACAGAATGGAAAATTACGCAAAAGATTTCAACATGGATTTATTCCGCCTTGACGGAAAAGTAGCAATGATCACCGGAGCAAACCAGGGCCTTGGTTTTGCTTATGCGGTAGCCCTTGCAAAAGCCGGCGCAGATATCTTTATCCCGCATTTCACCTCGGATATTGCAGATGTCAAAGCAGCGGTTGAAGCAGAAGGCAAGAAGGTTGCCTTCCTTCAGGGCGATCTGACCAAAGCGGATTACCGCCAGGCCTGCGTGGACGAATGCATGAAAGCTTACGGAAAAATTGATATTCTCATCAACAACGCCGGAATCAACTATGCATGTGCACTGCCGGATTTTCCGGATGAAAAATGGGCCATGGTCACGGATCTTCAGCTTGATGCGGTTCATTATCTCAGCCGTCTTGTAGCCAAGGTCATGATCGAGCAGAAGAGCGGCAAGATCATCAACATCGCTTCCGCACTTTCCTTCTCGGCAGACCTGAACGCTACCGCTTATACCGTAGCGAAGCACGGTATCGTCGGCATGACCCGTTCCTACGCTGCAGAGCTCGGCCAGTACGGCATCACCTGCAACGCCGTTGCACCCGGATTCTTCGATTCCGAAATGAACCGTTCCATCCAGGAACTGCGCCCGGAGATGTATAAGATGGTCAGCGACAAGATCCCGCTTTCACAGGGTGGATGGGGAAAGATCGCAGACCTTATGGGTACGATCGTATTCCTGGCCAGCCCGGCATCCGACTATGTGACCGGTGTTGTTATTGCTGTTGACGGCGGTTTCAAAGCTCAGATGATCTGATCTGTGGAAACAGACGCTGCGTCAGCTTTAAAAGCAGGCTGCAGCCTGTTTTCGAATCGGAATATCAAAAGCAAAGGCAAAGCTACATGAGACATCTGTCCGGCGGCCGATAGGCGCGGGCAGATGTTTTTTATATAACATAATCATTATTTTGCAGGATACAAACTATTTTCTTGCATTTTAAGCAGACAGGTGCTATAATTCAGCCCATATTTTGAATAAAGGAGGCAGGCAGATGTCATACGTAGATGAAGTTATCGCCAGTGTTATTGAGAAGAACCCGGCTGAACCGGAATTCATCCAGGCGGTTAAGGAAGTTCTGGAAACAATAAGACCGGTAGTTGATGCAAACGAGGAGAAGTACAGAAAACTCGCGATCCTTGAAAGACTTACCAATCCCGACAGACAGATCAAATTCAGGGTATCATGGGTCGATGATGCAGGACAGGTTCAGGTTAACACAGGTTACCGTGTTCAGTTCAACAATGCTATCGGACCGTATAAAGGCGGCCTTCGCTTCCATCCCTCAGTACATATGGGAATCATCAAGTTCCTCGGATTTGAGCAGATCTTCAAGAACTCTCTTACAACGCTTCCGATCGGCGGAGCAAAGGGCGGTTCCGATTTTGATCCCAAAGGAAAATCCGACAGAGAAGTCATGGCCTTCTGCCAGAGCTTCATGAATGAGCTTTACAAATATGTCGGCGCGGACATCGACGTTCCGGCAGGCGATATCGGTGTCGGCGGACGTGAGGTTGGCTATCTCTTCGGTCACTTCAAACGCCTTACCAATTCCTATGAAGGCTGGATCACCGGAAAAGGCCTTTCCTACGGCGGATCCCTCGTTCGTACCCAGGCTACCGGTTACGGCCTGCTTTATCTCACAGAAGAGCTTCTGAAGTATAACGGGATCGAACTTGCCGGCAAGACCTGCCTCGTATCCGGATCCGGAAACGTTGCAACGTATGCTATGGAAAAAGCAACCCAGCTCGGTGCAAAGGTCCTTACCTGCTCCGACTCCAACGGCTGGGTCTATGATCCGGACGGAATCGATGTAGAAGCCATCAAGGAGATCAAGGAAGTCAACCGTGCAAGACTGACCGAGTATAAAAAGTATCGTCCGAATTCCGAATATCATGAGGGCAGAGGCGTATGGGGCGTTAAGGCCGACATCGCTCTTCCCTGCGCAACGCAGAATGATATTCAGCTCGAAGATGCGAAAGCCCTCGTTGCAAACGGTATCCTTGCAGTCTGTGAAGGCGCGAACATGCCCACAACGCTGGAAGCGACCGAGTACCTTATGGCAAACGGCATTATCGTTGCACCGAGCAAGGCAGCCAATGCCGGCGGCGTAGCCACTTCCGCTCTTGAGATGTCCCAGAACTCCGAGCGTCTCAGCTGGTCTGCAGAAGAGGTCGATGCAAAGCTTCAGGGCATCATGAAGAACATCACCAAGGCGATCGTAGAAGCATCCGACAAATACGGCATGCACGGCAATTATGTTGCAGGCGCCAACATTGCCGGATTCGAGAAGGTCGTTGACGCGATGCTCGCCCAGGGCGTGGTCTGATCTGCAGATACTGAAAGCACGAAGCACTGAACATAAGTTACTGTCTTAAATATCCTTACAGCGGCCGGAAGACTCTTGCCTTCCGGCCGTGTTTTTATGTATTATTAATAAGATAAACAAAACAGAGGACAATTCGTTTAAGCATATAAAGGAGTATCCCATGAAAACGATTCCGGAACTTCAGAAGGAGATCGATGAACTGTACGCGGCCGGTAGCAGCGAAGCGCTGGAAAAAAGGCTTTTGGAAATGTGCCGGGAATATGATGAAGAACAGACAGACAGTTATCTGAGCCGGAGCATTCTCTACAACGAGCTGGGCTCTTTTTACCGCGGCAAGGCACGGTATGAAGAAGGAGAAAAAGCTTTTCTGAAAGCAAAAGAACTGCTTGAAAACAGCGGGGACGAAGAGCTTGTAAAAAGCGCCAATTATGCTACAACACTGAACAATCTGGCGGGACTGTACCGGATGTCCGGCAGCTTTGAGGCATCCCTGGATTACTTCACCCGGGCACAGAAACTTTACGATACCCATCCGGATACGGATTATAAAACGCTGGCCAGCTGCCATAACAATATTGCGCTTCTGTTTATTCGCATGAAAGAGGCGGACAAAGCACTTGCCGAGCTTCGTACTGCGGCGGAGATGATCGAAGGAAAGCCCGGAAACGAGTATGTTACCAGCGTGACCCTCTGCAATACGGGATTTGCGCTGCAGTGCGCCGGAAAAATGAAAGAAGCCGCAGACAAGATGGAAGAAGCAGCCTGTGCTGCGGCGATCGTTCCGGGCAAAGAAAGCGATCTGTACCGGACCTGTGTTCACTTTGCCGGAGTATTCAGAAAAGAAGCGGAGGGAGAGAAATGACGGGATTACAGTTATCAAAGGAATTCTTTTTTGAAAAATGCCTGCCCCTGATCGAAGAAAAGGTGCCGGAAGCGCTGCCTTATCTTGCAGCAGGACTTGCGGGGGAAGGATCGGAGTGTTTCGGATATGACGATGTGCAGAGCCGCGATCATGACTGGGGCGCCTCGGTCTGCCTGTGGATCCCCAAAGAGGCAGCGGGATACGCCGACAGCCTTCTGGATGTATTCGCAGCGCTGCCGGAGGAATTTGACGGCTTCCCGGTTAAAAAAACGCAGAACGGACGCACCGGTCTTTTCGGGATCGGCGGTTTTTACCGGAGCCTTATCGGTCTTTCAAAGGAACCGGAAACGGTAGAAGAATGGATGTCTGTGGAAGAACCGAAGCTGGCGGCTGCGGTCAACGGCGAAGTCTTTCTGGACAATTACGGAGAATTCTCCAGAATACGAAAAGCGCTTCTCGCGCATTATCCGGAAGACGTCCGGAGGATCCATATCGCGCATAATGCGGCGATGGCGGCACAGACCGGTCAGTACAATTTCCCGCGGAGCATTCAGAGAGGCGACCGGCTGACCCTGGATATGATCGCTTCGCATTTTGCTTTCTATGCTGCGAATCTGGTATTCCTTCTGAACCGCAGATACAAACCGTTCTATAAGTGGACCTACCGTGCGCTGCGGGAACTCCCCATCCTCGGGGAAAGAAGTCACGAGCGGCTTGAAAGAATACTGGAAGAAACCGATCTGAAGCTTAAAGAACAGCTGATCGAAGAGCAGAGCAGGGAGATCATTGAACAGTTCTGTGTACAGGGAATCAGCAGCAGCGGCAGTGACTTCATGCTGGATCATGTCGCGGATATCGTTTCCGGGATCCGGGACGAAAGCCTTCGAAAAGGGCCGATCTCCATGGTCCTGTGAGCGCAAAGGAGCCAGTGCTTTAAGGAAAAAACGGGATGAGTTTTTTATATCAGGCAGCCAAACCCGTTCTTAGGCGGACTGCCAGAGGACGGCTGGAAAAGGGAATGAAAGACCCGGCAGCGTATATGACTGTGGTCAGGGCGAGGCAGGAAAAACCTCTTCCTCTGGAAAAGCTTCATTTAAAATACGATTTTGAAGAACGGTCTGCCGGCGGTACGGCCTTTTATGCAATGTCCGGGCCGAAGAAGAACGACCGGCGCCTTGTGCTGTATTTTTTCGGAGGCGGGTACTGCATTCCCGGCAATTCCGGTGATTTTGAGTTTGCTCATGACATAAGCATGAATACCGGGGCGGAAGTATGGCTGGTATGGTATAAGCTGTTTCCGGATGCTTCCGGTTATGATATTGCGAAATCGGCAGCGGATGTTTATGAAGAAGCGCTGAAAAGCTTTACGCCGGAAAATATTTCATTATACGGAAATTCCTCCGGCGCCGCACTTTGTTTCAATCTCTGCGTATTCCTGAGAAAATACAGGAGTGGCATCCCGCTTCCGGGGCGGATCGCGGCGCATTCTCCTTCGATGCGGATCCCACCGAACGAAGAAGAACAGGCCTTTATGGATAAGCAGGATAAAACCGATGTCATTATTCCATCCGGATATGTTAACATGTATACGGATCATCCGGAGATCTTTAAGACCGGCGGCTTTGCGGAGTTCGCTTCTCCGGTCGAACAGGACTGGAAAGGCTTTCCCAGGATGCTTGTGCTTTTCGGAAAAGACGAAGTCTTTCTCGGGTATCTGCCGGGGATCCGACGGAAGTGCAGGGAAGACAACGTAGAACTGGAGACCTTTGTCGGGCCGGGATGCCACTGCTTCTGCAAGGCGGGCAGGCTTCCGGAAGCCGGAGCGGGAAGAACAAGGATCTATGCTTTTCTGAAAAAATGACACTGAGAAAAGCGGTCCCGCACCGCTTTCAGTAAATAAAGTATTATGACGAAACAGGAGACAACTATGCTGAAACTGGAAAATATTACCTATTCTACCGACGACAGGGAGATCCTGAAGGGGATCAGCCTTGAGATCGACGACCGTTTTGTGGCGATCACGGGCCCGAACGGAAGCGGAAAATCTACTCTGCTAAAAGCGATCATGGGGATCCTGTCCCCGACTTCCGGCAGGATATGGCTGGACGGGGAAGATATAACCGAACTCCCGGTTTCCGAGAGGGCAAACCTGGGGATCAGCTTTGCATTCCAGCAGCCGGTGCGCTTCAAAGGACTGAAAGTCCGGGATCTTCTGGAACTGGCAGGTGGAAGCGGTGTCGATGCGAAGGATCGCTTCTCACATGCGTGCAACGTCCTGAGTGAAGTCGGCTTATGTGCAAAGGAATATATCGACCGTGAACTGGATTCCACGCTTTCCGGCGGGGAAATGAAGCGGATCGAGATCGCCATGGCTGCTGCGAGGGGCTCCAAAATGACCCTTTTCGACGAACCGGAAGCAGGGATCGATCTCTGGAGTTTCCAGAGCCTGATCCATGTGTTTGAAAAGCTTTACCAGGAAACGGCCGGAACCATTATGATCATCAGTCATCAGGAGCGGATCCTCAATATAGCGGATAAGATCATCTATCTGAAGGACGGGGAGGTCCTCGAATACGGTGAGGGCCGGCAGGTTATGCAGCATCTGGAAATTGACGTTTCACCGGCGTCCTGCTCGGTTCTTCAGGACAAAATGACACGGACAGGCATCGAAGGGAGGTAAAGACAGTTGGACGCAATACAGAAACACTTACTGAAAGAGGTCGCCGAACTGGATGCGCTTCCCGTGGGAGCCTATAATATCCGAAGCAACGGCAAAAGCGCCGCGAGAAATACGACAGCAGAGATCGACATCGTTACAAAAACAGACAAGCCCGGGATCGACATTATTATCAGGCCGGGAACAAAGAAAAAAAGTGTGCATATCCCGGTCATCATCAGCGAAAGCGGACTGAAGGAAGTCGTCTATAACGATTTCTTCATCGGAGAGGACTGCGACGTGACGATCATTGCCGGCTGCGGTATTTCAAACTGTGGCGGGGAAGATTCACAGCACGACGGTGTTCACAGCTTTTTTGTCGGGAAAGGCAGCAAAGTGCGGTACATCGAAAAACACTACGGAGAAGGCACGGGCGAAGGAAAGCGCCTGATGAACCCGACGACGGTCGTAGAACTGGAAGAGGGCGCTTCCATGGAGCTGCAGACTTCCCAGATCGGCGGGATCCATGATACACTGCGTATCACAAACGCAAAGCTGGCGGAGAATTCATCGCTGAGCATTCACGATAAGATCCTTACGGAAGGAGACCAGCACGCCAAAGCGGAGATGCAGGTCGACATGGACGGAGACGGATCCACCTGCGATGTCATCAGCAGGGGTGTGGCGAAAGGAGACAGTTATCAGGAGATCGTACTCGGTATTACCGGCAACGCTGCCTGCAGCGGCCATGCGGAGTGTGATTCCATTATCATGGACCGCGGCGTTATCCTTGCTTCGCCGCAGCTGAAGGCTACGAATGTGGATGCGGCGCTGATCCACGAAGCGGCGATCGGGAAGATCGCCGGGGAGCAGCTTATCAAACTGATGACGATGGGACTTTCGGAAAAAGAGGCCGAGGATATGATCATCCGGGGCTTCCTGCGCTGAGGGTGATATCTCCTTTACAGTTATAAAAAAATGGTTATAGAATTAAAGCAGAGGATACGGTTTTAAGGAAGGTATACCTTGTGCGGCAGAACCGGAATACAATGCTTGAGAAACTAGTTGACAAGCCTTTGTTACAACCGGTACGGGACAGTATAGAATGGCTGCAATGATTGGAAGAAAGGCATCCGAATCACTAAGGAGGAATATATGGAACAGCTTATTGAAAACAGCCTGAAGCTCGGCTTCGGCCTGATGCGGCTTCCGAGGATGGCTTCCGGAGAGATCGATGTTGAGCAGACAAAACAGATGGTCGACCTGTTTATGGAGGCAGGAGGCCGGTATTTTGATACCGCGTTTGTTTATCAGGGTTCGGAGGAAGCGACAAGGCAGGCGCTTTGTGAGAGATATCCGAGAGACAGCTATTATCTCGCTACAAAGCTTAACGCGGGAGAATTCTGCTGCAAGAGCGAACAGCAGGCCCGGGAGGAGATCCGTATCAGCCTGGAGCGGACCGGCGCGGAGTATTTCGATTTTTATCTGCTTCATGCTCTGGATTCCGGCAATATGGCAAGGTATGAAAAATACGGTCTGTGGGAGTATCTGAAAGAGCTGAAAGAACAGGGGATCATCCGTCATTTCGGCTTTTCTTTCCATGACAAACCGGAGGTACTGGATCAGATCCTGACGGCTCATCCCGAAGCGGAATTCGTCCAGCTTCAGATCAATTATGCCGACTGGGAAAACCCGGGCGTACAGTCCCGGGCATGCTATGAAGTTGCCGAAAAACACGGCAAGCCGGTCGTTGTAATGGAACCGGTCAAAGGCGGCCTTCTCGCGGCACCGCCCGAAACTGTGGAAAGCATCCTGAAGACAGCGGATCCGGACGCTTCCTGCGCATCGTGGGCAGTTCGTTTTGCGGCTTCGCAGCCGAATGTTTTTGTTGTCTTAAGCGGTATGTCCACAACCGGTCAGATGGAGAATAATCTTTCCTATATGAAGGAATTCAGACCGCTTTCCGGGGAAGAATACGAAGTGATCGCAGAAGCAAGAAAAGCCCTGGACCAGATTGATAAGATTCCCTGCACGGCATGCGCATACTGCAAGCCCGGATGCCCGATGTCAATCGATATCCCGGCCGTCTTTTCAGTCGCAAATGTCTACAAGATGTATGATAATCTTGCAGCGGCGAAGAATGAATACTTCTACAACGTGCCCGGTGCCAAAGCATCGGAATGCGTTGGCTGCGGACAATGCGAGAGTGCCTGCCCCCAGCACCTGCCGATCATTTCCCTCCTGCAGGAAGCGGCAGAAAAACTGGAGCAGTGACCGCATCCGGAAATCATAACTGGATAAGAAAATTACATAATTAATCAGCTTGAAAGGACAGAAAATGAAAGAATTCAAAGGAGTTTCGGAAGAAGAAAAGAATAAGTACAGCGAGTCCTATGCAGCAGATCCGGTCTGCCGTGCAATGACAGCCGCACTGTATAAAACAGCGGTCAACGACCTGGCGTTCCGGCCGCAGGGCAGGCAGGGCATGCAATTTGCGTTTTCCGTCGACGTGCCGGCCATGAAGGTCACGAACCAGAAAGCCAGCGGACGCTGCTGGATCTTTGCGGCACTGAATACGCTTCGGGAAATTGTCGGGAAGAGATGCAGCATCGAACAGTTCGAACTGTCACAGAATTACATGGCTTTCTGGGACAAGTTTGAAAAAGCGAATTACTTTCTGGAAAGCATCATCTCGCTGGCGGACCGGCCGAGTGATGACCGCCTCTTAAGCTTTATCGAGGCAACGGGAATTGCTGACGGCGGACAGTGGGATATGTTCGTAAACCTGGTGGAAAAATACGGAGTCATGCCCAAGGCCGCGATGGAAGAGACGTTCCAGAGCAGCAACACGAGACAGATGAACGCACTCCTCAATACCAAACTCCGTCAGACTGCAGCGCGCCTTCGTGCAGCCGCCGGGCAGGGCAGCGAAAAACTGTATGCGATCCGCAGCGAAGCGATGGACGAGATCTACCGGATCCTCTGCATGTGCTTCGGAGAACCGCCGAAAACCTTTGATTTCGAATACGTCGATAAGGACCGGAAGTATCACATCGACCGGGGCCTTACCGCAAAGGGCTTCTATGAAAAATACGTTCAGACCGACCTGCGTAAGGAATTTGTTTCCGTGGTGAATTCTCCCACGGAAGACAAGCCGTTTTACCGGATGTTTACGATCGATTATCTCGGCAATGTCGCCGAAGGCCATCCTGTGGAGTATCTCAATATTCCGATGGAAGAGCTGAAAGAGCTGATCATTGCCCAGCTGAAAGACGGAGAGATCGTCTGGTTCGGGTCGGATGTTGGACACAGCGGAGAAAGGGAGCTGGGGATCTGGAGCACGGACTGCTTTGATTATGACGGGATCTTCAGCATGTCTTTTTCCATGACAAAAGAAGAACGGCTCAACAACCGCGAAAGCGCCATGAGCCATGCCATGTGCGTTACCGGCGTAAGTCTGGATGAGGCAGGAAGACCGCTGAAATGGAAGATCGAAAACAGCTGGAGCGACGCTCACGGCGAAAAGGGGTATTACATCATGGATGACGGCTGGTTTGACAATTTTGTCTATCAGGCGGTTGTCCGGAGAAAGTATTTAAATGAGAAGCAGCAGGAAGGCCTGAAGACGGACCCGCTTCACTTCTATCCCTGGGATCCGATGGGCACGCTGGCATAATGCCTTTGCCGGATACGGCAGAAGTCAGATATTAACAGGAGAGCAGTACAATGAAAACACTGGTAGCATATTTCAGTGCTGAGGGAACCACAGCGAAAGTAGCAAAAGCACTGGCGGAAAAAATCGGTGCAGATCTGTTTGAGATCGTTCCGGATCCGCCCTATTCCGCTGCAGATATCAGATGGACGAATCCGCTTGCACGCTGCAACCGGGAAAAGCTGACAAACAAAAAGATCCGGATCAAAGAAAAGGTCGATCATTTTGAAGAATATGACCTGGTCCTGCTCGGATTCCCGATCTGGTACGGCGCGGCGCCGAACGTTGTGAACTGTTTCTGCAGGGAATACGACTGGTCGGGGAAAAAGGTCTACGCGTTCGCCACTTCCGGCGGAAGCAAGATCGGACGGACCGCCGAAAAACTGAAGCCCTATATCAACGGGGGACTGGTGGTCGGCGCGAAACTCGTGCAGAGCGCGGTCGAAATGTTTGAGATTGCGGAGAACCTGCAGGCGTAAAAACCAGACAGCTTATTCGGATTACCGGCTTGATGCCGGTAATCTTTTTTTAAATCTGACTTTAGTCAGTTGAGCATGAGATATGTTTGCGTACAAACATATCCATGCGAAACAAAAAACCACCCGCTGTGCGGGTGACGAGTAAAAGGTTTAACAAAGAAATCACCTTTCGATACAATAGAGGTGTCCAAGCCACTATTAAGAAAGGAAAGGTGATTTCATGCCGAAGGCTAATAGTTCAGCACATA
>JAFWOE010000035.1 GCA_017509985.1 Lachnospiraceae bacterium
AAAAAAAAGATGATAATCCGCTAATAATATGATATTATTACTTTTAATGTTTTTAAAATAACGCTCCTGATCAGGAGGTACAGAGGAACGTTATTAGCGCCAGGACCGTAATGGGTTGACGAGGCCGGCAGTTATCGAAAGACTCGGCGGATGCTGCCGCGGCTTAAAGGGGTCGTAAGAGAAGTGTAAAAAGCAGAATCAAAACTGTAACAGAGCACTTTCTTTTCCTTAAATATATAGTAACAGGCAGGAATACTGCAGATGTTCCGCATGGAAGAGCATTAAGTCTGCACACCTGTTTTCGGAGGGAATTAAAATTGTATACCATAAAAGATCTGTATGATCTCGATCATACGCTTGCGAAAGAATACCTTCTTTCTTTTACCTACCCGTGGGAGGCACTGAAGGGGATCAAGGAGCTGATCCTGACTCTCGGCCCGGCCCTTGGTGAAGATTATGAAGAAGTATCTGAAAATGTCTGGGTCCATAAAACGGCAAAGGTATTTCCGTCGGCTTATCTCGGAGCGCCCTGCATCATCGGACCCGGCACGGAAGTACGTCACGGAGCCTTTATCCGGGGCAGCGCCCTGGTGGGTGCAGACTGTGTTGTCGGCAATTCCGTAGAACTCAAGAACGTGATCCTGTTTGATCACGTCCAGACGCCTCATTATAATTACGTCGGAGATTCCATCCTCGGTTATTACAGCCATATGGGAGCGGGAAGCATCACGTCCAATGTGAAATCCGATAAAAAACTGGTCGTTGTACATAACGGGGAAGAGCAGATCGAGACCGGCCTTAAAAAGTTCGGAGCCATGCTCGGCGATCACGTTGAGGTCGGCTGCAATTCGGTCCTGAATCCCGGTACGGTGATCGGAAGGAACTGCAATGTGTATCCTACCAGCTGCGTGCGCGGAGTGATCCCCGAAGGCAGTATCTGGAAAAACAACGGAACAGTCGTGAAAAAGGTGGAGGATTGATCATGGGTAAATATTTCGGAACAGACGGTTTCCGCGGCGAAGCGAACAGAAACCTGACATATGAACACGCGATCAAGATCGGCCGTTTCCTCGGCTGGTATTACGGGGCAAAACAGGGCAAGAAGGCCAAGATCGTTATCGGCAAGGATACCAGGCGTTCTTCTTATATGTTTGAATACGCGCTCTGCACCGGCCTTATGGCATCGGGCGCAGACGCTTACATCATGCATGTAACGACGACTCCTTCCGTAGCATACATCACCCGTGTCGACGATTTTGACTGCGGCATTATGATCTCGGCTTCGCACAATCCGTATTATGATAACGGGATCAAGCTGCTGAACAGTAACGGCGAGAAAATGGACGAAGAGACGATCCTTCAGGTCGAGGCCTATCTGGACGATGAAGTGGACGTTCCGATCGTTACCAGGGACGTGGGCCGCACGGTGGACTATGTCGCAGGCCGCAACCGTTATATCGGCTATCTCATTTCCATGTCCAAATTCAGCTTCAAGGATGTCAAGGTCGGTCTTGACGTGGCAAACGGAGCCTCATGGTCGATCGCGAAGGGAGTATTTGATGCTCTCGGTGCAAAGACCTATGTGATCAACGATGAACCGGACGGATACAATATCAACACCGACTGTGGAAGCACCCATATCGAACATCTGCAGAAATTCGTTGTGGAAAAGGGGCTGGATGTCGGCTTTGCATTCGACGGGGACGCGGACCGCTGCCTTTGCGTGGACGAAAAAGGAAATGTCGTCACAGGCGATCATATCCTCTATATCTACGGACTGTATATGAAAGAGCGCGGCAAGCTGATCAACAATAAAGTCGTGACGACGGTCATGTCCAATTTCGGACTGTATAAGGCTCTTGACAAAGTCGGGATCGAATACGAAAAGACCAAAGTCGGCGACAAATATGTCTATGAGAATATGGTCGAGACCGGAAACCGGATCGGCGGCGAGCAGAGCGGACACATCATCTTCTCGAAATACGAGACCACCGGCGACGGGATCCTTACCAGTCTGAAAATGATGGAGGTTATGCTGGCAAAGGGCAAGCCCATGAGCGAGCTGGCTGCCCCGGTCGTATTTTATCCGCAGGTCCTGAAGAATGTGCGCGTCAAGAGCAAACCGGATGCACAGAACGATCCCGATGTCCAGGCTGCCGTAGCGAAGGTAGCAGAAGAACTGGGTGAAGACGGACGGATCCTCGTGAGGGAGAGCGGCACAGAGCCGGTCATCCGCGTAATGGTGGAAGCGGGGTCCGATGAGATCTGTGAAAAGTATGTTGATGAGGTCATCGACGTGATCCGTGCAAAAGGACACTTGGAGGGTTAAAAAATGAGAGTTATCATTCAGGAAAACTATGAAAACATGTGCAAGTGGGCGGCAGAATACATCGCGGCCAGGATTAATGCTCACAAAGAAGAAAGGCCTTTCGTACTGGGCCTTCCGACCGGTTCTTCGCCGATCGGCGTTTATAAGGAACTGGCAGCCATGAACCAGGCCGGCAAAGTGAGCTTCGCGAATGTCGTTACCTTCAACATGGACGAATACATCGGTCTTCCTCACGAGCATGACCAGAGCTACTGGTACTTCATGCACGATAATTTCTTCGATCATCTGATGGATATGAAACCGGAAAACATCAATATCCTGAACGGTATGGCAGAGGATCCGGAAGAGGAGTGCAGAAAATATGAAGAAAAGATCGCTTCCTATGGCGGGATCGACCTTTTTATGGGCGGTATCGGCGTTGACGGGCATCTGGCCTTTAACGAGCCCTATACTTCTCTGCATTCCCGCACGGGTGTGCGGAACCTTACGACCGATACACGTATCGTTAACTCCCGTTTCTTCGGGAACGATCCGGAAAAAGTTCCCGCCCAGGCCCTTTCGGTCGGCATCGGGACCGTTATGGATTCCAGGGAAGTCCTTGTACTGATCAGCGGACACAACAAGGCCCGTGCGCTTGCGGCGGTTGTGGAAGGCGGAGTCAGCCAGAAATGGACCTGCAGTGCGATCCAGCTTCACAACGAAGCGATCATTGCCTGCGATGAAGACGCCTGCGGCGAGATCACGGTGGATACATACAAGTATTTCCTGGATATCGAAAAGAAGGAAAGACTTTGATTCTATATTGAAGCAAACGAAACCGCAAAAGACCGTCCCGGCGGAGAAAACATCCGCCGGGGCGGTTTTTTGATTTAAAAAATCCGATAAATAAGGTATGATAGGAAAAACGAAAGGGCGCGTTATGGCAACATACAATTATTTTTCGAATCTGAATTTTGATCCGATACAGATCCTGAGCCGGGTATTTGTCATCCTCTGCTGTTTTCCGGTGCACGAATGCGCCCATGCATGGATGGCGGATAAGCTGGGAGACCCCACGCCGCGGCTCCGCGGGCGGGTCACGTTAAACCCTTTTAAGCATCTGGATCTGTGGGGCACGGTCATGATCTTCCTGTTCGGCGTCGGCTACGCAAAGCCGGTGCCGATCAACATCCGGAACTTTAAAAAGCCCAAAGCGCATTTTGCACTGACGGCAGTCGCAGGGCCGGTCTCCAACCTGATCATGGCGGTGATTTTTATGATCATCTGCCGGTTCGTTTATCACGGAACGCTCACACAGTTTACCTACAATATTTCGATCTTTCTGATCTATGCGGCCATGATAAACCTCAGCCTGGCCGTGTTCAACCTGATCCCGATCCCGCCGCTTGACGGTTCGAGGGTCCTTACGGCGTTTCTCCCGGACCGGGCCTACAATGCCTTTCTGAAATATGAAAGATATTCTATGATTATACTGCTCATCCTGCTGCTCTTTTTCAGCAGGATCGGGATCTCGCCGATATCGAGGATCACGTACGCGTTGTTTAATGCTCTTGCCCGGCTTATCGGGCTTTGAGCCGATCAGACAGGAGGTGGCCGCATGCCTTTGATCGCAGGATATATGGTACCGCATCCGCCCATAGCCGTTCCCGAGATCGGGCGGGGTGAAGAAAGAGCAATTTCAGCCACGCTGGATTCTTTTGACCGCATTGCGAAAGATATTGCGGAACTGAAACCGGAGACGCTGATCCTGACGTCGCCCCACCAGGTCATGTACCGGGATTATTTTCATATCTCGCCGGGATCCGGGGCCTTCGGCAGTTTTGCTCCTTTCCGGGCGCCGCAGGTGCGCCTGCATGCGGAATATGATGAGGAACTTCGGGACAGGCTTGCCGCTCTCTGCAAAACGAAGGGCTTTCCTGCCGGGACAGAAGGAGAAAGGGACAAAAGCCTGGATCATGGAACGATGGTGCCTCTGTACTTTATTAACCGATACTATACGGATTATAAACTGGTGCGGATCGGCCTCTCCGGTCTTTCGCTGGAGGACCACGTCTTTTTCGGAAAGCTGATTCGTCAGGCAGTGGAAGAGACCGGGAGGAAAGCGGTTTTCATCGCCAGCGGAGACTTAAGCCACTGTCAGAAGAAAGACGGTCCCTACGGATACCGGCCGGCAGGACCGGAATATGATGCGAAAATCATGGACACAATGGGCCGTGCGGATTTCAGGGCGCTTCCGGACTTTGACGAAGACCTGCTCGAAGACAGCATGGAGTGCGGGCACCGGTCGTTTGTGATCATGGGCGGGGCCTTCGGAGACGATAAAATCTGTGCGGAAACACTTTCTCATGAAGCAACCTTCGGCGTCGGCTATGGCTTTGTGATCTATCATCCGGAGGAGCAGAAGGTTTCGGCATGAGAGCCGGAGAATGATCGCGGGAAGAAAGATTTCGGGCGCAGCAGGAGGCAGATATGGATCAATACGTTGCACTTGCGAAAAACACAATAGAAGAATATGTTAGGAACGGCCGGGTTTACGTGCCGTCGATGGAAGAGCTTACGGATGAAATGATGACCGCGAAAGCCGGGGCATTTGTATCCATCCATGAACATGGGGAACTGAGGGGCTGCATCGGGACGATCGAGGCAGTCCGCGATACGCTCACCGAAGAGATCGTATCAAATGCGATCTCCGCTGCAACACGGGATCCGCGGTTTCCTCCGATCCGCGTGGAAGAACTGCCGGATCTGGAGATCGGAGTAGACATTCTCCATGAACCGGAAGAAATCGGTTCTCCGGATGAACTGGATGTGAAGCGGTACGGCGTTATCGTTCAGAAAGGCTGGAGGAGAGGCCTTCTGCTTCCGGATCTGGAAGGCGTGGATACAGTCGAATACCAGGTGGCCATTGCCAGGCAGAAAGCCGGGATCGGGCAGCAGGAGTCCGGTGTGAAGCTGTTCCGCTTTGAGGTGGTCCGGCATGAATAAGGCGGTCTGCCCGGTGTGCTTTCATCACTGTTCCCTGAAGGAAGACGAATACGGTCTTTGCCGGGCGAGAAAGAATTCCGGCGGTACGGTAGTCTGTGCAAACTACGGGAAAGTGACCGCCCTTGCGCTGGATCCCATCGAAAAAAAGCCGCTGAAGCGCTTTTTTCCCGGAAGCATGATCCTTTCGGCCGGCAGTTTCGGCTGCAATCTGAACTGTCCGTTCTGCCAGAACCATACCATCGCCGCAGCCGGCGGAAACGGCTTTAAGGCGTATCGGGAAATCCTGCCGCAGGAGATCTGCGAGGCAGCGGTCCGGGCAAAGAGCCGCGGAAATATCGGCGTGGCCTATACCTATAATGAAGCGGTCGTCGGCTATGAATTTGTCCGGGATACGGCAAAAGCTGTTCACGAAGCCGGCCTGAAGAATGTGATCGTTACCAACGGAACCGCGGAATTATGGGTGCTGGAGGAACTTCTCCCGTACATTAACGCAATGAACATCGACCTGAAAAGTTTCCGGCCGGAAGGCTACAGGCAGCTGGCAGGAGACCTTGAAACGGTTTTGAAATTCATCACCCGTGCAGCGGAAGACTGCCATGTTGAGCTTACGACACTCATTGTCCCGGGGCTCAGTGATTCCGCGGAAGAGATGGAGCATGAAGCAAAATGGATCGCAGACCTGGACCCGGAGATCCCGCTGCATATCACAAGATACTTTCCGATGCGTCATATGACGGCCCCGCCGACGGATATCGGATGCATGAAGGAACTGGAAGAAACCGCGCGAAAATATTTGAAGTACGTTTATCTGGGCAATATCTGAAGTATGACGATGATGATCTTCTTTTTTAATTCAGTGCTTCTCGGAGCCGGCCTTGCCATGGATGCTTTTTCGGTATCACTGGCAAACGGCCTGAACGAGTCGAAAATGAAAGCCGGCAGGATGTGCGCCATTGCCGGAGTATTCGGCGGTTTTCAGTTCCTGATGCCGCTTATAGGCTGGTTCTGTGTCAACAGGATCGCCGAAGCCTTTGAGACCTTCCGCAGATTCATACCGTGGATCGCACTGATCCTGCTGTTTTATATCGGCGGAAAGATGATCCTGGAAGGCGTCAGAAAAGAGAATTCTTCACCGGTGAAGCCGGCAATCGGGTTTTCTGCACTGCTGGTTCAGGGGATCGCGACGTCGATCGACGCGCTTTCGGTCGGCTTCGCGATCGCGGAGTACCATACTTTGGAAGCATTCGGATCGGCGGTCATTATCGGTGCGGTCACTTTTGCGATCTGTATGGGCGGCCTGTATCTCGGAAAACGTTTCGGGATGAAACTGGCGGATAAGGCTTCGATCCTCGGAGGCGCGATCCTGATCGCCATCGGGCTGGAGATCTTTATAACCGGAATTTTATGAAGCTTAACTGAGTGTCAATGAAAGGAAAGAAAAAATGACGATAAAAACTGCTGCACTGATCGGACTCGGCGCCATCGGATCCTATATTGCGGGAAATCTTGAGAATGTTCTCGGTGATGATCTGCGGGTCATTGCCTCCGGCAGACGTGCCGAAAAGCTGAATGAAGAGGGAAGGATCATAAACGGAAAGCAGCAGTTTTTTCATATAGTGGATCCGGCGGAAGAGACCGGGCCCGCTGATCTGGCGATCGTGATCACCAAAATGCCCCAGCTTCGTGAAGCGCTGGAAAGCATGCGGAATCAGATCGGCCCGAAGACGGTCATCATGACTCCGCTCAACGGGGTGGACAGCGAAAACGTCGCAGCCGAAGTGTACGGAAGCGAACGCGTGATCTATTCCCTGGCCCGGACCAGTGCAGTAAAGGAGGACAACCGCATTTCGTTTAATCCTGCACGCGCCTTTCTGGAATTCGGTGAAAAATACAGTGAAACGCCCTCGGAAAGGGTACTGGCTGTAAAAGAGCTTTTTGAGAGCGCCGGGATCGGCTGCGTACTCAAAAACGACATGGTAAGGGCTATCTGGGAAAAGTTTGTCTGCAACGTAAGCGAAAACCCGGTTTCGGCCGTGCTCGGGATTCCGTTCGGTGCCTGGGGAGCCAGCGAACATGCGAACTTTCTCCGTGTAAAGACCGGGGAAGAAGTGATAAAGATCGCCCACGCCAAAGGTATAGAAATCGATGATGATTACTGCAAAGAGCATGTGGAAAGCCTGAAAAAGCAGCCATACACCAACAAAGCCTCTACGCTTCAGGATATTGAAAACGGCCGGCATACCGAGATCGACATGTTCTGCGGAACGATCCTGAGACTCGGAAAAGAGCTGGGGATCGAAACACCGTACAGTGAATTCCTTTATCACGCTGTCCGCGTGCTGGAGGAAAAGAATGACGGAAAGATCTGATCCGGTCAAAAATCGGTATTGCCCGTGGGAGATTTAATTGGTATAATCTCCCTGTAAGGAGACATAGCTCAGCTGGGAGAGCATTTGCTTGACGTGTAAAGGGTCGCAGGTTCGAGTCCTGTTGTCTCCATAGATTATCCGAGGATAAGAGACTGAATAGCGACAGAGCCGGCAGATAGAAGCAATTCTACCTGCCGGCAGTCGTTAAAGGGGAAGTTTACTGCTTGAAACAGCTGCAGGGGAGGAAGATTCGAATGAAAAAAATACGTTTGGGAAAAACAGAGATCATTACGCCGCAGAATGCCTTCGGCGCCCTTCCGATCCAGAGAGTGTCTGTTGCAGCTGCGGTATCGCTCCTGAGACGGGCGTATGAAGGAGGCATGACATTTTTCGATACGGCCAGGGCCTATACCGACAGCGAAGAAAAAATGGGCCTCGCCTTTGAAGGCATAAGAGATAAAATATTTATTGCCACAAAAACGATGGCAAAGACCGGCGATGAGTTAAAAAAAGAACTGGAGACTTCGCTGAAGAATCTGAAAACGGATCATGTGGACCTTTATCAGCTCCACTGTGTGCCGCAGTGCTTCCGGCCGGGCGACGGGACCGGCCTTTACGAAGCGCTGGTCCGGGCAAAAGAGCAGGGTATGATAAAACATATCGGATGTTCAGCTCATCAGATCAGTGCAGCGGAGGAGGTCGTACAGTCGGGACTTTACGAGTCGCTCCAGTATCCGTTCAGCTATCTTGCGTCGGACAGGGAGATCGCGCTGGTGAATGCCTGCAGAAAAGCGGATATGGGCTTTATTGCCATGAAGGGGCTTTCCGGAGGACTGCTTACCGATTCCCGTGCCTGCATGGCTTTTATGTCGCAGTTTGACAACGTCCTGCCGATCTGGGGGATCCAGAGGGAAAAGGAACTGGACGAATGGCTTTCTTTCTTTAATGAAGAAGCTGTTTTGGACGAAGATATTAAAGCGGTGATCGAAGCGGACAGAAAGGAACTGTCCGGAGATTTCTGCAGGAGCTGCGGATACTGCAGTCCGTGCACGGTCGGTATCATCATCAGCCAGTGTGCGCGGATGTCCCAGATGATCCGTCGCATGCCGAGTGAGTCGCTGCTGACAGATCACTGGAAAAAAGAAATGGAAAGGATAGAAGACTGTGTGGACTGCAGCGTATGCATGACCCGCTGTCCGTACAGCCTGAACATACCGCAGCTGCTGCGGAAAAATCTGGAAGATTACCGCGAGATCATTGCCGGAAGACGAAGCGTGTAAAACTTCCGGGCCAGCCTACAGACGGTATTTCTGCTGATACTCCTGGGAGTAGCGATAGTATTTTTCGTCTTTCATGCGTACCAGGCTGTCAACGTAGGCATGGGTGTCGAAAGCGTCATTATTGATCTCCAGCATGGCTACGGCAATGTTTGAGCAATGATCGCCGATCCGCTCGTAGTTTGTAAGGAGATCGTTAAAGACGAAGCCGTGTTCCAGGGTGCAGGCTTCATTCTGGAGCCGGTCGATATGATTGTGCTTCAGGGCGTCGCAGAGATTGTCAATATGCTCTTCGAGCGGTTCGACCCTGTGCGCTTTTTCCAGATCATTATTGACAAATGCGTCGAGCGTGATGTCTGTGATCTCTGCTATGGCAGACTTCAGGACCGAAAGCTCGTGCTGTGCTTCGGGAGAAAACGCAATATTCTTTTCGTGGATCTCCTGTGCGCTTTCGGAAAGATTCAGCGCATGGTCGGAGATCCTTTCCAGATCCGTTATCGCATGCAGGAACATATACAGTTCCTCGTTCTGGTCTTTGGAGAGCTGTGCACCGGATATCTTTATGAGGTAAGTGCCGAGCTTGTCTTCATATTTATCAATGAGATCCTCGGTCTCCTTTACTTCCAGAAACATTTCTTCGCTGTAGGATTCCAGTGTTTTTGCAGCGTCCGACAGGTTTTTATGCACAAGCAGGGCCATGGAGTCGATCACACGGCGGCTCTGCGCGATCGCGACAGCGGTGTGGGAAAGAAAACGCTCTTCCAGCATTTCGAGATCGACCCCGGGGACTTCTTCCTCTTTTTTTTCTTTAACAAGTGAGAGCAGGAGCTTTTCGACAAAGCCGACCAGCGGGAAGAGGATCACGACCAGGATCAGCCTTATCAGGGTATTGAGCAGGGCGGCCATGACAATGGAGATCGAATCATCCATGAAACCGAAGGGGTGGATGGCATTCACAGTATAAAAGATGATGCCGAGGATGCATACTCCGATAACGTCAAACAGCAAATGAGACAGTGCGGTCCGCACACCGTTCGGCGATACGCCGATGGAGCTGATGAGTACGGGAAGCGCGCCGCCGATGGTTATGCCGAGCATGACAGGGATCGCGACGGAATAGGTGAGACTTCCGGTAAGGGCGAGCGCCTGGAGCGTAGCGACACCGGCTGCCGAGCTCTGGACGATGCAGGTGAAAATGATGCCGATAAAGATTCCGAGCACCGGATTGGACAGCTTGGTGAGAAAAGATAAGAAAGCGGGATTGGAATTCACCGGGGCCATGGAATTGGTCATGGTGGACATCCCGAGCATCAGGACGGCACAGCCCAGCAGGATATCTCCGATCACATGATTGGATGCGGATTTTGAAAATTTTCTTAATATAATACCAATAAGTGCGATAATACCGACGATAACGGAAGTGGAAAGGATGGCTGCCCATCCGGAGCCGCCGTTGGCGATCACAACAATCCATCCGGTGATGCTGGTGCCGAGCAGTGAGCCCAGAACGATATATAACGCAGACCCCAGCCGGATCAGGCCGGTATTGACAAAGCCCATGGACATGATCGAAACCGCGGAGGAAGACTGGATCACGGCAGACATTCCCGCGCCGAGCCCGAGGGCCTTGACGGGGGACCCGGTCAGCCTCTGGATCAGCGAACCCAGCCGGCTCCCTGCCAGCAGCTTCATTCCGTCGCCCATTAACGTTACGCCATAGAGGAACAATGCCAGTCCGCCGAGAAAGATTATAATATTTGCTGCGCCCATCTGTATCCCTCAATAGATATCTTGTGCCTGAATTTTCGGCAAGCGGAAGATGTTGTGGTTTTCTTTCTTATATAATAAATCGTCTATACTATAGCATGAAATGACAGCAGAAGGAAGGAAAATGAGGGCTTGAAAAAAAGAAAATATTTTTTAAATTCAGGGGTTGACAAACGAAAACGAAAAGGGTAATATGATGAAGCTGTCCCCCAAGAGGGGACGAGATCCTTGACAAAACAACAGTAAAAACACATCCTCGAAAACGATTCCAAAAATAATGTAAATCAGGATGAATTAGCCAAGTGTTAATTCTGACGATCAATCTTTTTCAGAGAGT
>JAFWOE010000036.1 GCA_017509985.1 Lachnospiraceae bacterium
GCATAAAGAGCAAGGTTCGCGACTGCTTCTTCAACTGCCAGGCAGACATCTGAAACAAGCTTTTTGGTTTCCTCATCTGCTTTGGAATCGGCAAGGATCTGGTCGAGCGTCTTCTTTAACTGCCAGGGAATACGGTCGTATTCGCTTCTGACATATGAAAATGTATACTGTGCCATTGTTTTCTCCTTTCCGATCGATTAAAGCGGGCTGTGAAGTACGCTTCTCGGCATCGTTTCCATCATCTTAACAAGCTCGGTAAGCTCGCCGTAATGCAGGGATGCCGTACCGCAGTGCTTGCAGCAGGCCGGTCTTGTATCTTCGCCGGAGCTGATACGGTCTGCGCAGAGGTTGCAGTGGTTCGTAAAATGCGGGAACCAGTCAAACTGTACGCGGTCTGTATTCAGTCCGTTTTCCATTATAAGTTCGTTGATCTTAATACCTGCTATGCCGACCGGGAACTGGTTCTCCTGTTTGCAGGCGACTTCGCATGCATGACAGCCGGTGCAGTAGTACATATCAACTAATATGCCTTTCTTTCCCATCTGAACTTCGCTCCTTCCTTACTGTTTCTGCTGCTTGAGGTTCTTGATAAGACGCTGTACAGATTCGCCGTCTCCGAGGAAAGTATCTTCAAGCTTGGCCGGATCGTTCTTCAGAAGCTCTTCTTCTCTGCCCTTGTACTGCTCGTTGAGCTTCTTGTAATCTGTCTTCAGGTTGTCTTTGTAATACTCAGGCCATCTTCCCCATACTCTTACAGGCGGCCAGCACGGACTTCCTTCGCCCATCTTCCTGATACGTACGAGAGAGGTCTTGTAACCGCTTCCGCCGTAACCTGTACGTGCCTGTGTGCCATGAGGTGTGAGTACGTTGATGCTGACGTCGAAGCAGCCATAGAGGTAAGGTGAACGACCTTCTGTCTCAGGCAGCCACCAGCCGTGTTCGCAGGAGACTGTTCTCGGATTGAGACCCGGGTTGATCTTTACCTTGCGGCGTACGCGGCCTCTCGGGCTTTCTACCCATACCCATTCGCCTTCTTCTACTTTTACATCGCGTGCTACGTCGGGATGGATCTCAACATCCGGATACGGATTCAGCTCACGCAGCCACGGAATGTTTCTGTGTTCTGCATGGAAGAATACCGGTGAGCGGCGTCCCGTGATCATAACGAGCGGGAAGTGCTTGAATACATCCGGTGTGGAAACTTCTGACTCCGGCGGCTCCTGGAAGTGCGGAAGCGGATCAACATGAGTGCTTCCTGTGCAGCCCCAGTCGGTGTTCTGTGAGGAGCAGAGTTCTACTTTTCCTGAAGGTGTACGGAAGCCCGGTTTTCCGTCAGGTCTTAAAGCACCTGTCTTATAGCGGTAGTATGGGATCCACGGAACCTTGGATTCAACTTCTTCTGTCTTTGCTTCAGCATCGGCCCATTTCCAGCCGCCCTTTTCGACAAGGCTTTCATAGGTCTCTCCTGACGGCTCAAGACGCCAGTTCATATAATCTGCAAAGCCGTTCGGGAATCTTCTTGCGAAATCCGGATTGAACCTTGCGGCGAGGTCGCAGGCGATCTCCCAGTCGTTCTTGCATTCGCCGACCTGTACAGCGGGCTGGATGACCTGAACCGGCTCGAACCAGCTTCTGAAACCTGTACGCTCTGTGAAGCAGGAAGCGGGAAGGATGATATCCGCACAGGACATCGTTGTGGCGTTATGGAACAGATCAACTACTACGTTGAAGTCCATAGCCATCATTGCCTGATAGTGAAGTTTTACATCCGCGCCGCGGGCAACCGGGTTGGCTGTCTGGGTGAATGTGGCACGGATCGGATAAGGTTTCTGTGTAAGCATCTGGTCGATGGCAAGGTCGGGCTGGATATAGCAGCGCCATTTTCTCAGCCAGCCGTATTCATCGGAACCGATCCTCTTCTGAACGACGCCTTCAACGAATGCATCGCCGAACATATCAGCAAGCTGATAGTTATCGAACGGATAAGCAGATACATGATATCCGTTACGTGCGATGACCTGTCCGCCGGGAACGTCGAGGTTGCCGGTGATAGCCCAAAGGTCGTTAACAGCCTGTGCTGCGTGAACGCCGTCGCCGATCTGGTCGAACGGAAGTCCCCACTGGATAGCGCAGCCCGGGGAGTTAAGAGCATAAGCCTTTGTTGCGTTGTAGATAACGTCTTTCGGAACCCATGAGATAGCGGAGACCTTCTCAAGAGTGAACTCTTTAGCACGCTCTTTGAGCTGTTCGAAACCGGTCGTCCAGTTCTCTACGAATTCATGGTTGTACCAGTCATTTTCAATGATCAGGTTGATCATGCACATGGCGATCGCCGCGTCTGTGCCGGGGCGAAGCATGAGATGATATTCCGCACGGGATGAAAGGAAGTTCTGTCTGGGATCGATAAGAATGATCTTGGAACCTCTCTTCATGCAGTCCACGATCCAGTTGCCGTAGAAGCCGTCCTGGCAGCCTCTGGTCGGATCCTGTGCCCATACGATGATGTATTTCGGAACTTTCCATCTGGGATCTTCATAACGCTTCTCCAGGAACTGGGAAGCATCTGTGATGGAGTTGTCGCCCTGGATCGCTGACATGGCGCCAAGACGCGGTCCGTAGCAGGCCTGGCCTGCAAGACCTAACTGTGACCAGTTTGCGGAACCGTAGTTATAAGCTACGATGGACATCGGGCCGCCGATATCACGTCCGGTTCCCTGAATGAAGATAACTGCGTTTGCAGTATATTCATCCCTGATCTTGTTGAATTTGTACTCGATCTCGTCGTATGCTTCATCCCAGCTGATGCGGGCAAAACGTCCGTCGCCGCGGGCTCCGATCCTCTTAAGAGGATAGGTGATACGATCCGGATGGTACATGAACTGAGTCATGGCCAAAAGTCTGGAGCAGCCGCGTCCCATGTTGTACGGATGGCAGGGATCGCCTTCTACTTTAACGACTTTGTCGCCTTTGACGTAGATCTTAACACCACAGCCGCCGTGGCATCCCGGTCCCGGTGACCAGGCTGTGGAAGTCACTACGCGATCATAATCGACGCTCATAAATAATTCCCTCCTGAATGCAGTTTGATTGTATCGATATTTAGCGAATATAGTATATCATCGTATGAAGAAAAGCTGAAACAGCTAGAAAACGGCGAATAACAACCTTATGGTTGTTAAAGCGTAAAAACTATTGCGATTGTCTCTTTTAAATAGTATAATGAATACAGAATACGTTCTGTCTTAGGAGGCGTCTATGATCAGCGAACAAAAGATAAGACTGTTCCTTTCGTTGTCCGAAACACTTAATTTTACGGAAACGGCTAACCAGCTTTTTATTACGCAGCAGGCTGTGAGC